>NZ_CP040297.1:3044062-3377500 GCF_013393945.1 Nostoc sp. TCL26-01
ATTTGCAGGATGGTTTTATTACCAGTGTGATCAACTCTCAACACCTTCGCCTTCAAAAAGAATTCAATCCCATCTTGTTCTAACAGGGTTTGAATTGCGATCGCTATATCTGGATCTTGCTGTGACAGGATTTGCTCACTTTGCCCAATGACAGTAACGCCAGAGCCAAAGCGCCGAAACATCTGGGCAAACTCTAAACCAATATAGCCACTACCGAGAACGATCAGGTGTTCAGGCAGATGTTCTAGCTCCATAATGGACTCACTTGTTAAAAACTCAACTTCAGTGAGTCCGGGTAGAGATGGAATTAACGGTCGTGTGCCTGTATTGACAAATAAGCGTTCGGCGGTAAGTACGCGAGTGTTCCCCTCAGATGTCGTCACTTCAATTGTTTTAGGAGCAACAAACCTAGCTGTACCAATGATCAAGTTATTATTCAGCGCCGTTTCTAAATTGTGCAAGTTCATTTCCCGCGCAGATTGCACAACTGTTCGTTTTCGTTTGATTACTTCTGATAAATCAACGATGGGTGTATTAGCTTTAACACCATAAACGGCACTGTTTCGCACTGTGTTTGCGACATTGGCACTCGCCACCATAGTTTTAGTAGGAATACAGGCAATATTAATGCACCCGCCACCAATCATGTTTAAGCTGCGTTCAACCAGAGCGGTTTTACGTCCGTCAGCGACTAGCGCCGGGGCAAGTGTTTTACCCGCTTTGCCGCCGCCGATAATAATGTCGTCATAGTGTTGAATGTCCACTTCCATATCTTTTGAGTTTGATCGGGTGAATACGATTTCTAAAAAGTGTTATGAATTTCCGAAAAAACTGACTAAGAGGGTTTTAGCAATAACGTATTTGGCGAGCGTAACCCTAGCTGGGTTTTCAAAAAGTGCATAACACCCGCGCTTATGATTCAACTTTTTCTACAAGCTTGCTTCATCAAGATACGGTTGTTTTTATACACCTCTAAAGTTCCAGACTGCGGATTATCTAACGTGCCATCCCACACCCAATATTGATAATTTCTATTCCGAAACTTATACACTCGAACGCCTTCTGTCGCTTGACTAGTTCCTTTGCCCAAACGTAAATTACCGTTGGGACTGGTGGCGCGATAGAGCAGTTCACCGGAATTATATTTCTGCCAAATATTGATGTTATAACCACCCCGGCATTTTGTACTCAGGATGAGGTCAGCAGTAGAATCAGCAGAAGCTCTTAAAGAAAAATTAGTTAAGATACTGATTGGCAGAGCAAGAAATAACGCGAATTTTTTCATAAGTTCGGTTGCCAGATGTTTGGCAATTAAAGTACCAATTCCTTTAGATCCACCCGTCACAATTGCGGTTTTTCCGTCTAGTTTTTTCATGATGATTTCTGAGAATCGGGAACCGCGAATGTCACTGTTTCACTGGTGATTACTTTGTGTGTGGGATCAGCTAGTTCGATCAACACCTTGTGCGTACCAGGTTCCAGTCCAACCAGGATAATCGTTTCCCCACTGGCATCGACAAAGTGCCACGGCGCGTCATCAACAGTGATGTGGATATGACCAATGTGCGGCGATACTTCGAGGGCATCTTTGCCAAACACTGGCAACACACGCAAATTCTCCGTCCGGTACTGGATAAAGACGCGACCCTGGGCTAGTGGTTCGGGAAGCGGTGGATCGACAATCAGCTTGGGTGGGGCTTCGTTGGCGATCGCAATCAACGGTGATGCCCCAATAATGTCCCTAGCGCTCGGTGTGTGGCTATTCATAACAAATAATACCATTTCACAAAAAATCTGATACAGATGCAAACCCTGAAAGCTTTGCTGCATCTAAGTTTGTTAATTACCTTAGCGGAGCATCGTTGCGAATTGGTATAACTCGGTAAGCAGCAAAGCGATGGAAGAGCGTCTTTTCCCTTCCCCAAAAACATTGCTTGCATCCTATTGCAGATATTTCTTCAATTGGGCAGCAGCTTGAACAAACAGAGAACGGGTTTCTGGCAACTCGGCTAAACCATTCAGTAGTCCGAAGTCATGAATCATGCCGTTATACTGCACAGTTGTCACCTCAACCCCAGCTTCATCAAGCTTGCGTCCATAGGCTATGCCCTCGTCATGCAAGATATCGCTCTCTGCAACCACAATTAACGCTGGAGGCAAGCCTTTGAGTTGCTCAACTGTCGCCTGTAGGGGAGAAGCATAAATGTCTTTGCGCTTTTGGGGGTCAGCGATGTACATATCATACATCCACTTCATCGTTGGTACAGTCAGAAAACGCCGATCGCCAAATTCGTGATAAGAATTCGTTTCAAAATCCGCATCTACAATGGGCCACATCAGGATTTGCAGCTTGATGTGTGGCCCTCCTTTTTCTTTCGCTTTCAAAGCAGTGACAGTTGTCATGTTACCGCCGACACTGTTGCCAACGACTGCCAGATTCTTGCCATCCACCCCAATCTCCTCGCCATGCTCGGCAACCCATTTGGTCGCAGCATAAATTTCATTGATTGCCTGTGGGTACTGAGCATCTGGCGTGCGAGTATAGTTGACAAAGACACCTGCAAACCCTGAAAGTACAACCAGATCACGAACCATGCGCTTGTGTGTCGGGTAATCACCTAGCACCCAACCACCACCATGAATAAAGATGAAAACAGGCAACGTGCCTTTGACTCCTTCAGGTCGTACAATATTGAGCGTAATTGAATAACCGTCAGCAGTAATCGTCTTTTGGGACTCTTCAATGCCTGAAAGGTCTACTGAAACGGAAGCCTGTGCATCTACAAGGACTTGACGTGCTTGGACTGGAGTGAGTTTCTCCAGCGCTACACCCCCTGAATTCAGCACTTGCAAAAATTCCTTCGTTCCTTTGGAAAGACGTGGATCATCCGCAACTTCGAGAATTTTTGCTGCTTGTGAGTTTGCTTGAGTAACCATGAGATTCTCCTTTAATGAATTGTAAACAATCTGTTGAGATGGCACTGTTACAGGTATTTTCAGGTAAATGAACCACATTTTTTAATCTCACGCAGAGACGCAGCGAAAAGTATCAGCGCCGGCTTCCAGCGTAGACGCTTTGCGGCTTGCCGCAGCTGTGCGATAAGTGGTCATACGTTTACTCTTTTGAATTCAAACCGTTTAACAAAATCAGAAATAGTTGATCTTGTTTGATGGAAACTTCTTGTCACTCTTGAGGAAGAGGCCAGAGTTTAATGGTTTTGTCGGCACTGCTGCTGGCTATCATGTTTCCATGCGGTCTGAAAACTACTGACCTCACGCCTCGCTCATGCCCGATCAAATTCTCCAAGAGTTTGCCTTCAGGCAACCCCCATAACTTGATAGTGCTATCATTGCTACCACTAGCTAATCTCTTACCATCGGCACTGAAAGCCACTGACCACACAACTCCTGAATGTCCAACTAGGGAGTGCAACAATTTACCAGTGGGCATTTGCCAGAGTTTGACTGTCTCATCAGCACTGCCACTCGCTAAAGTCCGTCCATCAGGGCTAAAAGTCACTGAGCGCACGGCTTGTGAATGAGCATTCAAAGTTTCTAGAACAGCACCATCCGTGAGCCGCCAAATTTTGAGTGTACCGCCCTCATTGCCACTAGCTAAGGTCTGCCCATCCGGACTAAAAGCAACAGTTCTTACCCACTTTCCATCCGATAACTGATGAACTTGTACGCCAGTCTGCACGTTCCAGATGCGGATGGTTGTGTCAGCACTACCACTGGCTAACCACTTGCCGTTGGGGCTGATGGCAACGGCTTCTACATCATCTGTATGACCATCTAGGGTACGAAGCAGTTGCCCTGTCTCTAAATTCCAAAGTTTAATCCGGTTATCCCAACTGCCACTAGCGAGCAGCTTGCTATCTGGACTGATGGCAAGGCTTACCACTGCATCGCCGTGTCTTTCTAAAGTATAGAGTAAAGTGTTACTAGACAGATCCCAAATTTTAATTTTTTTATCGTAACTGCCACTGGCGAGGAAGCGTCCATCAGGGCTGATGGCGATCGCATAAACCCAAGTTGAATTTCCTTGGACAGAACGTAAAGGTTGAGTGGTTGCAACAGATGTAGTAGCAACACTAGCGTTTCGGAAGCAAGACAATAGACTAGCACAACTGCTACTAGCAACCAAGATCGTTAGGGTGCTGATTGCCAATGCTGCTGAAGATTTCCAGGTAATTTGTTTCAATCTCATAACAGGACATTCCTTGTGCGAGTGGGAGAATAATCTGACTTGCACTCACTGCGTAACGGTGTCGGAGACTAGCTGTACTAGGAAGTAATTTTTTCTGGAATTTGAGATGAGAACACTTTTGGTTTCGCTTTTTGTTGTTTATTCCGAAATTCAATCCAGCGTCGCATCAGAAATAAAAGGGTTGTCACGACAATCCCTACTAGTCCAATCGGGGTTAAATAGCTCCAATGCTCTAACATTTTGTCCCAAACGTGCCAAGTGAGCAGGAACATAGCTAAGTAAGTCAGGGTATGTAATCGCTTCCAATTTTTTTTCAGTCTTTTGATACTCCAGTCATTAGAAGTAATTGCCAATAGGGTAAAAATTATGAAGGTAGATATACCTTGGATATAAATCCAATAGGTATTAATATCTAAAAAATCAACGTCTCTCTTTTTCACTAAGAGGAAAGCGTGAAACAAAGCCAAGCAGAAAGCGAGAATACCGATAAGTCGTCGATATTTTAACAACCATTTGGGAAGCTTCGCTTGTTTAGTTTGAGGAAAAATGATTCTGAGATTCGTGGGCATTAAGGTGAGAGTATAAGCTCCTAAAGCTAGAAATCCCAGGCTGTTTTCTAACGGTGCTGTATCGATTACTGCCATGACCAATCCTCCTTAATTCATCATTTCCACCGATCAAGTGAGAACGGATTGCAGTCGTGATGTGAGAAATTGATCGATATAATTTGCGATCGCATCCCCATCCTCTTCCAGGGCAAAATGTCCGGTATCGAGTAGATGAAAATCAACGTCTTTCAAGTCACGCTGGTAGGGATAAGCACCGTCAGCAGGAAAGATGTAGTCGTTCTTGCCCCAAACAATCAGGGTCGGAGGTTGATACTGGCGGAAATACTCCTGCCACTGGGGATATAATGGTGGATTCGTGCCATAGCTATAAAACAGCGCCAGTTGAATCTCTTCGTTTCCGGGGCGATCAAGGAAATGTTGATCAATAGTCCAGGTATCAGGGCTAATTGCTTCTAAATTACGAACACCGTTGGTATATTGCCACTTAGTTGCTTCTAGAGTGAAAAGATATTTGAGTTTTTCCGCATTCTGTGGCGATCGCTCTTGCCAGTATGCCTTGATTGGTTCCCAGAATTCCCGCAGACCTTCCTCGTAAGCATTGCCATTTTGTACAATCAGAGACTGCACACGCTCTGGATATTTAGCGGCAATGCGATAGCCAATCGGTGCGCCATAATCCATCACATAAAGGCTATACTTTTTGAGAGCGATCGCCGCAATGAATTTCTCCACAATCTCAGCCAAATTATCAAACGTGTAATCAAACTCATTTACTGTAGGCGCAGAACTGTTGCCGTAGCCAGGATAATCAGGTGCAACCAGATGGAATTTATCAGCAAGGGCAGGTATGAGATTACGGAACATATGAGAAGAAGTTGGGAAGCCGTGCAATAGCAGAATCGTTGGATGATCACGGGAACCAGCTTCACGGTAGAAAATATCTAAACCATCGATCGAAACGGTGCGATATGTAGTCATGGGATTACCTTATAAGTGATAAAAGTGACATGATGGCGTTTGACGACAGGTTGATCTATCTCACATCCGAACGACGGATCTGTTCCTGAAAGTAGTCCCGCCAACCTTCGGGTAACGCTTGCAGTTGAGATGCACGATGCAGTAACTCTGGATTGTTTTGCTCACGAACATAAAGCTGAGTGATATCAGCAACCGTAATATTGTTGGTATCCCGGCTCACCAACTCTAAAGTGTCTCCGACTCCTACTTCGCCCTCTTGCAAAACCCGAAAATAAAATCCGGTGCGACGACTGGCGAGAAATCGTTTCACCATATCTGATCGCCCAAAGCGAATCCCTAGTTTGTAGCAGGGTAAGCGCGGTTGAGTCACCATGAGTTCCACACTGCCGATTTGGAAGCGATCGCCAATGTTCAATTCTTCTTCTTTCAATCCTGTGACTGTAAAATTTTCGCCAAAAATGCCTGGTGTTAACTCTGTATCAGGTAACTCACTGCGCCAGTAATCGTAATGCTCGAATGGATAGACATACACGGCTTTGTCAACTCCACCATGAACAGTGAGATCCGCTTGCTTATCGCCGTCTAAATTGAGCGATCGCACTCTCACCCTTCCGCTAACTGGCTCTTTAAAAATTCCAGTACTAACTGTTTTTCCTTTCCAGATCACTTCACGCGGTAGTCCGACGTTGACAGAGATGAGCTTCATCTTTAACTCCAAAGTTTTGGATTGCATTCAATTACAGCAGCAAACACGGGATATCAAAAAAATGAATAAGTTGTTTAGCGATCTCCAAAAAATAAATTATCCAATTTCTGAACTTCACTACGACTTTACCTCCCCCTGCTCCCTACTTCCTGCTCCCTTGCCTCCAAAGCGATAGGATATTTTTTTAGTTGGAAGTCCCTTATTGGAGTGCTTGATTGATTAAAGGTTTAATGATCGCGATGTTTTTGACCAACTCATGGGAGAGAGAGAACCTCTGTTTTAAGTAATCAGGATCGTTGTAACTCAGCCACACCTTGCCGTCAGCCGCTTCCCATGCCAGTACTTTCAGGGGTAAATCCAAAGCGATCGTCGGTTCTGCTACCATAAGCGGTGTTCCGGCTTCAGGGTTGCCAAATATCAATAACTGTGTTGGATGTAGGCTGAGTCCAACTTTTTTGGCTTCAGCTCGTTGATCGATGCGGGCAAAAATGGTGATGCCTTTTGCCTGAAGGATAGCTTCTAAGCGATCGATGGTTTCGGTTACTGAATATGGGCTGGGCTGACTGATGATGCCGTTATTTGCATTCATAGCACCGAACTCCTCAACGGTTTTGGTGATGGATATTTTTAGGACACTTCAAATCTGTGCTATACCGCCATCGACAAATAACTCAATGCCGTTCACAAAGCTGCTGTCGAATTATGATCTTTGATATTCGATCCGCACTTGCTTAACATCAAATTCCTCAGACTCTTGGTATAATACCTTTTCTACTTGTTGTAATCCTAAACTTTCAAACCGTTCCAGTTCTGAGTCTGATAATGCCCAAGGTGGGCCACTTGGTTCTGCTTCTGTATCCCGAACATGGGTAATCAGCAAAAGTGTGCCACCGGGAGCTACAAAAGAGGCAACTGAAGAAATAGCTCCAGAGCGCACATTTAGCGGCAAAGCCTGAATGTTACGGCACTCAAACACAAAGTCGAAGGCTTGATGCCATTGTGCGGGAACTACGAATAAATCTGCAACTACATAGTTGACCAAAGAATCAGGAAATCGTTGCTGACACCAAGCGATCGCAGTAGGAGAAATATCAAAAGCAGTTACCTCAAATCCCAGATGAGCTAAAGCTTCGGCATCATCCCCTAAACCACAACCGATGATTAATGCCTTTTGACCCATAACAAACTGTTGATGATTCGTCAACCATTCTAAAAGATAAGGATGTGGAGCTAACTTAGCCCAAGGAATTTGTGTTGTGTCGCCTTGAGCTTCGGCATACAAAACTTCAAACCAAGCTGATGGCTCTGCTTTTTGTAGCGCTTCGTTAGCTAACTGTTGGACATGAAGTTGTAAATTTTGAGGTTGTTGTTCAAACATAAAACTGACACTGCTGTTTAGTGGCAAAGTTGAGACGCTTCAAATCTGCGCCATGCCCCCATCGACGAAGAGTTCGATGCCGTTGACAAAGCTGCTGTCATCGGATGCAAGGAAGACGACAGCTTTAGCAATCTCGTCGGGTTTGCCGACTCGTCCCAGTGGGATAACGCTAGCTTGGCTGTCTATGAATTCTTGCAACTGCTGGTCATTCAGTCCCAAAAGATCGTAACCAGCAGTCGGAACCACACCAGGGCTAATGGCATTTACTCGGATCTTGCGCTCTTTAAGGTCGAGTATCCAATTCCGAGCAAACGATGCCTTCGGCGAGCTACGCTAACGCACAGCAGCTTTGGTGGCGCTGTAAACACTGAAAGCTGGCGTACCTTCTATAGAAGTTCATCACATTCTCTAAGGGATATCTCCAGGCGCACCCAGAATTTCGTCGCCAATTTCGTTAGCGATGCGATTGACCAATTCCAGGTCAGGTGCCTCATTCTCGTTTAGCGTCCCTGTTGCTTCAACAAAGTGAGCAAAGGCACTGGGCGAAGTAACGACTAACCCGCGAGCTGGTTGATCGCTGAGTGCAGCAACGACATGGGGAGCGCCCATCGGAATCAAGGCACTTTCACCCGTCTTTAGAACCACCTTGTTCTTACCAATCCAGACAGTGAATTCTCCTTCCAACACGTAGAGTTGTTCGGAATAGCGTGTATGGCGATGGGGTGGAGTCTGGGAACCAGGAGGGAAATAACCCTCAACCAGGTCGTATTTACTATCAGTCGTGGTGTGGTCGGCGACGATGGTCAGGTAAGAACCCATAAGCCAGAATGATTTTGTCATGGAAGTACTCCTTTTAAATGAATAAATTGTGTTACAAACACTCAAGCTTGCAGATCAGATAAAGCAGGCTCTCATGGCGTTTCTAGATAGATAATTGAGCCAAATTTTGAACATTAAGCTGATTGGGAATGCTCTGCGAGGTAGACCCCGCTTTAATTAAATCTGCTGCCTTCTCACCAATCATGATGGTCGGTGCGTTTGTATTTCCCGTGGTAATCGTGGGCATGATGGAGGCATCAACCACACGAAGACCTTGAATTCCATGTACTCGTAGTTGAGGATCGACAACCGCCATTGGGTCAATGCCCATTTTACAAGTGCCGACTGGATGCCATACAGTGCTGCAAGTGTCCCGAATGTAAGCTTCGAGTGCTGCATCACTCTGAACGTCGGAACCTGGTGCAATCTCCTCACCATGAAAATCATCAAAGGCATTGCTCTGAAACAATTGGCGGATTAATTTAACTCCCTCAACCAGCTTTTGCACATCAGCTTGACTTTGTAGATAATTCATTTGAATGGTTGGTGGATCGTTGAGATTAGATGAACGCAAACCAACGCTGCCAATATTTTGCAGACGGGTAAGAGAGACTGCACCCGTAAATCCAAAATCAGCAGGGGTATAACCAGGTGACAAGAATTGAATTGGGCCGAAGAAGAACTGCAAATCAGGTGCGGCCTCCACATTTCCCTGGCTATGGGAAAATAATCCGGCTTCGATTCCATTACTGGTAATAGCAGGGTGTACATCTTGAGTAGTTTCTTGAACGACACAAGTGAGGATGTGATCCTGAAGGTTTTGACCGACACCCGGCAAATCTGCAACGACAGAAATTCCCATCGCTTGCAGATATTCTGCATCCCCAATACCAGAAAGCATTAGCAGTTTGGGCGAATCAAGCGCACCTGCACTTAAAATCACTTCCTGGTTAACTCTGACCTGGTGGAGCATACCTTCATGCAGATATTCCACTCCCACACAGCGAGTGTCCTCAACTAGCAATCGCGTCACCAATGCCCCTGTCACTACAGTCAAATTGGGGCGATCGCAAATAGGTAGAAGAAAAGCAGCCGCAGCACTGTGCCGTTTACCATCCTTGACTGTCAATTGATAGAGTCCCACCCCTTGTTGCTGTACACCATTAAAATCAGGATTGTAGTTGTATCCCTTTGACACGCAGGCATCGACAAAGCGTTGGGAAACCACAGCAGGGGACATCAAATCGGTAACGCTCAACTCCCCATCAACTCCGTGAAATTCTGATGCGCCTCGCTGCTGTTGCTCCGATTTTTTAAAATAGGGCAAGACATCAAGGTATGACCAACCGGGATTTCCTAATTCCTGCCAGCGATCGTAATCGTGAGGATTGCCCCGGACATACATCATGAAATTAATCGAACTGCTACCCCCCAAAACTTTGCCACGGGAACAAAACATTTTGCGGTCATTCAAGTAGGGTTCCGGCTCTGAGAAATAGCCCCAGTCCACCTCAGAGCCTATTAGACTAAAGCATTGCGCTGGAATTTGAATTTCTGGTTTTGTAGCTGGGTTGCCCGCTTCGAGGAGTAAGACGGTTGTGTCGCAGTCTTCGGTTAGACGATTGGCAACTACACAACCTGCCGACCCTGCACCGATTACAATGTAATCATAATTAGTCATAAAGTTCTCTTCCTCTGTTATCTACATGGATAAATGGAGTCAAGAATGAACTGATTTAAAGAGCGAT
The DNA here is from genome assembly GCF_013393945.1 of Nostoc sp. TCL26-01. NCBI lineage: Bacteria > Bacillati > Cyanobacteriota > Cyanophyceae > Nostocales > Nostocaceae > Nostoc > Nostoc sp. TCL26-01. The sequence continues at coordinate 3,054,471 of NZ_CP040297.1, forward strand.
CGCTGAGTTATTCATTGCTTCTCTTAAAATTGGGATTACTTCACCGCAGTACTTGCTGCTTCAATCTGCTTCAACAATGGAATGACGTGTTGCCATGATGTACCGTCAGCATAAGCCCCATGAACAAGAACGATCGCTCCTTTAGAGTTGGACGCTTGAGGTAATTCCTTGGAAGTGGCTGATGTTGGATACATGGATATGCCAACGACAACACTTAATGCAAATAACCATAGCAACAATTTTTGAACTTTTTTCCATGTCAAAACTATCATGGCGATCGCCTTTGTATTCTTGCTAAATTGCTGAAATCTCTGGTTCTTGTTGTCGGTATAAAAGTTATAAACCTTAATCATTTGCAGCAACAATAGCTGCCATTATCTGCCATTATCTCCATACATAACGAATACTACAGCAGCGTTAAATGCTCCTTGGATATGATCCTGGGTTGAAGGCGGAACAAATAGAGAACAATTATCACGGTTGTAAGTCATCTTTCGGTTTGTATTCAGCAAACTTAAGCCTTACAACCCAACAGCGCTAACATTGCTATGGACTTAATATAGACAATTGACCCTCTGTTGTCGTCCACTCTGGGTTGACATTTTTATACAATCGAGTGATTGATGAACCTGTCCATCTTGCAGTGGAAGGTTGTCTCCAACTTTAGTTGGAATTTGGATACGAACTTGAGTACAGCTTATAGAACCCATTTGACATCTAATACCAATTCAAAATTCAAAATTCAAAATTCAAAATTAAGAAAGCCTGAGCCTACAAGGGTTTCCGTGTTTGGATCTGTATTAGATTTTTAGTGAATTGGTATTAGTCGGATATAAATGATAATTTTACAATGCTTGTGCGAATGACCAATCACATATTATCTCAAAGTAAGTTTGGCATCAAAGTCTCTCTGTCTCTATATTTGAGGCTATTTTAGATAGGGGTTTACCAATACCAAAACTTTAAAGCAGATAAATTGTCTAAGTTATTTAATCCACGATCCTAAATGAACCGAAGATGATGCTTTTGGTTAATCATGACAAAACTATAAATCATTTTTCGTCATTCGCATGAGAGGAGGTTGCAATTCAGGTCATCTCTGCAACACTTGGTACTATGAGCGTGCGGATAACCAGTTCTTTTTACGTTGTTACTTTTTTCTTTACGTATTGTTACACAGATAAAGATAATCAGTAATTTTGGGTAGCAGTTAAGTTGCTCATTATACGATTCTTTGGTGGTAAATATTGTAGTTCAAGTTATTTACGTGTTGAAGTAAGAGTATGGTTGATGAAGTAAAAGACACATACACTGCTATTACCTTTGCACCAGTGCAGGGATTTATCGAAAAATCCCGGAAGTTGAGGGATTTATATGGTGCGTCGGAACTTCTTTCCTATTTAAGTACAAAAATAATTGATGTAGCAAAGGAAATACCTGGTATAGAAGTGATTTCTCCTGGTAGTCCTAACATTGAACAAGGAACACCAAACCGGATTCTAATTAAAGGTAATTTCCCAGAACAGCAAGCAAGAGATACAATTTTGTCAGCTTGGAAAGAAGTAATCGACCACTGTAGACAATGGCTGAATGATAACCTGCGACATTTGGGGCCTTATTACTGGGATGATGACTGGAATCGTTGGGCTAATCATAGTTGGGAAATATTTTGGGCGCAAGCAAATTCTCCTACATCTGTAATGAGAGAATTAGAAAATAATAAGCTGGATCGTGATTGGATTGCGATTAACTGGATTGGTGAAAGTTCCAGTCTTACGGGTACTGATGGTATAGTGTTTCCGGGATTGGGTGCAATAGAACGCAACCCAATGAGTATTAGTTATAAAGCTGAAAAGGACAAGATTGAAGAGTTTTACACAGAACTTGCAACAATAACCGAAAGCACGACAACATCAGAAATTGAAGGTAAATTTATTGACACCAGGGAAAAATTAAGCATTCCTGAACTGACTAAGCGTTTGGTGACATTACCCGACATTGCTAGACGTTTTGGGATGTCATCCTTAACTGAAGGATTTAAAGAAATCCAGCGTAAACCCGATCGCGATACAAACACACCAGGACAGTGGACGGGTTGGTTTATGGGGGATGGAGATAAAGTTGGGAATCATCTACAAGCGATCGCACAAAGTCAAGGTGACATTGGACTTAAACGAGTTAGCGAAGCAATGCGGAATTGGGGACGTGATTTTACCCGAAATTTCACCAATAACGTTCCAGGAATACGGGGACGAGTTATTTATGCAGGTGGTGATGATTTTCTGGGAGTGATTTATAGTCCCAAACCGCAAAACCCAATTCCCGCTTTTACTGCTTATGAGTGGTTAATGACTTTGGATGATAGGTGGAATCAACATCAAGAACCGATAACTCTCAGTGTAGGATTTGTCTGGGTTGCGGGAAGTGTACCCCAACGGGATGTATTACAACATTGTCGGGAAGCTGAAAAATTAGCAAAATCTCGTGGACGCGATCGCATCACAATTCGAGTTTTGTTTAATAGCGGTCAATATGTGCAATGGACTTGTCCTTGGGACTATTTGCATATTTTGAAAAATTATCGAGACAGAAATGGTAATACCTACGAAAAGTGGGAACGGAGAGGTAGGGATGAAAAATATAAGCCCAATTGGAACCATATTTATAGTGATTTAGCTCAACTCAAAGCACGTCATGCGATTGATTTAAACCCAAATAGACAAAACATCGATGATACATTGGCTTTAGCTTTGTTTGATATTTATTTCCAAAATAGAGATTATTTAATTAATCATAGCTCTCATATTGTTGGTGGAAATGCTTCGTATTTAGAGATAATTTCCTGGATTAATGACTTAGTTAATGTAGGTTGGCAATTATGTACAGATATTTAATTATTATTAATCCTTTGGGATTTCTTTATGGTAGTGCAGGAGCATTTTTATCACCAGAAAATTTGGTGGGACGTTCTGGAGCCAAGTTTCCTCCTGATGCATCTACATTATCTGGTTTGTTTTTTGGTGCTAATAAAACTGAGCCTTTTATAGAGCATGAACAATTAAAAGAATTACACGTTGCTGGCCCTTTCTGGGCAGAATTAGATAATCCTGAATACTTTTATCTTCCCATTCCTTGGACGAAAATTATCAATCAAGAGGAAAACCAAACAGATGAATGGCGAATTCAAGATGATAAATGGTATCGTTCCGAAGCAACAAAAGAAATAGAACCAGATTGTCGTTGGCAAACCATTAATTATTGGGAGGATTCAGCAGCAGCAATTCTCAGTAATGGTGGTACTGCCAAAGACCCTTGGAAATATACATCTATATTACATCCAAAGTTAACTAAAAGTGAGCGTTGTGTTCAAGAAGAAGGCGGATTATTTCTCGAAAATTCGGTACAAATGGGCTATCATTATCGTGATAATGAGAACCAAGAAACCTGCTTAGTGTATTTATCAACCCATAAAATACCCAAAGGTTGGTATTGTTTTGGTGGTGAAAATCATCTAGTAGAAATTAGTTCTATAGAACTTACTGATGAAAGTTGGATATTAAAGTTATTAAGGCAAAAAATTCAACGTAGTTGTGCATTAATTACACCGGGAGTATGGGGTTCGACTCGTTTTTCCCGCCGTTATCCCGATCCACAGCATACGACTTTCCCCAAACCTAGTCACATTCTTACAGATAAACCTTCCCCCTACCGTTACCGTGTTGGAGATAACAAAGGAAGGGGACGTTTAGGAAGGGGACGTTATGCAGTTCCGGCGGGTACAGTTTACGTGTTTGACGAACCTTTAAATAAATCTTGGTGGGGGGATGAAAATGAACCAGGATTTCCTAACGAATGGTTTCCCAATGAAGGATTTTATCTCAAACAATTGGGATGCGGTTTGTGTTTACCTCTGGCTATTACAGGAGTTGATTAGGAATCATAAATATAGGACTCATATTTGATTTTTGTTGGCGTAGCCTGTGCTTACGCATACAAAACTCAGTACACCTTTATTCTTTCTTCCCAGTCCCCATTACCCCTTATCCCCAGAGGGGGCCCCGAGTTCCCCAGTCCCTTACCTCTACGAGTGATTCAGAAATCAAATCGGATTACTATACTAGCGCTGGCGACTAGTAGTCGCGGCTAAACAGACAAAACTCACCTCCGTGAGTTGAAGATCAAATATAGTTCAGTTAAGCCAAAAACCCTCATGTAGAGACGCGATGAATCGCGCCTGAAAGACCAATTTTATATGCCCCTAAGAAAAACTAGAAGGAAGTAATTTAATGTATCATCAAGCCCACGGAATAATTAAAACCTTAGCACCACTTCATGTAGGAGCAACAGCCGGAGAAGAAAGGGGAAATTTAAACTTAATTTTCCGCGACCAATTTACCCAAACGGGGATTATTCCTGGTAGTTCAATTCGGGGAAGATTGCGCGCAGAAATGCGCCAAAATTATGGAGGAGATGAACAAAAAGTGAGAAAATGGTACGGTAATGATGTACCGGATCGTAATGAGAATGATACAGTAGATCGCACTTTTTCTGACCGCACAACAGAGTCATTAGTAAAGTTTGAATATGCTTCTATTGTTTGGCTACCTGTATTTTGTCCTGGACAACCAATTGTTTGGGTGAGTTGTCCGCGTTTACTTAAACGTTACAGGCGCATAACTGGACAAGAGAGTTTAGATATACCACAAAAATATACGCGATCGCAATCCCTTACACCCCTACCAAATAACAAACTATTCTTTAATTTTGGCTTTCTAACTATTGAGCATCATGCCAACTTATCCAGTTGGTTTCCAGATAATGAAGAATTCCCAGCAGTCGTAATTGGTGACGATGAGATTTCCATGATTCATGATATGGCGTTATACCGTCAAAGTCGTGTTGCTTTAGAAAAAGACCAAAAACGTAATGCTAATAAAGCTTTTTTTGGAGTTGAAGCATTACCAGAAGAAACTATCTTAGCTTTCCCCATTGGTTTGAAAACAGATAAAGATGGCGAACAGTGGGAACCTTTTCCTAGACAAAAAACCAAAGATGATATTTATTTAGGAGGACTAGAATCAGTTGGATTTGGACATTGTGAAATGTCATTATTCAATATTCGTGTCAATAGCCAAGTTAGCAACAAGATAGGAAAATAATATATGGCTTGGGAAGATTTTAGCTTAGATAAAACTGCTCACGATTTAGTTTATAAATATCGTAACGACGATAAAGAAACCGTGAATCAAGTCCATAAAATGCGTACTACCGTCGCTTATGGGTTAGAACGATTTTGGGGAGAACATAAACGTTTAGATGGGAGAAAATCTGCATACTGGGAAGAAACTTGGATTACTCTTGTGGAAATCATGGGAAAAGCTGATATTACAGTCCCTAATAATCCCCAAGACTTATGGAACTCACAAGTATTTCCCCTCGCCTACCGCAAGGTTACATTAGCGATTTTAACGCAACTATGTGACTCTATGGTGTGGTGGACGCAGAGATACAAGCCCACTCGCAATGACGAAACTGAAGACGATAATTAGGGAGAATAAGAACATGAGTGATAGTGACTTAGTACCTTTGATGTACCGCGCCCAAATCGAGGATAGAGGGAAAATCCAGTATGCTGGAGATCCAGTACCTGCAACTCAGTGGGTTAATGAATGGTTAGATGGATGTCCCCCTAACGCAAATAGCCAAGAAGATAATGTCAATATCCGTCAAGCTGTAGTGCGAACGACACCCCAGCGTCGAGGGAATTTTACATACAGAATGCCACAACTTGCCACAGGCGATGACACTTGGCAAAAAACTTATACAATTAGCTGGCGTTTAGTCACTAATTCAGGACAAGATGAAGATGTAATTAGACCTGTAATAGGTGCTAAAGGTATACCTTTTTATCCTGGTTCAAGCATGAAAGGTGCATTTTTACGTGCTTGTTTACAAATTGCTCCCGACAAAGTACTTGATTTTTGTGGTGGAGAAGTAGAAGAAATCATCGCCGGAAAAAAACTCAAGAGAACTAAACCAGGAATTTTACGTTTTCATGGTGGTTATCCTGTAGATATGTCCTGGGGGAAAGACAGAGAACGTTTAGTAGATGTTGTTCACTCCCAAGAAAAACGTCAAGTTATCGAGAATATAAATACTGGTGCTAATGTACAAATATCGCTGTATAAAGCCAGGTTCAAATTTGGTATTTCGAGCCTTAAAGATAATGTAGATTGGAATCTAGTACAGCAAATTTGGGAACTAGCATTATCTGAAGGACTAGGTTCTAGAACTAGCGCAGGTTACGGTCGATTTAAGAATGTTGCAGATAGTAGTAAAGTAATTTTATCAGTTAATCTGAGTGGAAAAGGGCTAACTTCCACATTACTGACATCAGATGACAAAGGTAATAAAATCCCAGAATTTCGTCCGAATATGTTTAAAGCCGCATTACGCGGACACACTTTGCGGTTATTAGCAGGGATGACAAATGAAGTAACAGCCCAAAGATTAACAAAAGAACTGTGGGGTGGATTTCTTCAAGGTAATGAAGAAAGTGGATCAATTGTGGGTAAATTTGGTATTGATTTGCAAGTTGAAAATTTAGCTTTTGGAGAACATAAATATTCTTCTAATGGTAGAAGAAGTAGACCAATGCCACTCTACAATTTAAAATCCGGGAGATTAGATATTTTCGCTGTCAAATCATACTCAGAACAAGAAAGAGATTTTTTGACTCTTTTAATTAAATTTTCTCTATTACTAGGTGGTTTTGGGAAATCATGGCGACGAGTTCACCATGATTTATTTTATCAATCATATTTTCAGAAGAATGATAAACCGATGATTGGCTGTCATTGGTTATTTAACAAACCATCAGAATCAGCAGACTATTGTATTACAGCACCTAGAGGGGAATTGGATAATATCAAGACTTTCTTAGCAAGTATTCCCGATAGTGTGAGAAATTGCTTTAATTTACCATCTACAAATAACTATGTAAACAATTGGCGTGAAGTTTGGCATCCTCAAAGAGTGCAAGTTTGGGGAAGAATTGCGGAAAGTAAAGATGATAGTCAAGCTGTTGAATGGTTTCATAAAGAGAATTTTATCAAGAGAACAGAATTAACTGGAAGTATAGGAAGATTTAGCAAAGTTAGTAGAATTTGGCATAGGATGTATCCTCTTTACGTCAAAGTAGATGGTAAAGTTATACATAAAAAAAATGAAGATGGAAATTATAAATATGTTGAATTACTAACCATTTTTACACCAGATAATTTACCGAAAGCAAGAGAATTCTTAACTTTTTTAAATAGCAAAAATAATGATTTTACCAAACTTTGGGGAGGAAATTAAAATATATATGAATATTTGGATTGTAACCACAGGAAATAGTGACGTTCAACTCAAACACGATTTTCTTGCTAAAGATAAAGCTAGATGGAATAACTTATATCGCACAGGAAGTCAGGCATTAAGAACAAATCATGTCTTTCAGCCTGTAAAAAAAGATGATGATATGAATTTGACAGTCCCTGCAAGAGTGATGGGGGTAATTTGTGGTAATCAGTTAAATGATGATATTTACGGAGACCTATATTTCCCTCTTCTCGATGCTTTTTCTAAAAAACTCCAAGGTCAAAATCAGCCAGACAGAATTATTGTCATTCTCACAAATCAGGAAGCTGCTTATAAAAATCCAGATAAAAAATCCCCCTATTGGAAAGATACCTGTACCCTAAAACCGATATTAAACAAGTATTTCCAAATTAATTTTCCTAAAATAAAGGAAGTTGAGTATTTAGAACTTAAGCCTACATCAAAAGATGAAGGTTTAGATAATTGGGATCAAGCTCTAAAGTTAGTTCAGCAAGAATTATCGACTTTAGAATTTAAACCTCTTGATAATATATACGTCAGTCATCAAGCTGGGACACCTGCGATTTCATCTGCAATTCAATTTGTCAGTCTGGCAAAATTTGGTAAAAGGGTAAAATTACTGGTATCAAATGAGTATGAACCAGAGAATACCCGATTAATCACTAGTTCTAATTATTTAAGGGGTATTCAACTACAAGAAGCAAAAGTTTTATTAGAACGGTTTGACTATTCTGGAGTCGAGAGTCTATTAAAACCTTATTGGTTGGATTCTGCTAGTCCACAAGAAAAAAAACTTAGAGAATTACTTAAAATAGCTATTCAATGGAATTTTGCAAATTTTGATGAGTTTGCCAAAGGATTAGGAGAAGCAGCACAAGAACGTTTAAAAACTTGGTGGTGGACTGGCTATGAAGCTGCTTATTTAGCTGTGGTACGCTTGGAACAAGGTAACACTGTTGAAGCACTATTTCACAGTTTTCGAGCAGTAGAAGGATTAATTTGCAAATGGGCTGAATACGAGTATAAAAACCATATTCAATATAAACCAGATGGTTCACCAGACATTAAAAGTAGCATATCAAGAGATTTACCAAATTATCTCAATCGCCTTTATCCTAATATGCAAGATAAATTAAGAAATCAAGGTAAGATTGGTCTTTATAGTGAATCACTTTATCAATTATTGCAAACAGCAAAACCAGAATGTCAAAATCATACTCACATTATGAGTGTAGTTTGGGGTAAGGCGCGAGATAATAGAAATCCTCTATTTCATAGATTACTAGGTTTGCAAGAGCAGGAAGTTTTTGAGGCTTGGGATACTAACAATAAAGATACTTGGAAAAATCAGGTTTTAAAATGTTTAAATTTTGTTGCTAACCAAACCTTTACTTCTTTACAAAAAACTAGTCTTATGTATCAATTACATCAGGATTTAAAACAAGCGTTAATTGACTATGAATTACAAAGCTTTAGTGATTTATTGTCTGAGTAGATATTTGAATTTGCTTGCTATCCTATAGTTTATAGAGATTCATCGCCAACGACATTACTTAAAATACCACCTAAAACTGCGTCAACCAGCAGGTGTATTTATCGATCGCTTGTTATATAACCTGTAAAGGCTTATCAGGTATGGCTCTGGAGGTTTTTAGGAGAAAATGAGGTTCGCGCAAACTCTGTAATCCATACCAGCAAAGTATTTGAGGTCATTTTAGTGAAGGGAGGACTTGACAAGCGATCGCACAAACGTTACTTTTTAATCTGATCCGCGCAAATCGGTATCGAAATCCTTGTATATCAAGTCTTCTCGATCCTACCCGTCTTCACTAACAATGTGGAGGCGCATAATTGGAAACAAAAGTTCGCTGCCCGTTGAAAATTTTGACTTTGGGTCTTCACTAACAATGTGGAGGCGCATAATTGGAAACGGCGAAGGAGGAGACAACGATAGTAGTGAGCGTCTTCACTAACAATGTGGAGGCGCATAATTGGAAACGGATTTCTGGCTCAAGTTCTTCCTGTTCTTCTTGGTCTTCACTAACAATGTGGAGGCGCATAATTGGAAACCCAGTTGGATTTTTGGGTAAGGGCATATTTATGTATTGTCTTCACTAACAATGTGGAGGCGCATAATTGGAAACAGGATTGTAATATCCCATGTATTCCCAAGTATGAGGTCTTCACTAACAATGTGGAGGCGCATAATTGGAAACGTATGTCGAGATATAAATCCTATCAAGAAAAAAGTCTTCACTAACAATGTGGAGGCGCATAATTGGAAACAAGACTCCCACTGGTGTCCGGAACATCCTCGTGAAGTCTTCACTAACAATGTGGAGGCGCATAATTGGAAACGTTCCTCTAAAGGCTCTTCAAATAAATCTAGGCATCGTCTTCACTAACAATGTGGAGGCGCATAATTGGAAACGCTGTATTCATCTGTAATTGGTTGATTATTGTCGTGTCTTCACTAACAATGTGGAGGCGCATAATTGGAAACCGCCAAGCAGCATTTGAATTGCTACCTTAGCTTTTGTCTTCACTAACAATGTGGAGGCGCATAATTGGAAACTAACATCAACACTTCAGAGTGCAAAGTATTCAATTGTCTTCACTAACAATGTGGAGGCGCATAATTGGAAACCGGGTCTTGTTTCTTTGTTGTACATAATAAAGTGTCTTCACTAACAATGTGGAGGCGCATAATTGGAAACCCACTGCCTCCGATGCTTCTAAAAATATCAAAATCGTCTTCACTAACAATGTGGAGGCGCATAATTGGAAACTAAACTTTTTTTTGTCGCCATTCAATTACTTCTGGTCTTCACTAACAATGTGGAGGCGCATAATTGGAAACCTTAATAATGAATAATGGATTTGCGCCAGGGGAAAAGGGTCTTCACTAACAATGTGGAGGCGCATAATTGGAAACCGGGAATTGTTACCGAAGTGCGACTCATTTTAGGAGTCTTCACTAACAATGTGGAGGCGCATAATTGGAAACGGGCTGCGACGAACAGGTAAGCCTTGGTTCCGCCCTTCAGAGTGGTCTTCACTAACAATGTGGAGGCGCATAATTGGAAACAACTAGGTCTGTTTCTAGAATTTCCATCTATTCAAGTTTCCAATAACAGCGTGGAGACTTTTTAATAAAAATTCGTCAATCGCATCATAAACAGACGATTTCTTACTCTTCTCCAACAATAATAAAAATAAATAAGAATAAACCCAGCTTGTACGATTGCGCGCACAATAGAGGGAATTTGTAATGCCTCTACCCGAATTATTCCCCCACTTTTTCATCCTCCAGCGATTAGTCGATGGTTCTCTCAACCAAAGCCAAAACCTAATTACAGCAATGCGACGCTGGATTCTAATCAATTGGTTTTATGGAGAAGCAAGCAAAAATTGCCAGTGCGATCGCTATAGTGGTATAACCTTCAATGAATGGAGCGAATACTTTTTTAATCAAGACATATTCCATCTGCAACCATCATTTCAATCGGGACATCCTCTTGGTCGTTTGTTGGAGAGAAATGACGAAATCTTCAAACCCCATCATCCCCTCTGCCCCTGTTATAAAACGACTGTCGATTGGTTACGATTTTATAATATTAATGTTGATGAGTGGCTGGAAGAATTACAAAACAATATTTATATATCCCCACAAACAGTTACCAAAGTAATTTGTCATCGTCTATTTGCTAAAGTGAGAAAAAGCCTACAGGCAGATATCAATACTTTGATAGCTAAAGGATATCTCAAATGCGAAACATCTCTATTTAAAAAGCAAAATATTATCTATCTAGTAGATAAATTACCCGATTGGCTGTGTACCAAGGTTGCTAAAAAGCCAATAAATTCAAGTGGATTTTTTCCCGAATTAAATCCCACTGAAATGGCAGATTTAGCCCAAGCATTGGATATGTTGAGTTTTCTTGACCCCAAATTAGCACCGATCGCTGATAAAATTTCTGGGGAAGTTTACGGAACTCGGCGAATATTTCTGCACGTAGATTATATTTTATCTGAGGATAACCAGCTTAATAGTGATAATTTACAAGAGCAACTACAAGAAAATTGGCAAAGTAGGGAAATTAAACCAATATTTTTAAACTATGCTAGCGCTCGTTGTGGTGATAAAAAATGCCTAGTTTATCCGGTGTGTATTTATTACCTGCAAAGGGCAAAATATCTTTGTGGTTATGGGTTAAACCCTCAAGGTGATGTGAATTGGTATATTTATCGTTTGGAACGGATTAAATCATTTGCCTTTGTGGATTGGTCAAATCGAATCATTCCCCCACAAATGTTAGATAAATATCTCAATAATCAACTACCAGAGCCAGATGATGTGGAAAGAGAAATCAGCAGTGCTTGGGGATTTGAAATGAATAAACCTCCTCGCTTCATGTTGCTGAGATTTAAGCGCGATTATCACCAACGCTACATCAAAAATACCTTTCGTCATAACACGTTTACTTACATCATATCACCTGCCAAACTAGCACAAATAATTCATCACTATACAAGTAATCCCCAGGAAGAAAAATTATTAAATACTATTGTAAAAAAAAATCCTGACGATGCTTATTACAGTGTGATCTATCGCGCCAATGATAATAATATCATCATGCGTTTGCTTGCTTGGGGTGCTAATGTCGAGGTTTTATTACCCATGGAATTACGAAAACATATTGCTAAGAATATTCGGGAAGCCTCTACATTTTACGATTGTTAGGTACACTCATAGCGGGTAGGATGCCCGCAATACAAAATTGACTAAAGAAAAGAAGGATACAAGCCCCTAAATTTATTTATGGGGATTGTAATTTTGAATTTTGCGAAAAGTTCTGTTCGCGTAGCGTCTCCGTAGGAGAAGGCGGGTTTCCCGCCGCAGGAAACTTTTTAAGACGAATTTTGAATTCGAGCGCAGCGAGTGACTTACTTGGTTGCGGTACTATGTTTTAATATAAGATCCCCGTCTTAAGGCTTCAATTCGTTTGTGAATTGGTGGATGGCTATGTTTCAACCAATGAAAAACCCCGACTTCTTCTTTCATTTCAACTCGTATCCATAAAGTTGACATTTCTTCACGGTTCTTTTTCGGTGGTTGAAAGGGAAGTCTGTCTAGGGTTGCGAGTGCTGATACCATCGCATCAACGCTAGTGAGTCTTGCCGCAACAGCATCAGCGTGATATTCTCGCCAACGACTGTGCGAAAAGGTCAGTAATGTTACCAAAAATTGGGTTATTGATGGTAGTAACATTAGTACTAGCCAAATTACAACACCAACAAAAAAGCTTATTGCGTGTTGCCAATTGCCCAACAAACCATAGATTAAACCCGCAATTAACATTAATAAAGCAGCAAATCGACCTAGATACCAAACAACCAATAACATGGGTGTAAAAAGAGTCACCATTACCCCACCCCAAGTTGCAGAAAGTAAGGTTTTTGCCATCGTATCTAAGTTAGCAATATGACCGATTTCATGAGCCATAACCGCAGCGACTTCTTCCCGATTTAAATTTTTAATTAAACCTGTAGTTGCAACTACCATTGAATACGAACGAGTAGCACCAACAGCATAAGCATTGGGATTATCATCACACAATTCAATTCCCACTACCGGAGTTTTAGTGATATTTTCAGCGATCGCAATATCTCTAATCGTGCTACACAACCATCTTTCCGTATCCGAATACAGTCCTTTCTCATCTACTAAAAATGGATTAATCACCCGAATTTTTCTTTGATTAATGTAAGTAGGAACTGCGGCAAAATATCGGTAACTTGTAGTGACAACCCAATAAATACTAGGAAACCCAATACAAATCAAGAAAAACAACCCCAGAATAAAACTTAATGCACCCTGTTGCAATAACAGTAACCCGTAATAGCTTGCACACAAACCATAAATCAAAACTGCTAAACAAAATAGCGCCATAATTGCAATTACAGCTAAATTACCGCCAGCATTTTTAAATCTCATCCTGGACTCCATTTAGATAAATTACAGCTAGAAAATTCTCCATGCTGTAACTTATCATCCCTATGGAAACTCGCCTTTCCAAGCCAGAAGTAAACTAAAACCTAGATTCTTCCTATCAAAAATCCTCAATCCCATCGGTTTTATGGAAGCAATAATTAGTGAATTTCTGGCTTTGCACAATTTTCAACGAGCCTGGGAAAAAGTTGCAGAGAAACGCGGCTGTGCGGGTATCGACAGAGAAACCATTGATGATTTTGCTCGTAATCAAGCATTAAATATCTATGAATTACGCAATACAGTTGCTAATGGTAGCTATGAACCTCTACCTTGCAGACAAGTTGTCATACCCAAACGTAATGGTAATTTACGAGAATTAAAAATACCAACAGTACGCGATCGCATCGTCCAACAAGCGCTGTTAAATGTATTTTATCCCGTCTTGGAGGCGAAATTTTCGAGTGCGAGTTTTGCCTATCGTCCCAATTTATCCTATCTGAATGCAGTGGAAAAAATCGCTGATTTTCGTGATGAAGGTTATATTTGGGTATTCGATGCTGATATCGTCAAATTTTTTGATAATATCGAACATTCCCGCTTATTACAAGAAATTAGACTACATCTCGACCATCCCGGTATTTTATGTTTGATTAAATCCTGGGTATCGGTTGGTGTACAAACCGATGCAGGTTTAATTTTATCTCAAAAAGGTATTCCTCAAGGCGCAGTAATTTCACCAATCTTAGCCAATATTTACCTGCATGAGTTTGATGAGATAATCACCGCCAGTAATTTACAACTCGTGCGTTATGCTGATGATTTTGTAGTTTTAGCACGTACCCAAGCAGAAATTTTGGCAGCCAAAATAGAAATCACTAATTTATTAGCTGGTATGGGATTAGAGATACATCCCGAAAAAACTAGAATTACTAATTTTGAGCATGGATTCTGTTTTCTCGGTCATGGATTTATAGATAATGCGATTTTTCCCATCGATACAAAGCGCACTAAATATACAAACAACTCAGTTCCTCAACCACAATCAACGCAACGTAAAAAAAAACGCCTCCGCATCAATTAGCACCGCAAATTGAGAGATTGCAGTTAGATACACAACCAAATAAAGAACTAGAAATTTTAGAACAAGAACAACAACATCATCATCAAATTGCATTCCTCCATCAACCTTATTTAGTAGAAACAGATGTCACTACAGACAGAGAAATTATTTCTGATGATAGTGATGACAAAAATAGTCCTTTACAAAAAAATATTTGGAATCAGGAAATGGCTGCAATTTATCTGCTCGAACAGGGAACAAGTATTTATAAAGACCACCTCCGTTTTATTATTCATGTCAGCGAAAAAACAAAACTGGAAATACCAATTCGTGAAGTCGAACAAATCATGATTTTTGGCAATATCCAACTTTCTACTCCCGTGATTAATGCCTGTTTAAAAGAAAAAATTGGTGTACTGTTTCTCAACCAACTGGGTCAATATCACGGACATTTAGCTAGTGAAGAATCTACAAATATAGATAATCATCTCATCCAAATGGAACGACGCAATAACGACTATTTTCAGTTTCAAGTATCTAAGGCGATCGTTTATGGAAAATTAACTAATTCTAAGCAGTTATTAATGCGCTTTAATCGCAAACGCAAAATAGCAGCAGTAGAGCAGGCAATATATGGCATTAGTAAAGATATTGATGCCTTAGAATTAGTTGATAATTTAGATTCTTTGCGCGGTTATGAAGGTATCACAGCCGCAAGATATTTTCCTGCCTTTGGACAGTTAATTACTAATCCCAATTTTGAATTTTCTCTCCGCAATCGTCAACCACCTACAGACCCGATAAATTCTCTCTTAAGCTTTGGTTATACGCTGTTATTGAATAATGTCATGAGTTTTATTGTTGCCGAAGGACTTTCACCATATATCGGTAATTTTCACTATGGAGAAAGACAAAAATCTTATTTAGCTTTTGATTTAATGGAGGAATTTCGGTCTGTCATAGTTGATAGTTTGGTTTTGAAGATTATTAATAATTCAGTGTTTAAACCGCAGGATTTTGACATTTTAGATAGTACAGGAGGAGTATATTTAAATCAATCATCACGGCGGATTTTTCTTCAAAAACTTGAAGCTAGGATGAATGAGGAAACATCTCATCCCGATTTACAATCTCAAGTCACATACCGTCATGCAATTCAATTACAAGTCAGAAGATATAAACGTTGTTTATTATCGGATATTCCCTATGCAGCATTTTTAAGACCTGTTTAAATTCTCTTAAATTGATTGAAAAATGCTAATTTTTTAGAAAAATACTGTAGGGTTTAATAATACTAAACTCTATGGTAGAATATAATGGAGTTTGTGTTAAATAGTTTTATAATACCAGTAAAATAATTTATAGTTTTATTCACTCATAATCTTCATCTATCTAAATGTTAGTCGTTGTTGTATATGATATTCCTAATGACAAAAGACGCACGAAGTTATCCAATTTTCTAGAAGGTTATGGACGAAGAGTCCAGTTTTCTGTGTTTGAGTGTTTTTTGAGTTTGGAGGAAATGCGACAACTTTATATAGATGTGAGAAAGTTAGTTAAACCTGCGGAGGATAATCTGCGTTTTTATTGGATATCTCAAGAAGCTGTTGAGAGGGTGTTAACAATTGGTGGTGAAACACCCCAACCACCTCCAAACTACTATGTAATCTAGATTTGAGGCTATTCTAGCAGGTTTTGTAACATGACCATCGACACACCTCAGCAAATCGCCCAAACCCTTATTCTTTCGTTGAGGTGTGTCGATTACTTGCTATGTAAGGGTTTGACGTATGTGTTTGATTAATTTTTCCGTTGATTTTATAATGCCTTTTAGAGGTGTGTCGATTTGCGGTCTGAAACCCTTACTGGGTAAGGGCTGCTAGACGAACTCCCCACCGATTGGGTTAATTCGGAATAATTGGAAACGTTTTCAATTCCGATAAATCCCGACGGAGTTCTTCGCCCCACCGATTGGGTTAATTCGGAATAATTGGAAACATTATCTCTACAGGGATGCTCTCTGTAGAGTCCCCTCCCCCACCGATTGGGTTAATTCGGAATAATTGGAAACTTGAAGCGGACAGAGTCCTCTTTAGTTGGAACAAACCCCACCGATTGGGTTAATTCGGAATAATTGGAAACTTTTTCGCTATCTTTGTGTTCTCCTCTATAGTCAGCCCCCACCGATTGGGTTAATTCGGAATAATTGGAAACGGTTGTCTTACGGCGCTCGTGCGCCATAAAACAAATTCCCCACCGATTGGGTTAATTCGGAATAATTGGAAACGAAGCAAGAAATTGCTTCAGGCAATTTAGAAAAGGCAATATCCCCCACCGATTGGGTTAATTCGGAATAATTGGAAACTCTCTCCCCTGCAGGAGAGATTGCACTAACGTGAACTCCCCACCGATTGGGTTAATTCGGAATAATTGGAAACGAAAATTGACGATCGTTACCGGAAACAGTATAAAAACCCCACCGATTGGGTTAATTCGGAATAATTGGAAACAGCTGTCTCTGCTATTGTTTCATTAAATCCTGTAAATACCCCACCGATTGGGTTAATTCGGAATAATTGGAAACGATTTTCTCTTCCATAAATCCCTTCGGTATAGTTGTGATGGCACATTTACGCACTAAAGCTACAAACCAAAACCCCGAAAGTAGACTACATTGGAAGCTAAGACTAGTGAGAATGTTGTTTGAAAAAGGGTATAACCGCGAAGAAATAATTGGATTATTTCGATTTATCGATTGGATAATGTCGTTACCAGAGGAATTAGCCAACAACTTTAAAACAGAATTAAGAACCGAAGAGGAGGCAGGTAGAATGCGTTATGTAACCAGCATTGAACGTTTAGCGAAACAAGAAGGTAGAGAAGAAGGTAGAGTCGAGACTGCAAGAGAAAGCATAATCGAAGTTCTGGAAGTGCGGTTTAGGGAAATACCAAATCCGATTCTTGAAAAAATTAATGGCATAAATGATGTATCTCTGCTGAGGGTACTCCTGAGACAAGCGATCGCCATACCTTCACTCGACGCATTTTCAGCACTTATTGACGAAATCAGCTTGTAAATTTTGTCAGATGCTAATACCATTTCACTTTAATAATGATACAAATACGTGAGTCCGTCAGTCCGTCAGGGATTGTAAATCCCTGTCTCATAGCTAAAGTCCTCTCAAAAGGACTGAATATCAGAGTCCATTTTAATGGACTTAAGCTATGAGACCACCGTTTTAACGGTGGGCGGACAATACCCAACGAGTAAGCTATATGTATCAGGATTTTTGTGAATTGGTATAACAACGGTGATAATCCAGACATAGCCTCATAGTCCCAAATTTCTCACTTCTAAGAAATCCAGGATGGGGCGATCGCCACTTTTGGAAACCCGCGTTTCCGAGCATAGGTTTTAATAAAGCATATTAAAGTCCAAACCCAAACAGAAAGCAGTTGGGGAAAACCTATGCTCACATCTCGTCGTGTCTTGATTTTTGCAGACAGCGATAATACCTACCTAGCAGCACAAAGCTTCAACAGAAAAATCGACTGGCAAAAAATATGTCAGTACCTTGCCAATCCCAAAGAAGGTAGAGAATTAATCGAAATGGTGATTTATGTTGGTTTACCACCAGCCAGAGAAAGATTTGAAGAACAACGCAAAACCAAAGAGAAATTTGTCTATTGGGCTAGAAATAACGGCTTTTTAGTAGTTGCAAAGGAAGGAAAAGCCAAAGGAGAAGAATATGAAACCAACATTGATGTTGTCATGGCCATGGATGCGATCGAGTTAGCATTAGAAGTCAAACCCGATATCGTTGTCTTGGTGACAGGAGATTCAGATTTTGCCTATTTAGCCGAAAAATTGCGACGCAGAGGAATGCGGGTAGAAGTTGCATCCGTAGAACAGTCATTAGGTAGTGAGTTAAAAAGTGCAGCCAACAGCATTATCGACTTAATAGAAGTATTTGACTCATTTAATCCGCAAAATAGTAATCAAACATTCCACAGAATTGGCAGCACTACTATATTTGATTAATCCTGCAATTAATTAAACAAGTTTTCAATCACAACATCATAGCAATCATGCGAACAATCAACGGCAAATTGATTACCCAAGAAATACAAGATCCAGATAACATAGAAAAACAAATAATGAAATTCAGTGAACAGCAAAATCAACAATCTAACCAGGAAATTAACAACATCCAAAATCACCTCAGCAAACTAGATAAAAGATGTATCCTCCTCGAAGAGGCGATCTCCAAACAATTTATCCAGTTTCTCCTCATTAATATTTGCGGTGTGATGGGATTATTTTTCCTATGGTTTTGGTTTAATAGCAACCACCAAAATAATCAACCTACAAAACAATCAGCCCAGCCAACAGTGCAGCAACTACAAAAATAAACTGGCAGCTAAATCAAAAAATACATATCAAGGAGAAAATATGCGAGCAGTAATCAATGGTAAATTAGTTGATTTACCTCAAGGTACAACAGTAGAAGAATTGCGGAAAAAGTTTCCCGAAATTGGTAACGATGATGTGATGGAAGAAGGTTTTGGTGGAACTAAACCTTTAAAAAATAATGAAGCCCTTAAAGAAGGTTCAAAAGTATGGAGTGTACCCAAAATTGTCAAAGGAATGGGAGATTTTATTTATAGGTTGGGTTGAACTAAGTGAAACCCAAAATCAAGGGTTAATTGTTGGGCTTCCTTCTTCAGCCCAACCTACATAGGTTAAGGTTTTCATGCCTATCTGAACTATATTGGAACATAAACAGGTAAATTATGACCATTACAATTACTCAGGATAAATTAGAATTTCAACCAACTTCAAGATTAATCGAAGAACTCAAAATTTTAGGGAGCATCCACTTTTGGAAGATATACAGGTTCTGGGAGAATATAACAACAGATAAAACAGTGTGGATGACTTACCATGAACCAGGATAAACAAGAAAGAATCAAAGCCTGTTTACAAGAATTGTCAACACTACTGTATGAAGAAGCAGATAAAAGTAAGCTGACAGACCTCGAAAGTATAGAAAAAACAGTTCGGAGTCAAATATTAGAACTAGTCAGTCCAGAAATAGCCCTTTTTTTATCGAACAAAAAACTGGAACAAAAGTAGGTAAAACCAGGAAAATTAAAAGCTTAGTGGGGGAACTGACTCTTAAAGCCAAACAGTTACAGAAACTGGGTTTGAAGCCAAGAACCCGGTTAAGTCCATTACTTCAAAAGTGTTGTTTAAGGCTGTCAGCTAACGAATCATACCAAAAAGCAGAAATTGAAGTTGAGGCATTGACAGGAGTCAAAGTGGGTCACTCAACGCAACAAAAATTAGTGCTGTCACAAGATTTTCAACTACCATTTGCAAAACAAGCAGTTTCAGAAGTCAGTGTAGATGGAGGAAAAGTCCGACTCAGAGGTAAACCGAAAGCAGGCTGTTACTGGCGAGACTATAAAACCGTTCGTCTGCAAGGGATTTACTATGGTGCGTTTTTTGATGACAACCAATCATTAGTTGATTATGTCAATAGCCAACGTCTGGTTAACCCGTTAGTGTGCTTGGGGGATGGTCATGATGGCGTGTGGAATCTAGTCAAAGAGTTTGGTAAAACAGAAAATTTTGAGCGTTGGGAAATCTTGGATTGGTATCACCTCAAAGAAAATCTCTATAAAGTTGGTGGTTCTTTAAAACGGCTTAAAGCTGCTGAAACGCTGTTATGGCAAGGTCAGATAGAAGAAACTCAAGCTTTATTTCTTCATTGCCGAGGTAAACAAGCGAAGAACTTCATTGCTTATCTTGAAAAACATCGCTCTCGTCTTGTCAATTATGCCTATTACCAGGCTGAACAACTTTGTTCTATTGGTTCTGGCGCAGTTGAATCTGCTATTAAACAAATTGGTGCGAGGATTAAAATTTCTGGCGCACAGTGGAATGTTGATAGTGTTAATCACATCCTCTCTATTCGTTGTGCTTATCTCAATGGTTTATTAGCTATTTGAGTCTTTCTGCCAAAAGTGGATGCTCCCAAATTTTAGAAAAACTAGCGAAGAATATTATCGTTGGTAATAAAACAATTGAAAATCTCAGATACACGGTAATTTTAATCAAAGGAATGCCCTTGTCATCCCAAAAATTCACTGTTTCCAACAGCGATGTTTTATTTCTACTACCACCTGAATATCCCCAACTACCACCCATTGGTTGCTATCTCAATTACCCTTGGAACACCACCGGAGAAGGAGATCATCACTTCACCAGACAAAGCTATTATGGAGCGCCATTTTTAAGCAATGAGGGATGGTATTGGTATTGTGTTGGATTGGGAGGAGGATTTAACCGCGAAGTTTGGTTAAACTCATGGAAACCCAGTCAGAAAGTTGATAAAGGACATAATTTAGCGACACTATTTGTTACCGCCCGTCATGCAATTAATAGTGACGATTAGTGGGAGTATCTTGCTCTCTAATTTTCAGGAAGCGGGCTAGAAGCCTGCACTATAAAATAAACTTGCACCTTTGGGATGCTCTCGTTTTAATTAGGCACACTTCAATAAAATAGCGAAAATATCCAATGGAATCTCAGAATCAACTCCCAGAATATTTACTACATATACCCCCAAAAATGTGGCAAGAATTTTGCAAAAATATGTTAGAAGCTCGAAGTATTAATGAAGAGGTTATTGGCTTCTTTTTTTGTAAAAGTCATCAAATATCTAAACTAAAATTTCGCTACATTCCTAAAGCTTGGGTAGTTCCTTTACAAGATTGTTACGAATTACAATCGAATAGTGGCTTAGTATTAGCCCAAAAATTCCATTCATACATATTAGAAAAGTATCTTCAAGATGGACTGCATGTGGTTCATATTCACACCCATATTGGCGAGGCTACACCTGAATTTTCATCTGTTGATGATTATTATGAATCAGAATATGCTAATTTTCTGACTCATAAATTTTCTCAAAAAATCCGTTTAATTTCTGGAGTATTCAACCAGTCATTACAAAAAAGTAAATTCCGCATCTGGAACAGAAAAGGTAAAAATTATTATCATATTGATTTTTGTAATTCATACTTAACAATAGGTAATTTTGATGCTAATTTCGCTTTAAATACAGTACAAGAAGAATTTGAGCAACCATTTAATAGTCAATACCAAAATGTATTTGATAATGAGACAACTGCCAATTCCTTCTCAAAAAATTTTAGGCAATCTACGACGAAATCAATTTTTGGGCAGCAAAATTACTCTAATAATCAAAATTTGATGTTTGCCAGACAAAAAATATTTGGTGATGCCTGTCAAAAGCAACTTCACGAACTCAAAATTAGCCTGATTGGTTGCGGTGGAATCGGTGCAAGTTTTGCCGAATCATTAGGGAGATTGGGGGTAAAAAATTGGGTCTTAATTGACAGCGATCGCCTGGAAACAGTCAATCTCAATCGAATGCCAGGAGCTACCCCAAAAATGGTCGATCAACAATGGTATAAAGTCGGTTATGTCAAATATTTAATAAAAAAAATCTACCCCACAGGTTCCAATGTCAAAGCTATCCCCACATCATGTAATAGCGAAATAGCTCAAAGAGAAATAGCCGGATCTGATTTAATCATAGTAGCAACAGATAATCATCTCTCCCGCAAACAAGCCCAAGAATTAGCATTGACATATATGCGTCCTCTGGTTTGTCTGGGTACTCACATCGACATCAACCCATCTGATAACACACCACGAATGTTTTGTCGTGTCACCGTTCCACCTTTGGGGGGTGGTTGGTGTTTGATGTGTGGTAATATTATCAACCTGCAAAAAGCAGCCGTAGAATCCGCACCCACACAAATCAATCAGATGGTGAATCGCGCAGGCTATTTAGAAGGAGTCAATGACCCAGCAGTATTTTGGTTAAATAGTATTTGTGCGAGTACTGGAGTTGGTGTAATTCACGGTATGGTAAGCGGTTTTCTCAACCTAGATACTGGCATTGATTGGATTTACGAGTTTCCTAATTCTGTTTGGCATCAAATAGACACAAAGTATCTAGAAACACCTGATTGTTATTTCTGTTCTCAATTTGATGGCTTAACAACAGAGATTGAAAATATTGAGACAGAAAGCGATGTTGAAAATATGGGTTATTGGTAGTGAATAAGCTAATCCCACTCTTTTTAAGAGTGGGATTTTATCACGCTAACTTTCTGTAAAATCTTGGACGACGGGACTCTACCAAAGTGGCAAAAGAGAACTGACTTAAGGATAGTTCCTGTAAACATCCTTGATAATTGAAACTACCCAATTAACCGCAAAGTCGCCTGTACATCCATAACCAAATTGTTTTCTCATGTTGCTGGTTATTTCATTAATTAAAATGTCTCGACTCAAACCTGCCAAATTATTACCTTGGAGTATTGAAGAAATCCCCGTGACTAACCGAGAAGATGTTTCACTATTAATATTTTTTCTTTCGAGACTACATATAATGATAGTTTCAGCTAAAGCAATAGCAAAATTATTGACAGGAGTTACATGATTTGCATAAAAAAGATATTGAGATGGTTGTGAACCATAATTGACTATCTTGATATACGCATATCTATCTTGCGAAACCATTGGTGTAGTAACTAACTCTGTTGTCACTCCTGTATTCTCCCCTTTAGTTAATAGCTTCCAGCCTCCAGAGTAGTTATATATGTAAATATCAAAATCCGCTCTACGACTATGATTTTTGAGCGTAAAAACTCCAAAGCTATAAGCCGGAACTTTATACTTATAGTAAGTAACACCTTGAGAATTGAGGGTTTCATGATAATATCTATTATTTTGATGCTTAAATTCTGTAAATTCCTGTGCATTAGCAATACTTGGAGAAGTGATACATACGCTGAATGCCGCAATACCTACAAATAATTTCTTCATTTTGCTATTTCCTTAATACTGGGATAATTAATTGTCAAAGATATTTCAGCCAACACAAAGATTGTGTTCCAATGAAACTTTGGTCTATACCACAATTAACATTAGTTATGTCCCATAAAAATACGTCACGTGCGAATGACGAAATGATCATCTAATGCTGTTTATTTTGTAGTGGCGTTTTTCAAAGTTACAAAGTGTAGAAAAACAGTATGGGAACAGTTTTATGGAAGAACTGGTAATGTGCGATCGCTGAATATTCGTTTCTTTGTCATGTTGAATGCAGCGTAGCGGAATGAAACATCTCGGTATGTGCCATAAAACCTAGATTCTTCCTGACGCGGAGCGTAAAGAAGAATGACATTTTTATACCTACTGAGACTTTTCAAACACCCTCTTAGAGAAAATATCTGAAATCCTGATGAAAGCTGAAAATGCAGGTGAATATACTTCTGGAAAATTGGGATTTGAGCAAGATATTGCATATCTTAATAATGTTAGTGAAAACTTGCGTAAAGGTGTATTTCGCTTGCTCATACTAGGAGATATGAAACGAGGTAAAAGTACCTTATTAAATGCTATTATTGGTGAAAAAATCTTACCAACAGGTGTCAATCCTTGCACCGCAGTTCTTACTATTGTTCGCTATGGTGAAGATAAACAAGTAACCATTTATTTTAATGATGCTAAACCACCGGAATCAATGGATTTTGACACCACGCTACTAGTAACTGGAATTTACCAAACCCAAGGTGTAGCATAAATTATCAACTCCGCTATGCCAACTGTGTAAATCCTATGGAACTGCTGCATCAACCAGAAGATATTGTTGCCCAGCGATACCGGATCATCAAAATTTTGGGGGAAGGTGGTAGCGGTACTACATACTTAGCTGAAGATACAGATAGCCATCAGTTGGTAGCCCTAAAAGCCTTGTCACTGCATCGGTTAAATGATTGGAAGCTGATGGAGTTGTTTGAACGGGAAGCGAAAATTCTCTCACAACTCTATCATCAGGCAATTCCCCGTTATCTGGGCTATTTTCATATAGAAACTACATTAGAGCATTGTTTCTACATAGTCCAAGCACAAGCGCCAGGAAAATCTTTAGCAGCCTTAATTGCTGATGGTTGGCGCACTACAGAAGATGAAGTTAGATATATAGCCACGCAAATCTTAGAAATTCTCGTCTATCTCCACTCACTCGATCCTGTTGTTATCCATCGGGACATCAAACCCCAAAATATTATCCGCCGTGATGATGGCAAGGTATACTTAGTAGATTTTGGTGCAGTACAAAATACCTATTATAATACTTTCATGCGTGGTAGTACGGTAGTAGGAACATATGGTTATATGGCTCCAGAGCAGTTTCGGGGGCAAGCTGTACCTGCTACTGATTTGTATGGTTTGGGCGCAACGATACTTTTCTTACTAACGCACCGTTCCCCGGCTGATTTGCCGATGGAACGGTTGAAGATTGATTTTCGTCACCATGTACAGATTAGTGATGAATTTGCTGACTGGTTAGAGAAAATGTTAGAGCCAGATGTGGAAGAACGTTTTAGTTCTGCTATTGAAGCTTTAGCGGCTCTGAGTGGTGAGCAGGCGATCGCCGCTAAGGTCAGTACTCCTGTATCTTGGAAAACTATCGCTGGAGTAGGAGCAACTATTGCTACATCGACAATGGCGATCGCTCTGCTGAATGCTCACAAATGGCTAGTTTTGGGTATGTTCGGCATTATACCACTTTCTAATATGTGTGAAAATATTGATGCCATCAAAGACTATTATCACCAAGTAGATAATGCCAATGCTTTAGTGATGGAGTCATCACCAAATGGTGACAATGAACGGATGTCTTTGTTGGTATGCACAATTCGTCGTCATAACTTTGAGGGAACGAAATTTTTAATCACTCAAGGTGCGGATGTTAAACTTGCAGATCGTCAGGGTAATACACCCTTACACCTACTATTTATTGATCCATTTGATCCATATATTCCAGAAGATGACTACGAAATAGCCGAAATGTTAATTGCTAAAGGTGCAGATATTAACATTCAGAATCAAAAAGGTAAAACCCCTCTACAATTAGCAGTACAAAACTCTCAACCGCAAATCATCAAACTACTGCTCAAATCAGGTGGAGATATCAATCAGCGCGATCGCACTGGTGCAACTTTACTACATTTAGCCATATCTAAAACTAATCATCCAGCCTATAGCAGAGTTAGCATATACACTCAAGAGATTATCCAACAGCTAATTAAAGAGGGAGTGAATATCAACGCCACAGATAATAAAGGCAGAACTCCACTGCATCAAGCAGTATTAAGTTACAAAAAAATAGCTATAGAACAGCTACTGAAACAGAAAGCGAATATCAATGCTGAGGATAAAGATGGTAATACACCATTGCAACTGATCGCTAAAAACTTTATTGGTGATCGAAAAGATCTAGTAATCTCTTCAGAGAAGCAGGCGATCGCTGACATTTTGAAAAAGAACGGTGCAAAGAAGTAACAACCAATCAAACAAGTATGGAATTGCTACATCAACCAGGAGACATAATTCAACAACGCTACCGCATCTTAGAAATTTTGGGACAAGGTGGGGTAGGTATTACGTATGCAGCCGAAGATTTAGAGAGTGGCGATTCCGTAGCGCTGAAAGCTTTGTCATTCCGGCGGATGAGTGAGTGGAAAAAAATAGAATTGTTTGAAAGAGAAGCAAAAATTCTCTCCCAACTCCATCATCCAGCAATTCCTCGCTATCTCGATTATTTTCAAGTAGACACAGGCTCTGACAGATTCTTTTATATTGCTCAACAACTTGCGCCAGGTAAATCTCTAGCGACATTAATAGAAAATGGTTGGCAACCCCCAGAAAAACAAGTTCGACACATCGCCACACAAGTTTTAGAAATTCTGATTTACTTACAATCCCTCAAACCCCCAGTTATTCACCGCGATATTAAGCCCCAGAATATTATCCTCAACTTTTCCCCAACAGCAAAAGATCGGGGAGATATATTTTTAGTAGATTTTGGCGCAGTACAAGATACCTATCACAATACAGTCACAGGTGGCAGCACAGTAGTAGGAACCTACGGCTATATGGCTCCCGAACAGTTTCGTGGACAAGCTGTGTTAGCAACAGATTTATATGGCTTGGGAACTACACTACTTTTCTTGCTGACGGGAAAATCCCCAGCAGATTTACCACAGCGCCATCTCAAAATAGATTTCCGTCCCCATGTTCGCATTTCCCCAGATTTTGCTCACTGGTTGGACGTTATGCTGGAGCCAGTTAGTGATGACAGATTTCCCTCAGCTAATTTAGCCTTAGCTGTACTGCGAGGTGAAAAACAGATTCAAGATGTTATATCCCATTTTTCTTTAACAAGACCCCAGCGACCAAAAAACAGTTCTATTATCTTTCATAAAACCGAAGCAGAATTAACTATAGAAATTCCTCCCAAGCAATTACGTAACTATGCTAGTTGGTTTATTCCCATTATTCTCTTGTTAGGAAATGGATTATTTTTACTCACTTTCTGGATATTATTTTTTGAATACTTATCTGTTCTTAATTTATTTGGATTTATTTTTATGTCCTTTTTTTTCTACACCTATTTATTCGTAATTTTGCCAATGATTGCCGATTTTGTCCTCAGTCCTATTGCAAAAACTAGAATTAAAATTAACCAAAATGGATTTTGGTTAAAGCGTTGGTTGTTAGGTTGGTCTTTTCAAAATTGTCATGAATATGTATTAGATATTCAGCGTGTTGTTGCCAAGCCTATGCAGCCAATTACGGTTTCGGTATTTAATAAAACACTCAGAAAATATCGCTTTGCTTCATTATTAAGCACATCTGAAAAAAAATGGATAGCTTGGGAAATTATGGCATTTTTAGATAAATTGTCCTAAATTAAAGACCTTAATGGGTGACAACAGGGCTAAATAGCTTGTTTCGCCGCCCCACCGAGGAGAGAATGACCGATAATCCATGCAGCGCAAGCTCCTGGCTTTAGCAATAGACATCTCCAGAAATTAATTCTGCGTTGCCTGAAATCCTTGTAGAGACGTTGCAGTGCAACGTCTCTACATTCATTTTCGGAGATGTCTAATGGGGAGACAGTCCATCTCACAAACCGGGTCTTGGCAACTTTTGCTAATGATGACCATCATTTAATGGGGTGGTACAATCCATCATCGCGCTTTTGCCACGCCACAGAACCTGGATCTCTCGACCTACACCACCTTTCAAAATCCTTGGGAGTCTGGGTACTCTGCTCTCGCTCTAAAGTTGCCAAATCGACACCCAATCTTTTAGCTAAATTTTCTCCCTGATATGCTTGCAGTTCTAGCTGAGGTGGGTGATAGTTAAAAGACTGTCGCCTCGAACCGGTGGAAGAGCGTCGCGTCATTTTGAATTTTGAATTGGTATTACTTGATCTGGGGTTGAGAGAAAATCCCAGCCCCATATCCTCTCACTCCCCACTTCCCATTCCTTGATTATTCACCGAAACAAAGTTGGTATTCTTCTGTGGTAATATTAGGGTTGGTTGTGAGATAATTGTGTAAGCGATCGCAACCTTGCTGCAACAATTCATCTAAATTCAAGGTTTGTAGTTCTATTCCTGTCAGATTCCACAGTTTAACTGTCCCATCTTGTCCACCAGACACCAGGGTTTTTCCATTAGGACTAAAAACGGCGGTTTTGACAGCACCGCGATGTCCTTGCAAGGTTTGCAACAAGTTACCGTTGGCAACATTCCATAATTTAATTGTGCCGTCATCGCTAGCTGAAACAATGGTTTGACCATCGGGAGAAAAACTGACGTTGTTAACTAAATCATTATGTCCTGGGAGGGTGTAGAGTAATTCACCGTCTAAATTCCAAAGTTTGATGGTTTCATCTTGACTGGCTGAAGCTAGGGTTTTGCCATCAGGGGAGAAATTTACACTCCAAACACTTGCACTGTGTCCTTGCAGCGTCTTGATGAGTTTCCCATCCAAGTTCCAAAGTTTGATGGTTTTGTCAGCACTGGCAGAGACGATAGTTTTACTATCTGGACTAAATTTTACATCAGTTACCCAACCATTATGTCCTGTCAGGGTGTTGAGTAGCCGACCATCTAAAGCCCAGATTTTGATGGTTTTGTCAGCACTCCCAGAGACTAAAATCTTACCATCGGGACTGAAGCTCATACTCATGACCCAATTATTATGTCCTGGTAGGGTACGGAGTAACAAACCGTCACGGTTGCGAATTTGGATAGTTTGGTTAGCACTAGCCAAGGCGACGGTTTGGCGATCGCTAGAGAAGCTGATACTGGTAACATCAGGAATGGGAGATGTGAAACTTTTCAGTAATTTCCCATCTAAACCCCAGATTTTCATTGTATTATCAGCGCCCAGAGAGGCAATATTTTGACCATTAGCGATGAAACTCACATAATTAACACTATCCTTATGCCCATAAAAAGTTTTTGGTAGTGTCCTATTCACGTTCCACAATCTGACGGTATTATCATCACTACCGGAAGCTAAAATTTTGCCATCAGGACTAAAACTCAAACTGTTGACTTCATGAGTATGTCCAAAAAAAGTTCCTAGCACATTGCCATCACGCGACCATAACATAATACTTTTATCAGCGCTGGCGGTAGCAATTAACTGACCATCGGGTGAAAAAATGACTTTCCATACGCCTCCGTTATGTCCCTCTAAGGTTCGCAGTAAAGTTCCGTTACGACTCCAAAGTTTCACGGTATGATCAGCGCTAGTAGAAGCAATTGTTTGTCCATCACGACTAAAACTCACACCCCTGACTTCTTGAGTATGCGCAGGGATAGTTGTGAGTAAGCGACCGTCTAAACTCCAGAGTTTAATTGTCCCGTCATCACTGGCGGAGGCAACTGTATCACCCTCTGGGGAAAAGCTGACACTATTTACACCTTGGCTATGTCCGTTCAAAGTTAAGAGTAACTTGCCTTCACGAGTCCAAAGCTGCACAGTACTATCACTACCCCCAGAGGCAATAATTTTACCATTGGGGGAAAAATTGACACTATTCACACCTTGGCTATGTCCATTGAGAGTGGTGATAAATTTACCGTTGCGTTGCCAAAGTTTGATGGTGTTGTCTGCACTCCCAGAGGCGATAATTTCTCCATCAGGGGAGAAACTGACACTGTTGACTGCATCACTATGACCTGTAAGAGTGGTGATAAATTTACCGTTGCGTTGCCAAAGTTTGATCGTGTTGTCTGCACTCCCAGAGGCGATAATCTCACCATCGGGAGAAAAACTTACACTTGTCACCCAAGAGTTGTGTAACAATCGGTTGCGTTCTTGGGTGCTATAAACAGCTTGTTGCAGAATATTTGCCGTCTTCATGCGGGTATTGACGGGAATTGCGGGACTAATTTTTTGTAATTCCCTTCCAGCTTGAACACTAGTTAAAAGTGCTTCTAATTGTTGGTGAGAGAGGAGAAAGTTTTCTGAGAGAGAATTTAGGGCTTGAATTTCTTGGAATTGGGCTTTTTGCGTTTGTTGGTACGCCAGAACAGCTAGACCAAAAGCAGTTAACCCCAAAGTACTAATAATAGCTATTGCCCGTTGTGCTTGTTTGAGGCGATTTTGTTCCTTTTGCTGCTGTCGTCGTCTTTCGTTGAGACAAGCTTCGAGGAAATTTTGCACATCACCAGACAACTCATCGGTGTAGTTGATATAAATTTCTTCCGCTTCTGCTAAACGTACACCTGACAATAAAAAGTCAGCTTGTTGGTCATTTTGTTGCCATAATGCTGCGGCTTGTTCAATTTGACGACGCGATCGCAGTCTACTACGATTCTCTTCCAACCACCAGCGCAATGTTGACCAGTAGCGGATGATGATTTCGTGGGCTACTTCTATTGTGACTGGGGGAGTGAGGAGTGGGGAGATAGGGAGATGGGGAGAGGGGGGGATGGAGTAATTTTCTCCTTCTCCCCTTATCCCATTTTGAATTTTGAATTTTGTTAGCGCAGCGTTAGCGAGTCCGCGAGCGTCATTTTGAATTGATTTGTCCCCTTGTCCTCTTATTTCCCACTCCCCATTTACTACTACCAACTTCGCGTTAGTCAATACGTCCAATGTTCTTTCTACTAAAGCAACGGGATATTTTTTGACAATTAATTCAGACTTTAACACTCGTCGTCTTGTGTCTTCTGTGCCTTCACCTAATTGTGTCAGGGATAAGAAAATCCAGCGAGTACATTCTTGGGCTTCGCTGTCTAAACTATCATAGACAGCTTGGGCTTTTCCTTCTAATGCACCTTTAATTCCCCCTAAATATTGCTGGTACGCTTGTAAAGTAATCACACCATTGTCTCGATATTCCCATAACTGTTCGAGAACAAATTCTAGTAACGGTAAATCGCCGGGGGAGTGGTGTAACTCTTGTAATAATACTTCTACTAATTCTGATTCTACTGTTAACCCGACTTGTTCGGCGGGATTGAGAATAATCCGTCTATATTCTTCTAAGGTTAAACAAGGTGGTAGCAACACACTCGACTGTTGCAACAGCTTGGCTAAATTAGGGATTTCTAAACAAGCAGCGATGAAATCTGCCCTTAAAGTAATAATTAATTTAAACTTGTCTGCGGCTAACTCCAATACCCCGAAAATAATGTCTAAAAACTTTTGTCTATCTTCACTAGGGGTAAGGGTGAATAATTCTTCAAACTGGTCTACTACCAAAACTACCATTGGTTCTGGTCGTTGCTGTACCCAATGAGTAAATCCTTGTACCCCTTGATACAACATCCCTTCTAGTTGCAGCTGTTGGTAAGCTTGTTCTCTAGCAGTACCACCATCTACCATGCACATAAATAAGGCTGCCAAGGGGTTGACACCAGGACGCAAGCTATTTATCCACCAGTCTTCACTCCCGATTAATTGCTGACCACGTCGCAGTTGTGCAATGACACCAGCTTGCACTACGGAAGATTTACCACTGCCAGAAGCCCCCACCAAAGCAATAAATGACTTATTTGTCAAGTCTGTTATGAGTTGCTGAGTGAGATTTTCTCTCCCATAAAAATACTGGACATCATCTTCCCCAAAGGCTTGTAAACCCCGATAAGGACAAATACCCAAATCTAAGGTGGATTTTGGTTGATTACCTGTACTCGCAGGAATAATTTCAATTACGCCTTGTGTACCCGATAGCCAGATATGTAGGGGAAATGTACAAGATAGTTGCAGTTGAGTAATCCATGTTGCGGCTGATAAGCTAGGTTCTGCTTGGGCTGCTTGTAGGCTGGAGTGTAAAACCTGGGTGAATTGTGCGAGATTTTCTGGTGGTGAAGTTGCCGCGATGATACATTGTCCTTGTTCAAACCCCAGTTGTAAATCTTCTACCCAATCTTGTAAGGATATATGACTTTGTTTGTGAATCGGACAATCGAGGATGATAATTTGTTGGGTGTATGGCGATCGCCTCAGTTGCTGTCTTAACCAAGAACGACTCAGTCGGATATTGTCTCCCACTACTAACACGGGTTCACCGACTTCGGTTTCTGCTAGTCGTCCACGCAAATATAAAAGTACTGTGGCAAAAGTCTGGTGTTGATGATTTGTCTCTAGTTCTGTACTTTGTAGACAGGCTGAAATTATAGTATGTAAATCTTGGTTATTGTTAGCTCTCGGCCAATACTCAATCTCAAATCTACCCACAGTCCCTAAAAGTTTACTCAAAGCTAGGGTAGTTTGATTCGTCGCCAGTCCTTCGATAATTAAAGCTTGTCGAGAATCAACAGACGCAACCAACGCAGGTTTGATTCCCAAAATCACTTCTCCCACACCTTCGACAATCCGCTTGGGTGTTTGCATGGGATATTCTGAATAAACCTTAGTTTCTCCCCGACTGCGATTTTGTTGATTGATTAGCCGTAATTGCTGGTTAGTTTGTTCAATATACTGTCGTGTCTGGTGATAAACATAGCGGTAAAGTCCGTCAGCATCAATCAAACCTTGAATATCGGCTGCTTCCCCTCGCAACCCCCGCATCAAATAATATGTAAATACTCCATGTCCTAATTCGGGAAATTCCCAAGACTGTTGATGGCTATCACAGGAAAGTAAAGCGTAAAATCCTTTACTTTGTTTTGCTCGTTGGTGCAATAATTCCACCATTTGCGGTGTAGGATTGGGCAGAGATGATCGTGTCAGGTGACTTCTTGCACCTGTAAATGTGAGGCTACCACTATGACACGCATCCAACCAAACTAACTGTGTCTCAGCTTGACTGTTTCCCAGACATTGTAAAAGTTCTTGTAATCCTAAACCTGTGTTGAGTAAGTCATCTGTTTGCGTATCTGCTAGACACAAAATTGCTTGCTGGGAATTTGCTTCCAGCATTCCATGACCAGAAAAATAAAATAATATTGTATCCTCTGGTTGAGCTGCTTTCACAACTTGATGTAAACTGTCTCGGATGATGGCAAGTGTGGGCAATTGGGAAACAAAATCATGATGAACCCACGCGGCTTTTTCTGGGAACCTTTGAGTTGCATCGTTCAAAGCGGCGGCTAAACCTTGACAATCAACCGCCGAGTATCGCAATGCAGGTAATCTTTCATCTTGGTATTGATTAACTCCTACTAGCAATAGCCAAAGTTTTGCTTCCCCTGTCGCTAGGGTAGAAGTTGAGTGACTAGTTGCAACACCGAATGGAGACATTCTTCTACAGGCTAGGGAATAGTAACGCAAGGCGGAATTCGTAATTCGTAGTTCGTAATTCTCGCCAAATGCGAGAAGCAAGCTACGTAATTCTTAATACCCTACGGGTACTCCAAAGGAGAACTTGTCCGCGTAGCGTCTCCCTAAGTATTACTATTACTAACATTTACGCTTTCAAAATATCATAAACTATGGGGCTACAGCTATATTCTATAAGTTTTTCTCTATTTATATCTATTTATATCTATTTATATCTCCAACAATTAGCCAAACTGGCTACACTAACTAGTTGGTTTCTGTTAATGTATGAAGTGTCAAGTGATTGCAGGCTTTACTGTCATCATGAGACTAGACTTCTAAAAGCACCATCGGCAGACTAATGTACTTCAGTCTGCTGCTTATTTCTACAAAGATTGTTATCAAATTTGTGATAGCGATCGCTAAAAACTCTCGTAGCTTCAAGAGTAACATTTAAACTTGTAACCCTTTGTTGATTTCCTCTGTTTTTCCCTCGTTCATTTTCCTATGAACGAGGTTTTTTATTAGTCATTAGTCATTGGTCATTAGTCATTAGTCATTAATTAGTTCCTTCCCTCTCATACTTCTTCTCTCTAACCTCTAACCTCTAACCTCTAGCCTATTTACCTGAATTTATGCCAATTACGCCAACAATAATTAACAGCATGGAAATAAATTTCACAAATGTCATCGATTCTTGAAACCAAATCATCCCTATCCCAGCAATTAAAGTTGTACCTAAGCCTGACCAAACAGAATAAGCAATACTGATATCAATTTTTTGTAGTGATAGCGTCTGAAAAGTAAAACAAAGTCCATAAAATACAAATATTAAAATCGAAGGCATTAATTTATTAAAACCATCTGATAGTTTCATGCAGGTTGTCCCAGAAACTTCAAAAATGATTGCTACAAGCAAGTAAATCAAACTTGTTGACATATGGGTGATGAATTTTTGACAAGCGAAGATGTGATATCAGCAGCAATATCAAACTGCTTCTGCCTGACAGCAATCTTAGAATTTTGCTATCCATATTTCTGCTATCTGGACAACAGTGTTTCGGCAATTTTTGTAGATAGGGAAAACAGTAGAGACGTAACATTGCCAAGTCTCTACATAATTTATGTGTATCATGCGTGAAATGGTATCAGAGGTTGTTTGAAAAGTCTAATATGTTGCTCTTATGGGCGATTAGAAATCGCGTCTACACAGACAAAACCCACCTCCGTGGGTTGGAAATCCTTGATTTTGTATTAGTCTGCGGAGGCAGACTTTGCCTGTGTAGTAGCAAATTATATTCGCCCCATACTTTTCAAACATCTTCTCAGGTTGTGCAGTGCAAACCGATGGGAACGCCAAAG
Source organism: Nostoc sp. TCL26-01 (assembly GCF_013393945.1). Taxonomy (NCBI): domain Bacteria; kingdom Bacillati; phylum Cyanobacteriota; class Cyanophyceae; order Nostocales; family Nostocaceae; genus Nostoc; species Nostoc sp. TCL26-01. The sequence goes on from NZ_CP040297.1 coordinate 3,088,955, forward strand.
GCAAACACATAACTCAATACGGTTCAGTTAAGCAGAAAAGTAGGTTGGGTTGAGCGACAGCGAAACCCAACAAAGTCTTGATACTGATAACTGATAACTGGTTTAAATATCTGGTGTTGTTGGGTTTACCGAATATCAAAAATACTGGTTTACCGCACCTTAGCACACCTCATATTGTGGTTCGGTCATCATCATTTGCTAGGTGATAATAACCGAATTTACACCAGCTTGTTTTCTGAATATCATGAGAACAAATCAAACATTAAAACATTGAATTGATTACCAAATATAGGAGGTATGAATATGACAATGGCACGTTGGAATCCTTGGCAAGATTTAAATACTCTGCAACGTCAAATTAATCAGTTATTTGAGGAAGATATGCAACCTTCTACATTATTAGAAAGAGGCTTAACTAGAGTTCCGGCTGCTGAATTGCAAGAAACCGCAGAAGCAATTCACCTCAGACTGGAAATTCCTGGAGTTGATGCTAAAGACGTTGATTTACAAGTCACTGACAAAGCGGTATACATTAGTGGTGAACGTAAATCTACTACTAAGACTGAAGAAAAAGGTGTCTTTAAGAGCGAATTTCATTACGGCAAGTTCCAACGAGTAATTCCTCTACCTACACGCATTCAAAATACTAATGTTAAAGCAGAATATAAAGATGGTATTTTGAATTTGCTACTACCCAAAGCCGAAGATGAAAAACACAAGGTTGTCAAAATTAATCTAGAATCTGTCGGTTAATGTTATCAAGAATCCAGATTTGATTGCGGAAACTCAAGTAGGGTGAGCAATGCTCACCCTATAGGTTCAGAGGGGGTGGGGGAGGTGAGGTTTTTAAGATTTTGATGACCTACATTCCGCAGGCAGAGTTGTAAATGCTACATTTTAAAAACCGATCATAAACTGATACTTAATAACCGATTTTGGGTTTATCCTATATTAGGTTTTATTATATAAAATAAACCTCAAATTTAACACTTGAGACTTACTCTCATATAGGGTAAGTAAATTGTCGCAAACAACAAACTAATTCATGTGTCTAAATCTGTCTTTACAGAAAGATATAATCGATTTCGCCAATTGCTCATCAAAGCTCGCCAAGCATCCAAGCTTACTCAAGCTGAACTATCTACAAAGCTTTCGCGTCCGCAGTCATACGTATCAAAGTATGAACGTGGTGAACGCCGTTTGGATTTAATTGAATTCCTGGAAATAGTAGAAGCACTTCAGGTTGAGCCGGAAACATTTATAAAAAAATTGCTTGAAGAAAAAGAGGAGAATTAATTATTATTATTCAATTTTCGGATTTCAATAATGCTGACAATATTATCAGTGCAAATTATCAACTAGAATGGAATGAAATTAGTAGTAGTCTTACTATAGCAGTTCCCAGCCAGATGAGGTACAGTCTACTCTCTAGCCTCTAGACTTAACGAAATGTACTTCTCTAAAGAGAGAAACGCTATATTGAGAAAACAGAATATGAATACATCCAAGTAGAATATGGGTAGAAAAAGGTCTTTGAGTAATTGGAAACTACAATCTGTAGACTGCGCATGAATAATATTCTAATAGATGAAAAATTAATTAAATATTATATTTTGTTGTATACTAATTTGGTATTTTTTTAATATTTATTGATTTTTGAAAATACCAGATTAAAGTTAGGAACATTAATACTTGTCAATAGTCTTCTTATAAGAACTTGATTAATCTTACTAACTTATTATAGGAGAAGTATTTATGAAATCTATATCATATCTATCTATTAACATCACTCGTAAATTCTCGACAAAATTAGTTTTAACTCTGGCACTAACTAGTCTATTATCTTCTGGACTTGGTTTAGCTAGTTATGATAGTGCGATCGCTACTTCTGCCACAAAAGTCATACAACTAGCACAAAGCTCACAAAATCGCTTACCTAGATATATTGCTAGAGCAGTACTCAGGGATGCTTCACGGCGTTCTGGAGTGGTAATTAGTAGTTTACAAATTACTCAAGTTACACAAAAAACTTTTGGTAATTCCTGTGAGTTCAACTTTGGGGAAATCTGTACTAAAGAATATCGTCCGATCCAGGGTTGGGAAGTTGTGGTGAGGGTCAGGAATCAATCTTGGACTTATCATGTCAATCAATCTGGTTCCCAAATCGTTCTTGATCCTAAAATTAATGTCGGTGGTAATAATTCACTACCGAGAGCGATCGCTAATAAAATTATCAATGATGCGGTTAGACGTTCTGGTGTCACTCGACGGGAGATAGAAATCACTCAAGTTACACGAAAAACCTTTGGTAATCCCTGTGAGTTCAACTTCGGGGAAATCTGTACTAGAGAATTTAACCCCATCCAGGGTTGGGAAGTCGTAGTGAGGGTCAGGAATCAATCTTGGACTTATCATGTCAATCAATCTGGTTCCCAAATCGTTCTCGATCCGCAGGTGGTAAATCCTGGACTGATCACGCCTTGATCTGCGAGTGAGACAACTATCGCCAAAGGCAGCTAATAGTATATAATGAGGGATTGTGTCGAATTAGAACCAATCCATGCCTAAACTTAAAACACGCAAAGCAGCAGCGAAGCGGTTCCGCGCCACAGGTAGCGGTAAAATCGTCCGTCGCAAAGCTTTCAAAAACCACTTGTTAGAGCATAAAAGCTCTGACAAAAAGCGTAAATTTTCCAAAATGGCAATAGTAAACGAACGCGACGAAGAAAACGTGCGTTTGATGCTTCCTTATTTGTAAATCTGTTAAGTCTTCCAGGAATAAAATATGACACGGGTAAAACGCGGTAACGTAGCTCGTAAACGCCGCAATAAAATTCTCAAACTAGCTAAAGGTTTTCGTGGTTCTCACTCAACTTTGTTTAGAACCGCCAACCAACAAGTAATGAAGGCCCTCCGCAGCGCTTACCGCGATCGCAAAAAGAAAAAGCGCGATTTTCGCCGTCTGTGGATTACCCGCATTAATGCTGCTGCTAGACAACATGGTTTAAGCTACAGTCAGCTAATCGGTAATTTGAAAAAAGCCGACATCCAACTTAACCGGAAAATGTTGGCACAGTTGGCAGTACTCGATCCTGCTAGCTTCGGCAAAGTGGCACAGTTGGCAAGTCAAGCTAAAGGTTAAAGGTGGTAACGGATGAATAACGGATGTAACAGACGGCAAATAATCACTCGGTTACATCTGGTATTATCCGCCACTGTGATTTGTATTTGCTGTTTTTTGTTTTTAAAAACAGAATTCGCGGCATCTGCTGCACAAATGTCAGAAATTAAACGCCAAGGTTATCTAACTGTAGCGGTTAAAGACAACTTGCCCCTTTTAGGATTTAAAGATACTAGTGGCAAGTTACAGGGGTTAGAAATCGATTTAGCACAACAACTAGCAGCAGATTTGTTAGGGAAAGCCAACGCTGTTAAGTTACAACCTGTAAATAACCGCGATCGCTTATCTGTAGTATTTAATCACAAAGTAGATATAGCGATCGCCAGAGTCACAGCTACAGAGTCTCGCGCTCGTTTGGTCAGTTTTAGCGTCCCCTATTATATGGATGGGACTTTTTTAGTCACTAAAGATGCTGGTATACAGCAGTTAGATGATTTAGCAAAACGGAAAATTGCTGTACTCAACCACTCCAGCACAATATCGGAAGTCCGCTACTACATACCCAATGCCGACTTAGTAGGAGTCGATTCTTACCAAGCAGCACAAGCAGCCATAGAAAACAATCAAGTCGCCGCTTTCGCCGCCGATGCTAGCGTTCTTAGCGGTTGGGTGCGAGAAAACCCCCAATATCGACTACTGCCAACGAAACTATCCACAGCACCCCTATCTGTAGTCATGCCCAAAGGATTGCAGTACGATGAGATGAGGAGAGAAGTTAACGAAGCGATCGCTCGTTACATTGCTCAAGGTTGGTTAAATGAACGTATCAAGTATTGGGGATTAGTCATTAGTCATTAGTCATTAGTCATTAGTCATTAGTCATTAGTTCTATACTCAGCACTCCCTCACTCCCTCCCTCTCAGTCCCCAAAAGACCGATAATAGATGTAGAAATAACTTTAATATTTTGATTTGTAGGCAATGGATAACAATCTCGCTGTTGTGTATCTTTCTGTTTTGGTGGGTTTGCTGACATTTGCAGTTGTGAGTGTTTTCCGCCAGTTGTTCAAAACTCGTAAGCGTGAAAGTGCGTTATCACGATTACGGAATAAGTTGAGTAAAGACACAGGTACAGCTCAAGAATACTACGAACTAGGTTGTATTTATTCTGAGAAAAAAGTGTTTGCTCAGGCTATACCATTATTCCAAAAAGCTCTTAAACAAGCGGAAGTAGAAGGAGAGGAAAGTATTGCTCCTATATACAATGGTTTGGGTTATGCTTATTTTGCTCAAGAGCAGTATGATTTGGCAATTCGTCAGTACAAAGAAGCATTGAAATTAAAACCCGATTATGTAGTAGCTTTAAATAATTTGGGTCATTCCTATGAGCGGAAAAAATTGAATACTCAAGCACTACAAATGTACGAAGAAGCACTCAAATTTGCTCCTAATAATTCCACCGCTAAACGTCGCGCTGAATCCTTACGTCGCTTAGTATCTGCGTGATTTGGAAAAATTAATTCTTCCACGGTGCGAGAGATCCCCGCTAGAGATGTAGCAATGCTATGTCTCTACTGATTGTTAGATAAATAAATCTAAACTCGACAAACTATTTCTTGGGTCTTACCTTGGTAAGTCAGTTGGCCAGACGAAACTACAGTATCAATATGAAAGTTAAAGTTCGTCACACCTATACCTTGTTCACCCACGACTTCTAAAGTAAATTCCCCCCTATGACCAGAACTACCATGATCAGATATGACATAGTTTTTACCAGATGTTGGTGCAACATACTTAACTCTGCCCACTTGCTTTATAATAGGCTGACAGGTTTTGATTGTCTCCACGACTCCTTTGTATCCGTTAAATTCTTGATTTGCCCATTGCTCCCGAACCACTGACGCAGCATTTATTCCCGGAAAACTGCTATTGTTAATCCAGATAACAGTTAAGGCAAGTAAAGCAACTAGCCATCCAATTAAAGTTGAGATTCTTGATAATAAAACTCTCTGATGGGAACTAGATTTCCTGCGTGGAAATTCACAAGCAATACGAATCCCTACAATGGATAGCAAAAACGCAAAAGGCAAAATGATCAAAGGTGAAATGGGATAGTATGATGTCTGGAGTAGTAAATTTAAGAGGATGGGTGAGCTACCAACTAGCAAACCAATCGTGCCACCTAACACCAGAAATGATGGCTCGATTTTAGATGCTTGAGAAGACATTCCTTGAAATATTACAGCAGTTGCACAGATACCAAGAAGATATAGCGATAGCCCCATATTTATTCCCAAGTAAAACCACCCGTTAATGCTCATTTCACGATAGTTGAGCAAATAAATATTTGCGGGGGTAAATAAACCAATATATGCACTTATAAATCCTCCCGATACAACCAATAGCGAAATAATGTTCTTTCTCACGTACCAAGCGTTCCTTTAAACAAATTCTTTCTCTCAATATATCGATATCGGCAACTGTAACATTGTTTTCATCCCGACGTACTACTTCAATCTCATCTCCTGCACCAATTTCACCTTACAGCCAGTAGATGATAAATTCGATGTATGGCTAGACTTTGAACTATTTATTTAATTAAAAATCATTCATCATGAGCTTTAAAACAGTAGTCTTCTATGGTTCCTACAGGAGCGATCGCCAGGGCATCAAAGCTGCTACATTCATGATTGATCAGCTTAGGCAAAGAAACCATGAGGTAATTTTTGCCGATGCAAAGGAGTATGACTTTGGTATCTTAGACCGGATGTATAAAGAATATGGCAAAGGTCAGGCTCCTGCAAAGATGGCAGAACTGGCAGAGCATATCCGAACAGCAGATGGTTTTGTAGTTGTTGCGGGAGAATATAACCATTCTATTCAGCCAGGATTAAGCAATCTCATGGATCACTATTTAGAAGAATACTTTTTCCGTCCGGCTGGGATTGTTTCTTACTCAGTTAGTAGCTTTGGCGGAGTCCGAGCAGCCATCCAATTACGCGCTTTTCTGTCAGAAATGGGAATGCCTACTATTTCCAGCATTTTTGCTATTTCCAAAATTGCGGACTCTTTAGATGAAGCAGGTGTTTCACAGGAAGCAGCTTTGACTAAGAGAGTCAGTCAATTTTTGGATGAATTAGAGTGGTACGAAGAAGCATTGCAACGGCAAAGAAAAGAAAAAGGAAGTCCCTTCTAATCAACTCAGGATATTGTTAGTCAGCCTGCAGGAAAGTAACTTTAGCAAAAAATTAGCTCGATCTCATTTAACTAAATTGCTTTGGCTATTGTTGGATATTAAAACCAAACAAAAAATAGGGAAGTCCAAACTTACTTAATTTATGACTATACCGCACCGTCCACCTATCCTCAAACCGTCAGAAACTTACACATTTCGCAAATACTTTGATTTAAGATTCGCTCCAGCCGACATCTTGCGCGAATTAGGTGCAAGTTTAACCAAAGCGCATATAAATTTCCCAGTTAGTAATCATCAAATCACTAGATTAGCTGAGTTAAAACAGCGATTAGAAGAAGCAATTACTCGTGTCAGTCTCACTAGTGAAGCAGCAAGAAGAGAAGTTTTGATTGCCCCCATCTTGTTAGAAGTGGCTCATATTACTGAAGCAATAGTCAATATCGAATATCCCATTGAAGTAAATCAATTCCTCCGAGGAGATTTGGACTATTACTTACAGTCTCAACATCAAATACTGATTGTAGAAGCAAAACAAGCGGATTTAACAAGAGGATTTACACAACTAGCTGTGGAATTAATTGCCATAGATTCCTGGATAGAAGCGGATGAACCTATATTGTATGGTGCAGTGACAACAGGCGATATTTGGCAGTTTGGTAGTTTCCAACGAGCTAGTCGGCTGATAACTCAAGATTTAATGCTCTATCGTATCCCAACCGATTTGCAGGAACTAATGCAAATATTAGTGGCTATTCTCAACTCATCAAATTCCATTAAAAGTGCCTAGTTGAGAGCGATCGCCCTACTCCCCGTAAGCATCACTGCCTTATACCAATTCACTAAAAATCTGATACAGGTCCAAACACGGAAACCCTTGTAGAACAAGGCTTTCTTAATTTTGAATTTTGTTAGCGCAGCGTAAAGCCTTCTCTTTCAGAGACGCTAACGCGAACGGCATAGCTTCTCTACGAGACGCTACGCGAACGCTTATACCAATTTCCTTTAAATGTGAACAGTAGAGACGTTGCATTGCAACGTCTCTACATAATTTATGTGTATCATGATTAACGTGAAATGGTATTAGAGCGAGTCCGCGATAGCGCAGCGTTAGCGACGCAGGAGCGTCGCGTCATTTTGAATTTTGAATTGGTATTAGAGGACGTTGGAAAAGTCTGTTTCTTTGTCATGTTGAATGCAGCGTAGCGGAATGAAACATCTCGGTATGTGCCACAAAACCTAGATTCTTCCTGACGCGGAGCGTCAGGAAGAATGACATTTTTATACCTACTAAAACTTTTCAAACACCCTCTTATACTGGAAAGTAGGTACTGCAATGATTTCAATGAATTGATGTTCAATAACCGAATTACCGTGTCTTTTGATTGTTCTGTTACTCCTTGTAGAAAAAATATCAGCTACTGATGCCAATTAAAAGACTTATGGCTAGTTACTTCACAGATTGCTTTTTTAACTTAACTACTAACCCTTGATAAATCTGATCTAACCACATAGAAATCACTGGTTGACCTTGTTGGAAGCGATCGCTTTTTCTCGGTCAAACTCCACAAGCGAAAGTATCAGTCTTCTGCCTTGGCAGCTTTTTTCTTTACTGCTCCCAACAGCATCAAACGCTTTCCCTCACCAGATTTAAACAACTCAAGCTCTTTGTCTTTCAGGGTTTTGACCTTTTCACTAGCCAAATCAAAACCCAGGTAATACACAATCTGTTGACAGTGACAAATAATTAGTTAATGTACAACTAAAGGCGACACCCGGATTTGAACCGGGGGATAAAGGTTTTGCAGACCTCTGCCTTACCACTTGGCTATGTCGCCGTATCCACAGTGAACAACTATAACACAGTTTTCTTGAACTTTGCATCCTACTACAGAAAAATCTTGTCTATGCTTGTGGAAGGATGAAAGTAAAGGCTATGAATATAGACAAAGATTATCTAACTTTATTTACAATAGCGTTTACACTTCTGTTAATGAGTGTCGTAAAATACAAAAAAATCATAATTTACTCCTTAAGATAGATGAAAAAGTTAAAACTTATTAAAACGTTTAAAATAAACATTTGATGTAATTACTAAAGTTATTTGCATAGAAAGAGAACAGAGAACAGAAAACAAGAGAGGTAGAGGTATACGGAGTTTTGGAAAAATTAAATATGAGTCTTATATATGAATCCGCACAAGTTGCTGAATTTAAAAATGAATCAAATGTCTCCGATAAAAATTGCTCAGATCACAGATACGCATCTGTTGGCTTCAGAAAATCAACGGTTACAAGGTATATTCACAACAAAGTCTTTCTTGGCTGTGATGAAGAGGCTAGAAGAACTACGCTCAGAAATTGATTTACTTTTGTTAACGGGAGATTTGTCTGGAGATAGTACACCAGCATCCTATGAAAATCTACAATATTACTTGAATTTACTGCAAATCCCGACTTACTGGCTGCCAGGAAACCATGATTGTGCGATCGCTATGGATAAAATATTAAATCTGGGGATGGTTTCTCGACGTAAGTCTTTTCAGCGTGGGAATTGGAATTTTGTCATGCTGAATTCTTGCACTCCGGAATTTTTGCATGGTTATCTGTCGGCTACAAGTTTAGAGTGGCTTGATTATGAGCTAAAAATATTAGGCAACAATCCTACTCTAGTTGCTTTACATCATGCTCCTTTTTCTGTGAACTCCACATGGATAGATGCTACTTGTTTGAAAAATTCTGAAGAGTTTTTTGACATTGTTGATCGTCACCCACAAGTCAAGTTAGTTTTATTTGGTCATATCCACCAGGAATTTCAACACCATCGCCACAATGTTGATTATTTAGGTACTCCATCAACTTGCTTTCAGTTCCAATCTGAAAGTCCAGCTTTTGCGATTAATCAAGAATATCCTGGATTTCGGTTATTAAAACTATATGCTAACGGCACATGGGAAACCGAGATTGAGCGAGTTCCCTACGCTGACACGATAGAATCAGCGATGACGACATTATCATGAAGTAATTTACGCCTAATGTGAATTATGACCAATGACCAATGACTAATGACGACTGACTAATCACCCAACCTCACTTCATCAGCAAAACTCTGGCGGCGGGTAAAATAAAAAGGCCCAGCAACGGAACCCCAGATATGCTCATCTGTTTCTAAATCTCGTCCACGGTCAAGACTAATAAATTTCTCTTCGTCAATTTCAAATTCACTATCTAGATAGGTTTTTTGTCCTTTGCGAAAGACTATGCAACCTTTTCCTGGTTCTACTTTGCCTTGAAAGCTATTACCAGTCCACTCGACAATCATGTTACAGCCAGGGAGTTTTTCTAGAGCATCGCTGCTTAAAGTTTTCAGGAGTTGGGGCTTACGAGATGCACCATAGAAGTTTTCTTCTTGCTTAACAGTGTAGTTTTCGATGTGGATGCGATCGGCTATCGTCATCAATTTTAATACTCGTAGGCGATAGGGTTCATTCAGCATATAATCATAGGCTTGTTCCACAAAAAATCCCACCCCAGATAATACTTCCCAAGGAAGGGGACGCATACATACCCGAATATGAGCATAAAAAGGCGGATTTTCGAAAGCTTGTGCTTGATTGCTAAAATCAGATGCCATCCAGCGTGCTAAGGTAGCGATATCTGTAGAATGAGTCATTACCAAATTTGCTTAAAAATTATCTGCAAGTATTTTAATGTGTAATGGGGACTGGTGATTGGGAACTGGGGACTGGTGATTGGGGACTTAGGATAAGAAGAAATGATAAGTGTGTCTTGCGTTTTTGCCTTTCTCCTGGCTCACATAATTATAGAATACCTATGTTACGGCAATTCAGTGTTATTGTTACAGTCGCTATCTTCTGGCAACTTGCTAGTTTCTCAACGTTAGCTGAGACTAAAGATCCGCAACAAGCTGACAAGTTTCCTCCTAGTCCTTTAGAGATTACTACACCTGATCCGCTTTTACCATCTTTGCGTGGTAAACGACCTCTGACTCTTCCAGAACGGTTAAAATTAGAGGCAGCATTAGATGAACTCAATCAACAAGCGGCGGCGACATTACAAGCTGGAGATAAAGTAACTGCGTTTGAGATTTGGAACCGGGAATTGCGCTTGCGGCGATATTTGGGTGTTGTGGCGGAAGTGCAAGCACTCTCAAGAGTGGGGGATATTGCTTGGAGACAAAGCGATCGCCAGGAGGTACAATACATCAATCAAAGGTTGCAGGCAATTGAAAAACAAGCGCAACGAAAAAACAAGAATGCTCAAAGCAGTGTTGATTTAGAACTTTTGCAGGCTTTGGGTGATGCTTATCAAAAATTGCGATCGCCTAAACCTGCTATAGCAATTTACAATCAAGTTCTAGCCGTCATGCGACAGCAACAAAATGCTGTTGGGGAAGTAGACACTCTCAAAACAATTGGTGAACTACATTTAAGTTGGTTTGATTATCCTCCTGCGGCTACCATTTATGAGGAATTATTAAAGTCGGCTACGGCTCAAGATGAGTTAACATACTTGCAAAAGCTAGCTTATATTTATCAACAGACTAAGCAGCCAGAAAAATCAATTGATGTATTGAGCAAGTTAAAAACAATTTATGCTCAACAAAATAATCTCACTCGATTGCCTAGTTTGCAATTAGAGATTGGGGCAAATTATGAAACCTTAGCACGGGAAAATCCCATCTTACTACAAGCAGCTTTTAGAAACTACCAAGAAGCATATACTACTGCTTGGCAATTACAACAGTATACTCGTGCGGCTGAAGCTATACAAAAATTAATTCCCTTGTATCGTTCCCAAGGACAAATCAATGAAGCATTACAAGCTGGTAAAATTCTTGTAGAAACTGAGTCATTAGCTGCCAATTTTTACGGGATGATGCAAGCTTACGACCAAATCGGGCAATTATATTTGGTGCAGAAAGAATATTCACAAGCGATCGCTGCTTTTCAACGAGGATTAGAATTAGCTAAACAGTTAAAGCATCAAGAAGCTTATTTTACACAACAAATTGAAAAAGTTCCTCAAGTAAAGTTTTAATTTTTCCGAAAACCACAAAGAATTGTAAAATTATGTAAAGTAGTTATTTTTATCCAAATTTATGGTTTCCCGCCGCAATTTTTTGCATATATTGCTTGTTAGCTGTTTTGCTATCATCAGTTGGCTAAATTTGGTGCCAACGGCTAATGCACTTGGGGGTAAACTACCAGCAATTAATCAACCCGCACCCGATTTTACCCTAGCCACCAACACAGGTGATGGTAAACTTTCTCTCTCAGATTTGCGGGGTAAGTGGGTAGTGCTGTATTTCTATCCCAAAGACTTTACTGCTGGGTGTACTATTGAAGCACGACGATTTCAACAAGACCTACCGAAATATTTAGAAAAGAACGCTCAGATTATTGGTGTTAGCGCTGATGATATAGATTCTCATGCCGAATTTTGTGATTCGGAAGGGCTAAAATTTCCTTTGTTAGCAGATACAGACGGTGCAGTTAGTAAAGCTTACGGTTCTTGGATTGGTTATGTCTCCATGCGTCATAGCTTTATTATTGATCCTCAAGGTGTCCTGCGGGAAACTTTCGTCAAAGTTAACCCATCTGTTCACAGTACAGAGGTGCTAGCTAAACTGGAACAGTTGCAGTCTCAAGCTTAAATTAGCTAAAGCCTTTTATCCCTATCCATTGAGTAACAGGAGACATTGCACGCCATCCTAAAAATTTACCAATAGGTTCGGCTCGTTGAATTGCCATGCGAGTAAAACTACCACCAACTTTTTCGTACCATTGGTATAAAGTTTGCTCACCTTCGATGGTGACGACATTGGCAATTAACCGTCCACCAGAACGCAATGCTTGCCAACAAGTATCAAATAAATTAGCTGCTGTGACTCCACCACCAATGAAAATAGCATCGGGTGTGGGTAAGTCTTGTAAAACTAATGGTGCAGTGCCAGCGATAATTTTTAGGTTAGGAGTACCCAAAGCCGCAGCATTATCAGCAATATACTGGAGTCTAGCAGCATTTTGTTCAATGGCGATCGCCTGACATCGTGGATGAGTCCGTAGCCATTCTATCGATATGGAACCACAACCTGCGCCTACATCCCAAAGTAGTTGTCCTGGAATAGGTGCTAAAGTTGATAGGGTAACAGCTCTCACTTCTCGCTTGGTAAGTTGTCCATCGTGGTGATATGCTTCGTCGGGCAATCCTGGTACTCTGGATAAAGGAACAATCCCCGCATCACCAAGACAATGTACAGCGATCGCATTTAAATCTGCTAATTCTGTTTCCTGCCAAGATGCGGCTATTCCTTGTATCATGCTTTCATGAATGCCTCCCATCCTTTCCAACACCGTCATTTGACTATCCCCAAACCCTCGCTGTCTGAGAATTTTTGCCACCATGCTAGGTGTATTTTTTCCCTCACTCAAAATTAATAATCTTGCTCCCGGATAGATGTAAGCTGGGAGTAAGGCAGGCGGACGACCACACAAACTCAGAGTTTCTACCTCAGTTAAAGACCATCCCAATCTAGCGCAAGCAAGGCTAAAAGATGATGGTGCAGGAATAATCGTCATTTCCGCTACGGGAATACGTCGCGTCAGCGTAGTACCAATACCGTACCATAAAGGATCACCACTCGCTAAAACACAGACAGATTTACCCCGATATTGAATAATTGCTTCTATTGAATCAGTAATCGGGGAAGTCCAAAGAATTTTTTGACGTTCGTCATCAGTTGGTAACATTGCTAAATGGCGATCGCCCCCTATAATAATTTCAGCATGATCAACTAAAGAACGAGCGATCGCACTTAATCCTGGTAATCCATCTTCACCAATGCCGATAATCGATAACCATTTTTTCGTCATATAAATTAAAATCAATTTTCCTGAATTATGTTAATTTCTGAGCAATAATAAATAGGTAGTCTCCTTGATTGTGTTCATATTTTTGCATCACTTTGTTAATCAAACCAGTATCAATATCTACTGTTAGTTTTTGGCATCCAGCCACAATTTCATCCGGGGAAGCAAGTACAGAAAAAGTAGAAATAGCTGAACGTATATTTTCATTTAAATATAGTTCTGGATGGTATTTACCACTATATAAGAATAAGTCCTTTAGGTCTGGCTGTACATTATAAAGCTCAGTTTTTATCAACTTAAAACTAGCCTGACTCAAAGCATAATGTACAGCTTCTAAACTTGGCATTTGTTCAGATGCTTGATGTATAGCTTCTGGAAAATACTCAACTAACCAATACTTTCGCATTTGCTCTGGTGTGGCTGTAAATAACACAAAGTAACCAGATGCTAAAACACGGTAAATTTCCGTGAATGCCGACAATAAATCAGAAAAATGATGAATAGCTAGAGTACACAATACACCTGAAAAAGATTTATCAGCATAAGGTAAATTTTCCACAGATGCAACTTGCCAAGCAACAGCGTTACTTTTGTTTTTAGCAGTGTCAATCATTAAATGTGATTGATCTACTCCATGCCAAATTCCGCCATTTTCTGCTAAAGCTAGTGTATAGTTACCTGTGCCACAAGCCACATCAAGATATAGATTATCTGGCTTTAACTTTAAGTGTTGAATTAATTGACCAGTAATATAAGAATCAGCACAACGGGTTAAATCATATTCTTTACCAATTTGCTCATAAATAGCCATGTGTTTGCATCCTCTAAACTTTACAAACTATTTCTGAATATGACGAAAATTTCTGAATGTTGACAAACCAGAGAGAACAATAACAAAGTATTGACTTCTGTTGAATTGATATTCACCCTAATTAACAAACTTCATTAAGTTAATGCAAAATATGAAGTCTTCAAGATTCTGACTAGCTACTCGTGGTAAATTATTAAAGCTTGGTGTTGGGAAACTTCGGTGTAATTCCGGGACTGTGCCGCAGCTGTAAAGGAAAGGCAAAAGAAAGAGATTTTTCTTTGACTTTCCAAGTCAGAATGCCAACCCCAAATAGTCTGCTGTCTACTCTCTGCGTCACACAGAGAAGGAGTTACTGTTTTGTTGTCTGGTCTTACGCCTTGCCCAGGATTATTTTATGCCACACCTGCCCAAGATGGTACATTGTCTCGCATCAGAATACCAGGTGGGATAATTAATACTATACAGTGTCAAGCGATCGCAGATATAGCTGATAATTACGGCGGTGGTTATGTTGATGTGACTAATCGAGCTAATTTGCAAATCCGCGAAATTCACACAGAAATAGACCCAGCAGTTTTTGCACAACTCCAGGCTTTAAATTTAGGTTCTCATAATCCGAGTGTAGACCAAATCCGCAATATTATGACCAGTCCTACGGCTGGGATTGATCCTCAAGAATTAATTGATACGCGGTTTTTGGTTAAAAGTTGGGATAATTACATAACTGAACATCCAGCTTTATCGGGACTATCTGCCAAATTTAGTGTCTGTTTTGATGGTAGTGGAAAGGTTAAAGTCAGCGATCGCCCTAACGATATCACTTTTGTTGCCGTTTTAATCACAAGTCAAGTTTATTTCCATCTTTACGTCAGTATAGGCGCAAAGGGAGAACTACCTGTAGACACAGGAATTTTCCTACTACCAGAGCAATGTTTACCAGCATTAGCAGCTTTAGCCAATGTCTATCTCGCTCATATTGATGCTAACAGTCAACGCAAACCCCGACTGCGGGAGGTGGTGAATAGTCTAAGTTTGGCAAATTATCTACAAGCAGCTGAGAAATATTTATCTTTTTCTTTGACAAAGAGACAAGGAGATAAAATTCCCCCCCCTCTCCCCCTCCCCCCAACCCCAGAGGGGGCCCCTAAGCCCCCCATCGGTATTCATCCCCAATGCCAACCAGAGTTATTTTACATTGGTGTTGTATTGCCTCTCGGTCGTCTTGAATCTAGACAACTCAGAGGGTTAGCTAATTTGGCACAAAAGTATGGCAGTAGTACACTCAGACTGACACCTTGGCAAAACCTACTCGTAACTGATATTCCCCAACGATTACTAACAGATGTTCAGAGTGAAATTATTGATTTAGGATTAGATTTCTCCAGTACAAATATCAAAAGTGGGTTAGTAGCTTGTTCTGGTAATCGCGGTTGTGCGGTGGCGGCAACAGATACTAAAGGTGATGCACTAAGATTAGCTAAGTATCTCCAATCTCGCGTTACTATAGAACATTCAATCAATATCCACTTTAGCGGTTGTGACAAATCCTGCGCTCAACATCATATGAGTGATATTGCCTTACTCGGTGTCAATGATGGCACTGGGGAGAAGTATCACATTTATGTTCATGACAGTGAAAATCAGGAAAAATTTGGTCGTCAACTCTACCAAAATGTAGCTGTTGCTGAAGTACCCATGTTGATAGAAAAGATGCTGAATTTATACAAAATAAGACGTTTAAATTCAGATGAATCTTTTGGAGATTTTGTTAATAAATATACTATTGATCAATTAAAAACATCATTTTCTCTGTCTTTGCCAATGTCTGATTATATCCGTGATGCTAATGAAATCTATCGCCATTCCTTTGCTATCATTCGGTCGGAAGCCAATTTAGATATACTTCCCGCAGATGTCGCAAAAGTGGCTGTGCGTCTAATCCATGCCTGTGGAATGACGGATATCGTCACAGACTTGGGATATTCACCTACAGCCGCACAGTCAGGCAGGAATGCACTCATCGCAGGCGCACCAATTCTCTGTGATTGTCGGATGGTGGCAGATGGTGTGACAAGGCGGCGATTACCTGCTAATAATCCAGTTATCTGCACTCTAAATGAGCCAGAAGTACCAGAACTAGCGAAAAAATTAGCAACTACCAGATCAGCAGCAGCCCTAGAATTGTGGAAACCTCAACTAGCCGGGGCTATTGTCGCCATTGGCAATGCACCGACTGCCCTATTTCGGCTGTTAGAAATGTTAGATGACGGATGTGCCAAACCTGCTTTGATACTGGGTTTTCCCGTGGGGTTTGTGGGTGCAGCCGAATCTAAAGCAGCATTAGCCGCAGACAGCAGGAACGTCCCATATATGACTTTACATGGTCGGCGGGGTGGGAGTGCGATCGCCGCCGCCGCAGTTAACGCCCTGGCAACGGAGGAAGAATAATTATGACAGCTAAAGGTCGTCTTTACGGTGTTGGTGTCGGGCCAGGAGATCCAGAACTGTTAACCCTCAAAGCATTGCGACTATTACAGTCTGCCCCTGTCATTGCCTATCAATCAGCCACAGATAAGGACAGTATAGCGCGAGCGATCGCCTCTCCCTATTTAACAGGTGGACAAATTGAAGTCCCCTTTCACCTCCCCCGTGCCTTAGAACCAGAAAAAGCCAAAGATATTTACGACAAAGAAGTAGCACCAATTGCCGAACACCTAGCCGCCGGACGCGATGTAGTAGTCTTATGTGAAGGCGACCCGTTTTTCTACGGTTCATTTATGTATGTCTTCACACGCTTATCTGAAGAATACGTAACTGAAGTTGTCCCCGGCGTTTCCTCTCTTATGGCTTGTCCCGTGTCCCTGGGTGTACCCTTCACCTACTACAACGACATTCTCACCGTCCTCCCTGCACCTCTGCCAGCCGAAGAACTCACCACCCAATTATTGACCACCGATGCAGCCGCCATCATGAAACTAGGACGACACTTTACCAAAGTGCGAGATATCCTACATCAATTAGGATTAGCATCACGGGCATTATACATTGAAAGGGCAACAATGGCACAACAAAAAATTATACCTTTAGATGAGGTTGATCCAAATGAAGTACCTTATTTTGCCATGATTGTTATCCCAAGTAAGAATCGGCTATAGGAAGTGCATAAAATATGGGTATGATTGGTCATCTTCAAGCCATCACCACAGAAGAATTAACAAAATTTCTTGAGTGTTCAACTGAAGATGCGATCGTTTCTCTTTTATATGTTGATGGAGAACTAGATACCACTGGAGACTATTTAAATATTGATAAAGCGTGGGATGGTATCAATTTCTTGTTAACGGGTGAACTTGTTGGTGAACCCCCTTTGTCATGGGTAATATTTGGAAACCAAGTTGGTAAAGGAGATGTGCGTGACTGGCTCAACTCCCTTCTTGATTAAGAAATATGACATTTTCTCAGCATATCCTTATATCCTTACTAGCTTAAACCAACTTTCAATCACAAGATTTCTGGAGTGTTAAACCGCAGACGAGGTAGTTTCTTGATTTAACAAATAACGTCTAAATCAGCGTCACTAGATGACAGCATCACAGGTTGTTGATATAGGGGTACTGTAAATGTGACGGTGGAACCGAGTCCTTCGCCCAGGCTGTAAAAATGGACTTCTCCACCCATCGCTTCTATAAGTTTTTGCGATATGGCTAGTCCCAAACCTGTACCACCGTATTGACGGGTGCGGGAACCATCTACTTGAGAAAATAGTTGAAATAGTTTATCCTGTTTATCTAGAGAAACTCCAATACCCGTGTCTGCTACCCTGACTCTGACCATGCCGGGGAATTGGTGGTCTGGAGATTTGCTTTTTTTCAGTACCACATCGGCACTGACTGTAATACCACCTTCGTGAGTGAATTTAATGGCATTATTGACTATATTTAACATAACTTGCAATAGCCGTTGATAATTGCCTTGAACAACGATTTCGTCTGAGGTTAAGGGCAATTGCATTCGGAAGCTGAGGTTTTTGCCTTCTGCTGGCGTACGCATAAAACTATCTACATCCCAGAATAGCTCTGCTAGTTTCACTGGAGCGCAAACTAGCTCCATTTTGCCGGCTTCAATTTTGGCTATGTCTAAGATGTCATTAATGACGTTGAGTAGGTGTAATGATAATTGATGGGCTTCCGCTAAAAACTGATTTCTTTCTTCCGCGTCATCTACCATGTCTTCGAGAATCAGCTTCAAAAAGCCAATCATCCCGTTGAGGGGAGTGCGAATTTCATGGGAGACATTGGCGAGAAATTCACTCTTGAGGCGGGAGGCTTCTTCGGCTTTTTGGCGTGCGGCTTCTAATTCTTTGTATAGAGTAGCATGAGCGATCGCTGTGCCTAATTGATCTGCTACTTCTTTTGTGAGTTCTATTTCGGCGTTTGTTAGGGGGTAGCACTCATCTGGTAAATTAATCGCTATTAACCCATTAGCTTGGTCTTGATAGCAGGTAGCGACTACTAAAATTTTTTGCTGCGGGCATATATTATAACCTGGAACTTCCATCATGATCGGTTCCAAGGTGGCCAAGGCTTGAGCAAATGCGGGTTCAGAACTGACATCTATTTCCAAACCCAGCATCGAACTCCGATTTGGTTGATGATACTCAGCGATAACTCGCACCTTGGAGCTAGAAGGCTGATAGGGACAAATAATACAACGCTCTAGCCGCAGTGCTTTACCTAAACTATCTACTGTTTGTTGCCAAATTATATCTAAATCCAACGTCCGCCGGATGTTTCTGGTAATTTTATTTACCAGTCTTTGGTGTTGTTGCGATCGCGCTGTTAAATCTATCTGTGTAGGAGTAGTAATAGCGACGTTGACTTCTTGGTTGCTCACCTTAACTTGTAACAATCTGCCTAATACCAGAACCGTAGTTGCCGCAGTTCCCAAGGGAGGCATCATGGGACAGATGACTAATTCCAACTCGAATAAGTTATGGCAACAGCTAAACCAGCAGGGAAACTTTTCCGGAACCAAATTTGTCAACACTCGATGCAATCGTTCCATGTAAGAAACCTTATCCACTGGGGTAAAGATTTCTTGCCCATTGCATTCAGTGATTATTTGCTGTGGGTTGGACTGCAAAAGTTCACTTTTCTGCCAATAAAAAGACAGGTAACGTCCTGTCCCATCTTGCGTATATACCAACTCAGCACCGAGAGTTGGTAATAAGCCGTCAGCCTTATGGTTAATCGATTCCAAGGTTGGAGGAAATCTATTTGGCAATTGGGAATTGGCAGTAATAGTCATTACATCGAATCGAGTTGGATGGACAAAGGCAACTCAAAACAGTTTTGCTAAGGCTTGGCAAAGCTTCAGGTAAAATTTTACAGCTTTGACATACTGAGTATTGCGTATTTTAGCTGTTCTGGGATCTAGATTGACAAAATTTACATTTTTTGGCTATTTCTTTACAGCCTATTCATAAATGTCAATCATTCCATTCCCCACGGGGAGGAACTGGAACTCGATGTGGGTTGCGCGTCAGTTCATCATCTCTGAGAACTTCCCCCCGTAACCATTGACGAATAGCTACTTCAATCACTTTACTCGGATCGTTAGTCAGATGCTGGATTTGTTCCAGTAACTCCGAATCCAATTGCACAGAGACTTCTACCTTGTCGGCTTGTCTGGATTCCGCATCGGTAGCTCTTTCTTTCATATTCATAGGTTTATATACTCAGAGAATTTCTTGTCACAAGCTTTATAAAGCAGTTGCATTCACTGTTCGGGTTAATTTACTGACAAAATATTAAAACTTTATAGTTACATAGTTCCCCGAAATTTCACCAAACTAACAGCAGCAGGTAGCAAGTGGCAATTTTCATGGGCATTTCTAGTCCATAAGGCTAGAAGTTTTGTCAGTAAACTAGGTATTACGGGCATTTACGGGTGGTAATTGCCTATCATATCTACACTATGTACTTATATATTTTTATTGTACGCTTCAGGTTGATGATACTAGCACATAAAAATAGACTTTATAGAGATTTTTAAGAAGGGGAGTGAGGGAGTGCTGAGTAGTGAGTGGGGGAGTGAGGGAGTGAGAGAGTGCTGTTAGCGGTAGCGGGGCGTTTAGCCCGTGCTGAGTGGGGGAGTGAAGGGTGTGAACAGTGAACGTTTATTAACTGGTAACTGATCTGGTAGGGATGCAGGGGAGAAGAAGAAATGCTAATGACCATTGACCATTGACCATTGACCATTGACCATTGACCATTGACTTTTGACTTTCCTGTAGCAGCATCTTGGCTAATAAGGCATTACAATACATGAAGTAAATTGCTTTTTCACCTTGGTTGCTGCTTCAGCAAAGATTAGTATATGACTGATGTCCCCGCAGTTCGCATTCGCAATTTTTGTATTATTGCTCACATCGATCATGGGAAATCTACCTTGGCTGATCGCTTACTGCAAGCCACTGGTACTGTTGATGATCGGCAAATGAAGGAACAGTTTCTAGACAATATGGATCTAGAACGGGAGCGCGGTATTACAATTAAGCTGCAAGCGGCCCGGATGAACTATCAGGCAAAAGATGGTCAGCAATATGTATTAAATTTAATTGATACGCCGGGACACGTAGATTTTTCCTATGAAGTGTCGCGGAGTTTGGCTGCTTGTGAGGGGGCTTTGTTGGTAGTGGATGCGTCTCAAGGTGTAGAGGCGCAGACTTTGGCAAATGTCTACTTAGCACTGGAGCATAATTTAGAAATTATCCCTGTTCTTAATAAAATTGACTTACCAGGAGCAGAACCAGACCGAGTTATTGGTGAGATTGAAGAAATTATCGGTCTAGATTGCAGTGGGGCAATTCTAGCTTCGGCAAAAGAAGGTATTGGGATTAGTGAGATTCTCGAAGCGATTGTGGAGCGTGTACCACCAGCTGCCAACACAGTTGATCAACGTTTACGAGCGTTAATCTTTGATAGCTATTATGACAGCTACAGGGGTGTAATTGTCTATTTCCGGGTGATGGATGGGACGGTGAAAAAAGGCGATCGCATCTATTTGATGGCATCCGGGAAAGAATATGATATTGATGAGTTGGGTATCCTCTCTCCCACTCAAAAGCAAGTTAATGAACTCCACGCTGGGGAAGTGGGTTATTTGGCAGCCTCAATTCGGGCGGTGGCTGATGCGCGGGTGGGTGATACGATTACTTTATCTAGTGCGAAAGCGACAGCAGCCTTACCAGGGTACACGGAAGCTAACCCAATGGTTTTTTGTGGAATGTTCCCCATTGATGCTGACCAATTTGAAGATTTACGAGAAGCTTTAGAAAAGCTCAAACTCAATGATGCAGCATTGCAATACGAACCAGAAACTTCTAGTGCTATGGGTTTTGGTTTCCGTTGTGGATTCTTGGGCTTGCTGCACATGGAGATTGTTCAAGAACGCTTAGAGCGAGAGTATAATCTGGATCTGATTATTACAGCCCCTTCAGTGGTTTATAAAGTCATCACTGTTAAGGGTGAAGAACTGTATATTGATAATCCTAGCCATTTACCAGCCCCCAACGAGCGCGAAAGGATTGAGGAACCCTACGTCAAAGTAGAAATGATTACGCCGGAAACCTTTGTCGGGACGTTGATGGAGTTGTCGCAAAACCGCCGGGGTGTGTTCAAGGATATGAAATATTTGACCCAAGGACGTACCACCTTAACTTATGAGTTACCTCTGGCGGAAGTTGTGACAGACTTTTTTGACCAGATGAAATCGCGATCGCGTGGTTATGCCAGTATGGAATATCATCTGATTGGCTACCGCGAAAATCCTTTGGTGAAATTGGATATCATGATTAATGGTGATCCGGTGGATTCCTTAGCGATGATTGTCCACCGTGATAAAGCTTATGGTGTAGGACGTTCAATGGCGGAAAAACTCAAAGAACTGATTCCCCGTCATCAATTTAAAGTACCCATTCAAGCCTCTATCGGTAGCAAAGTCATCGCTAGTGAACATATTCCCGCTTTAAGGAAAGATGTACTAGCTAAATGCTACGGTGGTGACATTAGCCGGAAGAAGAAACTGTTGCAGAAACAAGCCAAGGGTAAAAAGCGGATGAAAGCCGTTGGTACGGTAGATGTACCGCAGGAAGCTTTTATGGCAGTGCTGCGTTTAGATCAAAGTTGATGATAGTTTAGATAGCTATAAACTTAGAACCTCGGTTTGCTACCAAAGCCGGGGTTTTGTCAATTCCAGGAGTCTAGGATGCTTGTCTGTGTGTTTAATAAATTATTTTTTACCACAGAGGCACAAAGACACAGAGAAAATGCCTGCCTTACTCCTATATTGAAACCAGAAACGTTATAATTACCTCCTATATAATTTCTGTCACTTTTGATAGTTGCTATTTGAAAGACTGATACTATAAGTTTTTTAAAATCTGTACTCTAAATTGTGAATTTTACTAAGCTGTGAGGGGTAAGGTACTTCATTTCACTTAAGCTTTGATCAGCTAATGTAAGAAGTTTAATCAAGTATCCGCTAATGTACTCAAACCTAATAACTTTTAAAACCTAACATCAAAAAAAATGTAAAAAAATCCAAAAATTTTAGTAAGCAAATTTGCTGCAAATACCGCCCTCATATTTTTAGATATTGATAAAGCATTGGGGAGTCTAGTTAATGAAGATACTGGTACTGAGTTGGGAGTTTCCACCGAGAATCGTTGGCGGTATTGCGCGTCATGTGGCTGAATTATACCCCGAACTAGTAAAACTAGGGCATGAAATCCACCTAATTACGGTAGAAGTTGGTCAAGCATCAATGTATGAAGTGGTGGAGGGTATACATATACATCGAGTACCAGTGTCTCATAGTCATGACTTTTTTCACTGGGTAGTCAATTTCAATCAGAGTATGGGTCATCATGGTGGCAAGTTAATCAGTGAGGAAGGCTCATTTGACTTAATCCATGCCCATGATTGGTTAGTGGGAGATGCAGCGATCGCTCTCAAGCATACCTTTAAAATTCCCCTGGTTGCTACCATCCACGCCACTGAATATGGACGCTATAACGGAATTCACAATGATACCCAACGGTATATCCACGGCAAGGAAAGCTTACTGGCTTACAATGCTTGGCGGATTATTGTCTGTACAAATTATATGCGCCAAGAGGTAGAGAGAGCGCTCTCAAGTCCGGGGAATAAAATCGATGTCGTTCATAATGGCATTCGTGCAGAAAAGAAACAACACCATGAAGATTTTCATGCTCAAAATTTTCGTCGCCAATTTGCCCAAGACCATGAGAAGATTGTCTACTATGTGGGGCGGATGACTTACGAAAAAGGTGTATCAGTTTTACTCAACGCTGCACCGAAAGTGTTGTGGGAGATGGGTGGCTACGTAAAATTTGTGATTGTTGGTGGTGGTAATACTGACAATCTCAAACGTCAGGCTGGGGATTTGGGAATTTGGGATAAGTGTTACTTTACAGGCTTTCTTTCCGATGAATATTTAGATAAGTTCCAAACTGTGGCTGACTGTGCTGTATTCCCCAGCCTTTACGAACCCTTTGGCATTGTAGCTTTAGAAAGCTTCGCCTCACGAGTTCCCGTAGTGGTGTCAGATACAGGTGGCTTCCCGGAAGTAGTGCAACATACTAAGACGGGTTTAGTAACTTGGGTAAATAATGCCGATTCTTTGGCTTGGGGAATTTTGGAAGTTTTAAAAAATCCCGGTTATCGTCAATGGCTAATTGATAACGCCTATGAGGATTTGCAGCGTCGCTTTAGCTGGCCAAAATTAGCCAAACAAACCGAGACAATTTATCAACGAGTGGTCAAAGAGCGATCGCAAGTTGTATGGTAAAAAAATGCTGAGTCTGGCTGAGGTTTTCTCAGATGCAGCAGCATCATCAATTATTACCCTGCATTATTGGGCGTTAACAAACAGTACAAGCCTTGTACGCTGGGAATTACCGCCTGGAGCGTGCGACATTAAGCAATAGTTGCAGCTTGCTCTAGAAGGTTAGTATGGCACGAGCATTCTCAAATTTAGCAAAGTGGTGGAAGAATTTAATATCCCGAATTACAGCATACCTGAAAGACTTCTTCCAGGGCAACATTGTCGAAGTTAGTCCTCTGCCCACCTTGGCAGGGCCTGTCTTCAGCTTGGGTGGCGGAGGGCCAGATGTGGAAGCCGCTATCCAGTGGATGATTAACCAAGTTAGAGGTAGCGCCGCAGTTGATGTTGTCGTAATTCGGACTTATGGTAGTGACGATTACAATCGCCTCATTTATGGTATGAAAGGCGTAAACTCTGTAGAGACTTTGATTGTCAGCAATCGTCAAGATGCTAACAGGTATGATATTGTCAACAAAATCCGCAATGCTGAGGTAGTGTTTTTTGCTGGTGGTGACCAATGTCAATATATTCGTAGCTGGAAAGATACACAACTAGAGGCGGCTGTACAGTCAGTTTATCAAAGAGGTGGGGCTATTGGTGGTACTAGCGCCGGGTCAATGATTTTAAGCGATTTTATCTTCGATGCTTGCGCTAGTGAAGAGGCTGTAGAAACAAAAGATATTCTGGAAGATCCTTACTATAATGTCACTTTTACCTACAACTTTTTTCGCTGGCATCATTTGCAAGGAACTATCATCGATACCCATTTCGACAGCCGTAAACGCATGGGGAGAATTATGGCTTTTGTCGCCCGACAAATTCAAGACGGTGTTTCTCGCAGTGCTTTGGGGATAGCCATTAGTGAGGAGACATCTGTGGTTGTCGATAAATATGGTCAAGCAAAAGTTATGGGGCGAAATGCAGCATACTTTGTCTTAGGAGATCATCCCCCAGAAGTATGTAAACCCCGGACACCTTTAACTTACCACGACTACAAAATCTGGCGAGTCACCAATGGTGAAACTTTTGATCTGAATAACCCACCCAGCAGGGGTTATTATTTTCGCAGTGTAGTTAGGGGAAGGTTTAATTCCGATCCTTATTGAAGGATGGGGGGATGGGGGGAAAGAACCTATACAAGTATTTTCTCCTTGTCCCCTTCTTTCATTTTGAATTGATTTGTCCCCTCGTCCCCTTCCTTGTCCCCTTCTTCCATTTTGAATTGATGTGTTTTCTAGACTAAACTTGCCTGTTGGCGTAAACTTTCAATGGTAGCGATCGCCTGTTTGCTCACTAGATCAATTTCCGCTTCTGTATTAAAGCGTCCCATTCCAAAGCGAATTGAGGCGTAAGCTAGCTTTTCCGAATGTCCTAAAGCTGTGAGGACGTGGGAAGGTGCGGTTTTGACTGAAGAACAAGCCGAACCAGACGAAACAGCCATAATTGACTGTAAGCCTAATAACAGCGCCGTACCATCTACACCTGCAACGCTGATATTCAAGTTTCCTGCTAATCTTTGAGTAGGATGTCCGTTGAGATGGATTCCAGGAATTTGAGCAAGCTGTTCCCACAATCTTTGTCTAAGCTGAGTTAAACGTATATTTTCAGGGGCTTGTTCTGCTAAAGCAATTTCTACAGCTTTACCAAAGCCGACAATTTGCGGCGTGTACAAAGTTCCCGAACGCATACCCCGTTCATGTCCACCACCATTTTGTTGGGGTGCAAGTTGCACCCTGGGGTTACGTCTGCGGACATATAATGCACCAATACCCTTTGGCCCATATACTTTATGAGCTGTCAGAGACATCAAATCTATCTGCATAGCTTGCACATCCAAGGGGATTTTACCAATAGCTTGAGCAGCATCTGTATGAAAAATTATATGGCGATCGCGGCACATTTCCCCAATTTCTGCTAATGGTTGCAACACCCCAATTTCATTATTAGCAGCCATCACTGATACTAAAATTGTTTCTGGACGCAAAGCTTTTGCTAATGCTGTTAAATCAATTAATCCATCTGCTTGAACTGGCAAAATAGTAATCTCAAAACCCAAAGTTTTTAAATACTCACAAGGATCAAGTACTGCATTATGTTCTGTGGCTACAGTAATGATATGTTGACCTTTTTGAAAATAAGCTTCAGCCACACCTTTAATGGCTAAATTATTCGCTTCCGTCGCCCCACTAGTAAAGACAATTTCTTCAGGTGTAGCATTAATTGCCGTTGCTAATATTTCTCGTGCTTGTTTAACAGCCGCCTCTGCTTCCCAACCATAAACATGATTAATACTAGATGGATTGCCAAATTTTTCTGTAAAGTAAGGTAGCATTGCCGATAACACACGCTCATCCACAGGTGTAGTAGCGTGACAATCTAGATATATAGGACGATTCGACATCATTAGCTTAATATTTGACTGAGTTTTTTTAATATTCCCAGAACTTTATAGAGTTCATTTTCTCGTTTCCACAGAGTAAATTGATCAGATAAAGCATACTCTAGTTGAGAATTTTTTATTAGTTTGATAAAAATAAAATCATTGCCATTCATGACTAATCCAAATACAGGTTTATTTTGCTCAGGATTAGCTATCATATAAGTCAGTGCTTGAGGTATAGCTGCTAATAAAGACCAACTAGACTTTTTAGATCCTATGATTAACAACGATAATTGTTGTTGAACTACTAAAACATCAATTCTCCCTCTAATAATTTTACCTTCATCCTCGGTAGAAATTTCTATAGATTGCTCACTTCTGATAAAAAAAGGCTCATCATAAAATCCAGCTAAATCAAGCAAAGGAGATAAAACTACTAACTTAACAGTTTCTTCTGATAGGGGAGGATATTTAACTAAACGCAAAAAATTGTTTTTAATCCTATCTAAATCTTGCTTTTCTAAATCTGTAAGTTCTGGTAAGTTTTCCCCCCATTCTGCAAAAAACGTCTCTTCTTCAGCTAATTGTAAGCCAAATCGTTCTTCTAAATAGGCGATACCAATATTTTGGTCTTGGATAATTGGAACCATATTCACCTAGCTACACTCTTAATTATCTAGACATCAATTCAAGATTTTACCTAGATTTCTTAATATTTTTAAAACTGTGTATAACTTGTTTTCATTTCTATACAAAGTAAACCTTTCCGACAAGGCATACATAGGTTGGTTTTGTTTATTTAATTTAATAAATTGGAAATCTTCTCCATTCATGACTAATGAATATACAGTAAAATTATCATTAGGATTTGCCAACATATAAGTCAGTGCTTGAGGAATTGCTTTAGCTAGAGAAAAGGTAGACCTTTTAGATTCAATTATGATTAGCCACAATTGAGCTTGCAAAACTAATACATCTATTTTACCTTTGATGATTTCTTTAATTTCCGCTTGAAATTCTATAATTATTTCTTCACTAATTTCTATACTTTCTTCTGTAGATATATGAAAAGGAGAATGGTAAAAGCCAGCCAAATCTAGCAAGGGGGATAAAACTACTAATTTAACTGCATCTTCTAAAAGAGGAGAGTTTTCTAGTAGGCTAAGGTAATTACTTTTAACTCTATCTAAATATTGTTTTTCTAATTCAGAAATATCAGTTAAATTCTCAATTGCTTCTCGAAAGAAATACTGATCATCAGACTTTCGTAATACCAATTCACAAAAATCCTGATACATATAGCTTACTCGTTGGGTATTGTCCGCCCACCGTTAAAACGGTGGTCTCATAGCTTAAGTCCATTAAAATGGACTCTGATATTCAGTCCTTTTGAGAGGACTTTAGCTATGAGACAGGGATTTACAATCCCTGACGGACTGACGGACTCACGTATTTGTATCATTATTAAAGTGAAATGGTATAACGCAAAGTTTTTATTTAAGTAAGCAAATGTAATATTTTGAGCTTGAATAATGGGAATCATATTTAATTAAATAGTGAATATATTAGTTATTGTAAGTGAAATTTTTATACTATGGCATACATTGTTAAATTTTGTAAAGCGCAGGAGGATAAAATTGTTGACTGCGCTGGTATTTCTTGAAAAAAATAATTTAAGTATTTGCTAATTCCTGTAATTTAGCTAACACTGCTTGGGCATGACCTTTAGCTTTGACATTAGGCCAAGTATAGGCAATAATTTTGTCAGGTGAAATCAAAAAAGTTGACCGAGCTACACCCATATATTCTTTACCCATAAACTTTTTTAAACGCCAAGCACCATAAGCTTCTATCAGTTGGTGTTCTGGGTCACTTAATAGAGTAATTGATAGGTTATGCTTGTCAATAAATTTGCAGTGCGCTTTGCCTAAATCTGGACTTACGCCTAAAACTTTTGCTCCCAGTTGACTAAATTGTTGATTTAATTCGGTAAAATCTTTAGCTTCTGTAGTGCAGCCTGGTGTATTATCTTTAGGATAAAAATAGATCACAATCCACTGACTATCAAAATCATTGAGGCTAACTAAATTATTATTTTGATCTGGTGTTGAGAAAGCTGGTGCTGGTTGTCCGACTTCAGGAATGCTGCTCATGATATTACTGGGTAAGAATTTTAGGGCAGAAATTTTTTCTAACTCTTAACTTTGTGCCTTTGTGGTTGCATAGATTTATTTTTACTACGGAGCCACAGAGTTAGGTAAGAGATGAAACATGGTTAAAACTACTCTACATTGCCACTACGCTGTAACTGAGATGTAGAATCGATATTAATGGTTTGACGCAGGTTGCCTGTTAAATCAGAGTTTTCCACTGTACCTAAACCATTTTCATGAACGTATAAAGCATTATATTTATTTTTATTAATTCGGCACTGGCGAATTAGGGGATTACCACCTTCTCTAATCTCTACTCCAGATAAAGCATTATTGTAGATATCACAATCTTCAATTGTTCCCCGACCTTTCTTATGAATTAATAGTCCCCCACCCTGTTTACTATCATAAATTTTGCATCGTTGAATGGTGGGATTACTATCTTCCTTAATTTCGATACCTGATAGGGTATTGTTGAAAATCTCGCAATCTTCCACAGTTCCCAAACCTCGTTCTCGGATGAGAAGACCACCTTCTTTACCATCATGAATTTTGCAACGACGAATTACAGGTTGAGCATTGGTGTCAATCGTAATTTCTGTGGTTGTATTCCTGAAAATATCACAATCTTCGATGATTCCTCGGCCGTTGTCGTAAATATAAATACCACTTTGTTTACTATCGTGGATTTGACATTGTTGAATGGTTGGGTTAGCTGTAGAGCCATGAATAGCGACACTAGATAATGAATCAGATGTAATATCACAGTCTGCTAAAATTGCTTGTCCTTGGGGAATATTCACAGCAAAATATTGCTGGTTTTGTTCTCCAGCTCGACAACGTAAAGTTAAACCTCTAACTTCGGCGTTATCAGTTTGCATAAGTAAGCAACTTGCGTCTGTACTTTCAACAATAATTTCTGCTTTTGCACCATCACCAACAATGGTTAATTTTTTGTCTACCACCAGACTTTCTTGATAAACCCCTGGACGCACAAGAATGCGTGTACCTGGTTGAGCATTATTAATCGCTTCAGTGATGGTTTTGTAATCTCCACCACCCAATTTAGACACAACTAAAGTTGATTTTGGCAGTAATTGAGAAAGAACTGCTGCACCAGCTAACCCCAGGGTACTAAAACCCACTATCTTAAATATGCGTCGTCTTGTCCATGCTTTTGGCTTTGGTGGTGGCGGTGGTGGCGGTGGCGGTGGAAATGGTTGGGTAACTTGGTCAATCTCTGCCAACCGTTGTAAAATTACTTGGGTATTTTGTGGGCGCTGATGAGGTAAACGCGCCATCATTTGATCGAGTAAATCTGCAAACTGGGGAGAGATATTGGTGGGATGGGTTTTGCTTTGCTTGAGGTAATCACGCCAGTTTAACTCATCAGTGTAACTGTTGTAGATTTTGGGGTGAGATGGTTCTTGTCCTGTGAGTAAGTAGACAAAAGTTCGTCCCAAGGCGAAGAAATCTGACTGCTGTACAGCTTGTCCATTAACTTGTTCTGATGGGGTGTAACCTGCGGAAATGACTCCTGTGACTTGTCCAATTGCTTGTTTGGCAATGTAAGTTCCTGTAACTGCTCGTGCTGTACCGAAGTCAATCAGAGCTAAACGTCCATCTGCTCTGAGCATAATATTAGATGGTTTAATATCTCGATGGAACAAATCTTGTTGATGGACTTGTTGGAGAATGGTGACAACTTCTTTTAACCATTGCAGAGCTAACTTTTGATCAATGGGGCGATTATCTCTCTGTCTCAAATATTCGCATAAATCTAACCCCTCAATTTTTTCCATTACCAAACAGTGTATTGGTTCTTGGCTATTGCGAGGAAAATAGACAAAATAACCGTTGGCTTCGACTTTGGGTATTCCTGGATGTTGTAACCGAGTCAAAACCTCTGCTTCTCGCTGAAACAGTTCTACTGCTTTGGGATGGTTATTAATGAGGACTTTGAGAACTTTGGAAGTTTGAGTGTAAGCGTCACTGACTGCAAATGTTTTACCAAAGCCACCACCGCCTAGAATACTCAGCACTCGGTAGCGCCCTTCTAGGAGTAACTCTGAGCCACAAGTTTGACAAAATAGGACGTTATCAGGGTTTTGTGGTTGTGAGCATTGAGGATTTATGCAGAGGCTCATCGCTTCGGCAAGTAAGGTTTGTATCTGATAGTTTAACGTTAGTGAGTGTAAATATCAGATGAAATTTTTTAAAATCGGGTTAAGGGCTATCTCATTCACCACAAAGATAACTGTCCCGGCGAAACATTTGATTTTCCCCCTTGATGGTAATAAAGGTGACAGGCACTACACAAAGCGACTAAATTCTCTCGTCGATTATCTCTTGGGTTGCGGTTCCAGTGATGAACTTGAAGTGTGTATGCTCTACGTTTTCTGGGTGTGAACTCTGATGTATTTTTACCAGGGGGGATGCAGTGTAACCCACACTTTTGACAACGCCACTGGGCTTGTTGCTTAACTGAGGTGGCAATTTCTGACCAATTATCTGGATACAGAGAATAAGTGAACATTATTGTCAGTTAAATATTGCAGAGCTTGTAGGATTTTAATACTTTTTCGCTGTAAAAATAAATGAAACAAAAATTAATCTTCTTGTTCTAAGATAGACTTAGCTTGTAAAAGTTGTTGCCGATGTTCTTCACTAACTGTGGGGTATTTGAGGTTTAATGCTTGTAACTTAGTGCAGATAATATCAGATACTATCAGACGTGTAAACCATTTGCGATCGCTAGGGATGATATACCAAGGTGCATGGTCAGTGCTGGTATTCTGAAAGACTGCTTCATAAGCTGCCATATAATCATCCCAAAAGGCTCTTTCTTGCACATCACTCACAGAAAATTTCCAATTCTTTTCTGGATATTTAATCCTTTCTAAAAAGCGCTTTTTCTGCTCTGATTTAGAAACATTGAGGAAAAATTTGAGAACAATAATGCCATTGTTAACTAAATATTGTTCAAAATTATTGATTTCTGTAAAACGTTGTTTCCATATCTGATTACCTTTAGCATCAGGTGGAAGTTGTTGCTTTTGCAAAATTTCTGGATGTACCCGCACTACCAATACTTCTTCATAATATGAACGGTTGAAAATCCCAATACGTCCCCGTTCTGGTAGTGCTTTCATGTTACGCCACAAATAGTCATGGTCTAATTCTTCCTCGCTGGGAGATTTAAAACTAAACACCTGGAATCCCTGGGGATTGACACCAGACATGACGTGTTTAATGGTGCTATCTTTGCCAGCCGCATCCATTGCTTGAAAGATAATTAGCAAGGCATGAGTATTTTGAGCATAAAGAATATCTTGATACTCGGCTATTTGTTGAATATTTGCCTGTAATTTTGCGACAGAATCAGCTTTTTCATGATAGCCATCCTGATAAGCTGGGTCATAATTTTTTCGCAAAGAAGCATTTGAACCTGGGGGAAAAATAAAAGCGTCATGTTTTATCATGTTGATTATATTCTCACTATTTTTCTTAGCAAAAATCTGCTGCCAATAAATCAATACCATCAATAATTTTATTGTGATCAACAATCTTCAATGCAGTAAAACATTTCTCTCGATAGTTGGGATGATTTTGGAAAAAAGAGATGGCTTTTTTCAAAGGTTCAATTACCGGATAGGCTGTTTCTGCCTTCTCAATTGCTTCTCTAGGAATGGGAGACTTGAGCCTTTGTACAGCTAAATCAATTAAATCTCTGGATGCAACTGAGGAATCGTTCCATCTGTCAGAATTCGCTAATAGCTTCTCAGCAAAACTATCAATTTCATTCAAACATGGGACAGGCGACCAACTGGGATAATCTGGTTTTCCCAATTCGATCCGCCCTTCCATAATAATCTCAAATTTAATGAGAGTTTCATCCACCATAATTGCAAATCTTACACCATATTGGTCAGCTTTAATTTCTGTGGGTAATTTAATATTATTTTGAGTCTTAAATAGACTATTATATTGGGTTTGGGCAATTTTCTGTCGTAACAGACGGTAGCCAGTACCAGTAGAACAGAGAAAATCTATATCTTTACTCAATCTATATTCGCCATGATTTAAACTGACCAGAGTTCCACCACCAAAATATGCCCCGCATTCTAATAAGAAATTAGCATTTAGTTGATGAAGTACATGGACAATTTTTTGATGAAAATCCCTGGTAAGCATTGGCGATAATAACCATGAATTATAATATTGAGATAATTGTTGGACAAATAAAGCTTCCGTCTGGCTTAAATCATCTAATACTCCTCGGTAATGCCATCCTCTTTCATATATCCTGAGCATCTCTAAAAGAGTAAGATTTTTTATATCTGCTCTTTGCCAACATAATCTTTCTAAAAAAGGTAATTTTTCTGGTATTGTGATTTGATTTTTAATTAACATAGGTAATATTAATAGGCAAATAAAGAAAGCCTAGCTTGTCCCAGCAGTTAGAAAATGATATGGCATTTCTCACCCCAGCGAGGTACAGTCTAGAATAATTAAACGCAGATAAACGCAGATAAATTTGTACCTCAGTAGACTAAGAAACGCTATAATTATGAGGATTTGTTTCCTTAGTTAGGGTTTTATTTTGTGTTTCTTAATGTGAGGACGCATCGCTTCTCGCCCTAAAATAAACATTCCTGCTACACCTAAATTGACACAAAAAACATATGGATACCAGTATTGGTGAATTTGCTCAACTGTGTTTAATTCAGGATGCAATGTGTTGAGGTAAAGTAGCAATAACAGTACCATTAATGCACCAAAACCAGTAAAACTTAACCCCACAAAAATTCTGGCAGGATGTAATTCAAGATCGCTAATTTGCTCTACGTTAATTTCTGCTAATTCTTGTAAAGATTCATCTGCTAAATTTGAGGCTACTTGTAGGCGATCGCTCAGTTTTGATGGCAAAATTGTTGTCAGTCTAGCAACGGTGGGACGGCGCAGTAAAGCTTCAGTATCTCTTAACAATACTAGTGGCTTGCTCAATGTGTGAGCTGGGGCGATGGTTTTGTCTTCAAAATCCATAACACGCCTGAGAAATGAGAGGATTACAAATAGCGTAGCAATACCCAACAGACGTTGCAATCCCATTGTAGAAACCTTGTATGCAACGTCTGTAGAGGATTTTCGGGAATGGATTAGGAAAAATTGGTAGTCAATGTTGCAAAATTTAGCGATCGCTAGCGATTTCTACAGTTAGCGTTAGTATGGCTATGTATTTTTTAACAGTATAAATATGGCTCAAACTTTTTACGTAAATCCAGGTACAGGCATCGATACCAACCCCGGTAATCAACAAGCACCATTCAAAACCATCACCCAAGCTTTGAAAGTTGCCGCACCTGACACGATAATTCAATTGGCAGATGGTAAGTACAGTACCGATAGTGGTGAGGTTTTTCCTCTCACAGTTCCTGTTGGTGTTAAAGTTATCGGCAATGAAGCGAACAAAGGCAGCAATATTTTCATAGAAGGTGGTGGTAGCTATCTCAGCCGCACTTTTGCAGCACAAAATGTCACTTTTGTCTTACTGAATAATGCCGAACTTCGCGGTGTAACTGTGACAAACCCCGCCAGTCGCGGTAGTGGTGCTTGGATAGAATCAACTACCCCCACCGTAGCTAATTCCACATTTATTAACTGTAAGCGCGAGGGAGTATTTGCTACAGGCGATGCTAACCCTGTGATTATTGGTAATATATTTACACAGAACGCCGCTAACGGAATGGCGATCGCCAAAAATTCTAAAGGGCAGATACAAGATAATAGCTGTTTTAAAACAGGTTTTGGTATCGCCATCAGTGATACAGCATCACCCATACTCACCAATAACAAAATTTATGAAAACCGTTCTGGCATAGTCATCTCAGGTAGTGCGCGTCCTATATTGCGGAACAATCTCATCGAAAACAACACCGAGGATGGTTTAACAGTAATTGGTAGTTCTGCACCAGATATCGGTAGCAACAGTAGCCCAGGCGGTAACGTTCTCCGTAACAACGTTAAATTCGATTTACAAAATGTTAGTTCTAATAGGTTGGTTTCTGTTGGTAATCAGTTAGATACAACTAAGGTTAGCGGCAATGTAGAGCTGATTGTTAGTCAAGTTCCTACACCAACGCCAACACCTATACCAACGCCAGTACCAGCGCCAACCCCCATCCCAACACCAACACCAGTACCAACACCTATACCAGCACCAACACCCATACCAGCGCCAAACCCAACACCTATACCCATACCAGCACCAACACCCATACCAGCGCCAACCCCAACACCCATCCCAACGCCAACCCCATCACCTATACCAGTACCGACAATACCTGTTGACGAACCAGAACCAACACCTATACCAACGCCAACACCTATACCCGTACCAACACCAACTCCCATACCTGTACCCACTCCAACACCCACGCCTACCCCAACCCCCAGTGCTATAGACTTAAAAGATATTGGTAATCACTGGGCTGCACCTTTTATCCGGGAACTAGTCAGACAGGGAATAGTTAATGGTTTTCCAGATCGCACATTTAAACCCGATGCAACAATGACGAGGGCGCAATATGCTGCTTTAATCGTCAAAGCCTTCAACCCATCACCAAATCGGGCTGTGATTAAATTTAAAGATGTACCAGAAAACTTTTGGGCAGCGAAAGCTATTTTACAGGCGTATCAAGGTTTATTTCTGTCTGGTTATCCTGATAACACCTTCCATCCTAATCAGAATATTCAGCGTGTGCAGGTGATAGTCTCCCTCGTCAATGGATTAGGATTGGGCTTATCTGCCGATGTTGCTAAAGCCCTGAAAGTGTTTGCGGATCAAGCGAAAATTCCGGATTATGCCAAAGATGAGGTAGCTAAGGCCATAGAGAAGGAAATTATCGTCAATTATCCAACTCTCAAACAACTTAATCCTACACGAGATGCTACACGCGGGGAAGTAGTAGCGATCGTTTATCAAGCTTTGGTAGATGCAAATCGTGTAGCGGCGATTGACTCACCTTATATTGTTTCTGCTTGATTAATAAGCGGTAAGTGTAGGGATTAATCCTATCAAGGTGAATGCTCCAATCCTAATTTCTAGTGATGAATTCCTCTATGTCTTTGTGGTGAACAAATAATTTATTTAACCACAAAGACACGGAGACTCAGAGATAAAAATTGAAGTAGACCTTTCTTTGGAGTTTTTGGAAAGCCGAGCCAATAGTCTACAGTCATCGCATTTGTTGGAACTGGAAATTTTGCAACAGAAAATTAGGATGCTTTTTCTAGTTCTCTCACAGTGGATTTAAAGGGCTTTAGTTTGCGTTTGAGGGTTGAAGCTGCGCCTAGCAGAAGGAGGAAAGCTAGGCTGGAGTTGGGTTCAGGGACAGGATGAGTATCCTCTACTTGAAGCGTATCTATACTAATAATTGGATCTCGATTTGTTGTTGATATTAAATCGATAACAACTTGTTTAATTCTTTTATCTTTTATATCTTGATCGGAGATATTTTGATTTAAAAAATTTTTAAAAAATTCCAAAACATCCACAGGCGCACCACCTTTATCATCTACTTTCCAACCAGCACTAAATATTTTAGGATCATACCTTACGGTATGTACTCCGTTTATATTTAAATCCGGAAATTTTTTGGCACTTACTCCAATAATCTTTCCATCTTTATCTATAATAACTACTTGAGCAACTATTGAAGCAGTTTTAGTTATGGAAAA
Source organism: Nostoc sp. TCL26-01 (assembly GCF_013393945.1). NCBI lineage: Bacteria > Bacillati > Cyanobacteriota > Cyanophyceae > Nostocales > Nostocaceae > Nostoc > Nostoc sp. TCL26-01. Next base: position 3,125,153 of record NZ_CP040297.1, read on the forward strand.
TGAAACATTTAGATCGTCACCTTCTTGTACTCCAGATAAAAGAAAATCAATATTAATTCCTTGCCCTACACTAAATAAATCTGCTTCAAAAAACAATTCAAAACAATTGACTGCAAAATTAGTATTATCGAGAGAAATTAACATTCCGTCTCCGACGTTATTCATTGCAACATCCATTCTTCCATTTGATTCAGATATAACAGCATTATTAATAGAAGAATATAGAGATGTATCGACAATACCATTGTCAAATTGATCTCTAAATATTTGACTAGCTTCAACAGATTTAGATTGTACGCTGATACTAAGACAACTAACTAGAGCAATTAGTCCTCCCCGTAATACTCCTGATACAAAATTTTTTAAAAAGTTGTTGCTTAATAATTTATATTGAAACATATTCATTACTCCTTAAATGTTAGAGAAAAGGTAATATGAGGTATCTTCTATCTTGTTAACTCGACCCTCTTATACCTTGGTCAAAAACAGCGCCACCCAACACCAAAAACGATATTAAAGCCCAAAATACTCTATTCCTAAAACTCAGCTAGGTATTGCGTAGCTGTGAAGGCGATTACAATATGCGATCGCTCTCAAGTTTTCATTCATGCAGATATGATCCATTCAGTGACAATGCACTCAAAATGGATTTTTCAAGTAGATAGACCAAGCTTTCAGCCTTCTAATACATTAGATAGAAGGTTACAGCAAGTTTTATTTAACTAAAGCTATAGCCGAATTTTTAGTTGGTCATGTTTTACCAACTAGGTACTCAAATAGCACCTTTATTTAAGTTGTTAAATGATGGCTGATTATGTTAAGTTTCTGGAGAAATTTGGCGCTAATCGCATTTCTCCTATTTCAGGAGTAGGGAACTTTTAAAAGATGCTCTTAAGCGTTTGCTTGTTGTTTTTTACAGTACAACATCTCATAGGCTTTACAGATACTTGTCTATATAAAACCAGTAAAATTTACCTAAACTTTAATTATTCCAGTAAATAAAATTATAATACACAAAAATGCTTTATTTAAAATAATTTTTGATAAATTTAAAAGTTAAAAAATATTAAAAATGTTGTTACAATACTAAATATTCTGGCTATGTTCCCGAAATTTAATGGGTGCTGTCATCAAATCTCTGGCGACAGAACAAGAACGCTATTTTACAGCCAACGAAGTTATAGTATTATTTAATGGCATTTGCCAGTATCACTGTATTTCATTCAGCAACGCCAGATATTTTATAAGCAGAAGGATCAACTGGTAACATGATCTCTGCAATCCGTTGCCAGATTTTTTTCGGTCTTTTTACACCCATATCATTAATCAGTTGTTCAATGTGATGTAGGTGAAATGGTGCAATACAAGTACCGTTATCTTGATTATAGTACGATTGCATTTGCCTCCATTGCGATTCTGCAATTATTTCCTGGTGCATTTCCCCAGGAGAAGGTAAGACTAGATTACCTTGAAAATATTCAACTAGCCATTTAGCAGCAATTTCTGATGTTAACTGGCAATAAAAACTGGAGTTATAACCAACAAAACCCAATTGGGGAATATCAGGATGAATCAGATGGCGATACAGGTGAAAATTACCTTGATAGTTGATGATTAATTGATAATACTTTTCTGCTAAAAATGAGATATTTTGCCGAAACCCTGTAGCGAAAATTACGACATCTGCTAATAACTGTTGACCATTTTCTAAATTTGCACCGTTGGGAATAAACTGAGCGATCGCTGTTTTTACAGTCCGAATTTTTTGCGATCGCACATACTTGTAAAAGTCTGTAGGTGCAATACTCACGCCACTACAATCAAGAGATTGATGCAAAGGTCTATCAGGTAACATCCCACAAGCATCTAGCTTAAATTGTAAACGCAAAATCCTTTCACATAGCCACCAAAATAACCGGACTATCGGTTTACCGATAGTGTGTAAAAATAACTCTACACCTTGCAAATGTCGATAAGGTATCCAAATCTCAGCAAAGCGAGTTAAGAGAATATATTTAACATTAATCAAACCAAGAAAAAACTTAGGAACTTTCCAAGATATTCTGCGAAAGATGAGGGTACATTCAGCCGCTATATTTACAGCCATAGTGGCAATATCAGTAGCTGATTTACCAAAACCTACTATCAGCAATCGTTTGCCTTGAATATCCGAAATATCATTAAACTCAGTTGAATGCAATACTTTACCACCAGCCGCGATGAATGCTTCTTGACCAGGTAATAATGGCTGATGGGGAATATTAAAAATACCATTACAAATCAGTACAAAATCAAACTCATGTATTTCTTGTTTTGTTTGATTAGTATCATCATCCTGACAATTAATGCTAACTACCCATCCTTGATCTGCACCAATTTTCCTGTCAATTTTGATTACTTCCGTTTGCCAACGAATTTTTGGTGTGACACCAAAATGCTGTGCGTAAGACTCTAAATAAGCTTGCATTTGTGCTGCACTAGGCCACTCTGGATAAGTAGATGGCATAGGATAATCAGAGAAAGCATAGGTATCACGGGGGTTTTGGGTAGTGAGTCCGGGGTAAGTACGAGATTTTTCCCAAACACCACCTAAAGCTGTTTGTTTTTCAAATACACTGACGTTGTATCCTGCTTCTAGAAAAGTCTTAGCAGCAACCAAACCACTAATACCCGCACCAACAATACATACCTGCTTCTCTATTACCATTTACATAACCCTTTGTAGACTTCCCCTGCATACATCACAGATTTTTCATACTTTTTTGTCAATCGTCCAAGAATTTTCCTTGATGATTGTAGGGACGTACGGACGTACACCCCTACTAGAGGCTCAATGATAGGTCTTACACCTGATTCTTCAGCAGCCGGAAGCTACTATCTCATCAGATAATCTGAGGCAGTGAAATTAACTACGCCCACTGTAGTGTAGCTGACCTTCTACTGGCATAGAAATTGTCAGAGGTGGTTTGTCTGGATTTAATGATGGTTTGACCCAACCTTCTAAAGTCATCACCTCTAGACAAAACATCGTGTGCTGGATAGCGATACGTAGATGTTCAGGTGGAACGCGGGTTTTAAACAAAGCAATCAGATATTGATAGATTTGCTCTATATCTGAGGTACGACTGAGAACATCGATGAGTAGACCGTAAAGACCTGTAATCGGTAAGCGATCGCCGTTTTGTTTGAGGTAACATTTAACTTGGTCAATCTTCCCATGAGTGTAAACAGCGACAAAATCTTCTGTGGTGTCTGCCAAGTCAAGTTGGAAAACATTATACCCACTGATTTCCCAAGGTAACTCTTCTTTGGCAAAACGCTGTACCATCTGTTTCATGGCTCCCAGGTCAAACCCACCAATCACCGCTTGACCAACGATATCATTGGTGAAACCACCTTGAGCTAACCAACGAAAAGCCTCTGGGGGACTGAGATTGAGTCCAGCTTCTTTAGCAATGGTTTGGCAATGGGCGTATAAATCTGTAAATTGCCCATTAGCCGCGTACCAATAATCAGCAAAGCGGATATGTTGTTGCACACGACGACGCTGATTTTGGTCGTATTGATTTTTCAACCAATTAACATCATGTTCGCCCTTGTGTAAATCTAGTAATGTGTAGGCTAGTTCTTTAGCACCAACATGAGTTAATGTCAATCCAGCAGATAAAATCGGATCGGCAAAACCGGCGGCTTCTCCTACTAAAAACCAGTTTTCCCCAACGGTTCTCTCGGCTAAGAATGACCAATCTTTCGTAATCTCGATTTTGTCTCTACTAGTAGCATTAGCCAGTAATTTGGAAATCAATGGCTCTTGCTTGAGCGCGTCTTGATAAATCTCTGCGGCTGACTTTTTCGCTTCCTTGTAATAGCTGGCGGGACAGACAAAGCCAACGCTAGTACGGGTTGGACCTAATGGAATAAACCAAATCCACCCATAGCCCAAGCTCATGATTTGGATGCGTGTACCACCGACACCAATTTCTACAGCCCAATCTGCATTATTCCAATAGTCCCAGATGGCAATATTCTGTAGTTGTGTAGGACATTCTGTTTGTACACCCAAAGCCTTGCGTAATATACCTACATGACCAGAAGCGTCAGCATAGTAAGTCGCGGTGATTTGTTCCCCAGAACTCAGATGTAAAGCTGTAATGCGATCGCCTACTGTATCGACTTTCACAACGGCTGTCTGCTCTCGCACCTCACATCCTAGCTCTTCTGCATGACGTAGCAAAATATCATCGTAGATGGAGCGATCTACTTGAAAAGCTGTTTGTCGGCGTTGTCCTTCATACTTAGCCGGACGAGCCTCTTCTTTAAACTCTTCTAATCTGAGAAAGTGAAATTCCCAAGGTTCTGGATCTTTTCCCCACCGATAGTTTCCCCCAACTTTAATCGGGAAATTAGCAGCTTCTACCTTATCCCAACACCCCATTTCATTCAGGATGTCACTAATCTGCGGTAACTGACTTTCACCTACGTGATCTCGCGGAAATTTTTCTTTTTCTAAAATCAATACACGCAGTTGAGGATTATACTTTTTTAGTAGAGTGCCAGTTGTGCTACCGCCAGGGCCGCCACCAACAATTACAACATCATAGTGATTCATAAAGAAGTGGGAAATTAACTTAATGGGATTGTGAATGACAAGTTTCAAGAACTAGTAAAAATCTGGCAATTTCGACAGAATTCATAATTGCCAGAAAATCTCATAGCTGGCTCGACAAAGCATACTGAAAAAAACACCTATCCACAGTAAATTATTCAGTATGCTATGTTTTACCTAGTTTTTAAGCGTTAGCAGTTAATGCTGCTTCTGCATTAGCTATTGCAGGATGGGAGATATCCAAATTTTCTGTCCAAGTATGAGAAATTTCTAAGTTCTCAGTCCAAGTGTGGGAAATTTCTAGATTTTCTGTCCAAGTATGAGAAATTTCTAAGTTCTCAGTCCAAGTGTGTAAAAGTTGAATTCCTGGTTGGTTTGCTTGAGACATGATTCTACTCCTGATAGATTAGTGAAATGGGATAGGTGCTAAACATAAAATTTCTCAATATATTTAGATAGGAAAAACTCTAGTGACTACATCACAGTCACCTTAGTTAATCCTGATATTTTGGTATCACTGCTTGTAAAAATCTCCAATTACATAAGGTAATCTCTAGCCTCTAAAACTAGCTGTTGATCTGAATAAGACATACCCAACAAAAGCAATCAAAGTTAAGCCGATGTTCATGCAACTAGCTGCTGACGGTCACAATAACCAATTGCATAGACAAAAAGCGAATTAACTAATTCTGTAATTAAGTCGAAGACTTTATCAGCTAATACCAAAGCTGCTTGATTTTCTATTTCTGTTAACTGGATATTTGCTAAAACTTCTTCTATATCGCTAGATCCTGTTGTATGACCTGTTTCTACAGCTAAATGAAAGTCGCCAAAATACAAATATTTATTACCAGTGACAGATTGTAGTTGATGAGCCACTTGTGCCGCATTAGCAAAGACAATATTTCCCGTTGATTCTAAGACTTCAATGATGACTAGCTTCTGAATGGGAGTTGCTTCCAAAGCATAACGAAATAATTGATATACCACCCAGCGTGGAGTCATAGTTTCTTCACTCCACAGAAATTTTATACTGTCTGTAAATGTTAAGGAATTATCAAAACCAAGTTTTTCTAAGTCTGATAGAAACCATAACCAGTGGTGATCATCTTCCTCTGTATGATTATTAATCAGCAGTTGTAATGGATCGCTACTATCTTCATCACGAAATCCGCGTTTATTTAGCTCTCCAAAACTCATAATAAAAGGAACAGCACAAGGGCCCCAAGCCAATCTCTTGTCAGGCTCTATGCTTTGATCTTGCATAAATTTTATCAGAGGTAATTGGGCAAATTCTCTCTTCCTAGTCTCAATGAACTCAAGGACTTCTTTCATTATTTATGCCCTAACTTTCATCAATGTTGATTTGGAGAAAAACTCATTTCTGCACAACACCAGTCAAATCTATTAGCCTTTTACTCTGGCAAATAATTTTGATTTAATGTTTCTAAGTGTTAAGTTTTTGTTTTAAAACTTTAATTACTTAATTAATTTTTAATCTTTTTGTTTAATAAAGTGTAACCGAAATAATACTTAATTAAAATAGTTAAATAAAGCACAATAATACTTGTGATTAATAATACATTGACTTAAATCATAAAATTTATAATTTTTAAATGACATTTAATGCAATGGTGTATATATTTATGCCTTCTTTACGAACAAAAATCCGTCTTTGCGAAATTATTTCGATGTTAATCTAAATACAGAAGAGTGATTTTAGCAACTTGTGCAATGAAAGATATACTTAAATGTCATCAAAACGCAACATTTTATTTGTTCCCAAAGTATCTCAGAAGGTATTTATCTATCAAAAAATTAAATAAAAAGATTTACTGACAGAGCTTTTATATCAAAGGTAAGATGTAAAATTCTCATAAAATGGTATGTAGCTAATACTACATTGATTAAATCCTAACAAAGATATACCTAAATATCACTCTAAATATAGATAACAAAAAGTGACTTTGTATGTTTCTTATAAAAAATTTACCCATCAAAAAGTCTTCATCTCAAAATTTCCATCTATATCAATGCGTGAAGCGGAAATTCATACATGAGATGGAAAAATTTTGAGTAGTGCTTGATTTTATGTAAAATTTCTTAAATTATGTTCATAGTTGAGATATAACACTTATATATGCAGAGCTAATTGTCGCAGAGTAGCGCAACTACAGGTTATTGAATTAGTGACTGACTCAATAACTCACGATGAATTAATGCTCGATCAACTAAAGACTGGATTTGTTCAGATGAAAGTGGATCACCATTAGCATAATGTTCTATCCAAGTCTTACCAATCAAATTGGCATCATCTGGTAAATTTGCTAAATCCCACCCTGGCATCCCTAATTCTTCCATTAAACGATTAATTTTAGGATCGTAACTCAAGGCAAAACAACGACAGCCTTCAGCTGCTGCCATAATTAAACTGTGTAGCCGCATTCCAATAGCCATTTCTACACCGCGAAACACTCCTTTGAGTATCTGTGGATCTTCCAGACACAAGATTTTACTGACATCTGGGAGATGTGGGTGTATGGCTTGAGCGATCGCTAAATCTTCACTTTTTTGAAACGGTAATAGTAAAATAAAAGCCTGGGTAGCTGTTTGAAAATCTACCAATGCACGAGTTAAATTCGCTAAACGAGTTTCTGTCAACTGAGGATGCGATCGCAAAGTAACGGCAACTCTAGGTGCAGGTAAATCCCAAAGTCCCGGCACTGGCTGAGATTGTAAAGCCCAAACCGGATCTGGTGCAAGGATATGCGGAATGTGCCACTCAGATAATAAAGCAGCACTAACGCGATCGCGTACACTAATTGCCTGACAACCAGCAAAATTTTGTCTAGCTAACCAGCGAGTTGGTGGACGTAACAAAGGGCCGATACCTTGCGCCCAAGCTATAGTTTTTAAGCCCATTGTTTGTGCCAAGGCCATTAACCCACCATAATAAAATGGGCTAAGAGTGCTAGTGACATCCTGGATTAAACTTCCACCACCCCAAATCAAAGCGTCACAAGAACGCAAAGCTTGCACCACAGGCAAAATAGCCATACGATTGTGAGCTTCTACATGATAGCGATCGCTAGTTTCTTCTGGATTACCAGAAAGCACCACAGGTGTAACATGAGATGGTAACATTTGCAGAAGCGTTGCCAACAAAGCTTCGTCACCACCATTACCTTTACCGTAATACCCAGATAATAAAGCCCGCATCGTTCCCATTTAAAATTATGAATGTTGGATTTTAGATTATCAACTTTTTTAGGGAGTGGGGGAAACAATTCAAAATTCAAAATTCAAAATGAAGAAATAATGACCAATGACCAATGACTATTGACTATTGACTATTGACTAAAACTTATGCACGCTTTATCAATTCCGACTTGGATTATTCATATTTCTAGCGTTATCGAGTGGATTGCCGCGATTTGGTTAATTTGGACTTATGGGGAACTTACTGGGAACCGTAGTTGGTGGGGATTGTCTTTGGCGATGTTACCTGCTTTAGTAAGTGCTATGTGTGCTTGTACTTGGCATTATTTCGATAATGCTGAATTTTTGGAATGGTTGGTAACATTGCAAGCTACTATGACTTTAGTCGGGAATTTTACCCTTTGGGTGGCGGCGGTGTTGATTTGGCGTTCTAGCAAGTTTGCCGAAGCAGAGCAGATTATTGAATCAAAAGCTATTGAATCAAAGAGATGATATCAAAAGAAACCCTGTTTGCCTTATCGTTATTTCCCTATTTGGGTTTCTTGTGGTTTATCAGCCGCAGTCCACAAATGCCTCGTTTAGCCCTATATGGATTTTACGGTACGCTGGTTTTCGTTGGTGTAACCATCCCCGCCGGGATTTATGCTCAAGTGCATTATGGCGAATCTTTAGCGAATGTAGACTGGTTACACGGTAGTGCGGAAGTATTTTTAACTCTTTCTAATATCTTGATTGTCTTGGGTTTTGGACAAGCTATTAGACAATTGCGGTCAAAGAATTAGTACAAGAAGGTGATAGGGGACAGGTGATAGGGGATAGAAATGATACTTATTCTGTAAACTTTTTGGCTATTTCAGATTATTAATGATTAGTAAACTTAATTACGAATTACGTAGCTTGCTTCTCGCCCTTGGCGAGTATTACGAATTACGAATTATAAACATGGGGGTGAAGTAAATGGAAGTAATTCCAGCAATTGATTTACTTGCAGGACAGTGTGTGCGATTGTATCAAGGAGATTATGAGCGATCGCAGGTTTTTAGTGAAAATCCTGTGGATGTTGCCCAGCAGTGGGTAGATCAAGGTGCAACAAGATTACATATAGTTGATTTGGATGGTGCAAAGGCTGGTAAGGTAGTAAACTTAGCAGCAATTGAGGCGATCGCTCAAGCAGTTTCTATACCAATTGAGATTGGTGGGGGATTGCGCGATCGTTCTAGTGTGGAACAAGTGTTTAATTTGGGTGTACGCTGGGCAATTCTGGGTACTGTCGCCGTCGAACAACCCCATTTAGTCCAAGAACTCTGTCAACAATATCCTGGACAAATTATTATTGGCATTGATGCTCGTAATGGTTTAGTAGCTACTCGTGGTTGGTTAGAAACCTCGGAAGTTTTAGCTACACAACTAGCAGTACAAATGCAAGAACTAGGTGCATCTGCAATTATTTACACTGATATCCATCGTGATGGAACTATGGCGGGGCCGAATTTGGTAGCATTGCGGGAACTGGCAGCTGCTATATCTATCCCTGTCATTGCGTCTGGTGGAGTCAGTTCTGTCACTGATTTATTGAGTTTGTTAGCGTTAGAACCACAAGGGGTGACTGGTGTAATTGTGGGACGGGCATTGTACACTGGCGATATTATTTTAAGGGAAGCATTGCAGGCGATCGGCCCAACCCGCATTCAAGATATCCCACCCAATTTAGGCTCCTCATATCTTGCTTAACCTTAGCTTACTTAGGGACTTATTTGTTTTTTAGTGTTCCCTAAGTTGACTTTAATTCCATATCTGGTTAACAGCCTGTTTTGCTAGATTGGTTTTTGTGATTTCTGGAATCTCCCATAACACTTTTGTAGGTATGTATAGAAATTATCCAAAGCGATTTTTTCTATAATTTGTCCATAATTTTGTTAAACTTAGGCGCAATCAAGTTAATCAGTACCAAAATAATTTATTTCTAGACAAACTATTCTGTAAAAATAATGGGTTTCCTTTGTTATAGAGACGTAAATATGATCACGTCTCTATTTTTATTTTGATAGTTAGATAGCAATACGGTTCAGTTAAGGCTAAAAACTACAACTAGTGTAGTAGCGTGGCAAGCCTAAAATGTTGCAATAAATTGGGAAAAAATTGAACGCAGATGTAGCTTGCTTCCCAGAGGGTACGCGGATAAACGCAGATGAATAAGATGTTAGATTTTTAACTAATGCCTCATTTTAACCCAATACGGTTCAGTTAAGGTTGTCAGCTTATTGATCTCCCAAAAACCAAGACTTGGGGGATTCTCCCCCAAACCCCCGATTGGGGGACGGTTGCGTCCCCCAAACCCCCTCCAAAAAATAGATATGTTTTATGTGTAGTAATTCATTTATTTTCTTAACTGAACCGTATTGCATTTTAACCTAGACACGCCAGTAGGTTGGGTTGAAGAATGAAACCCAACGGTATCAGGACTTTGTTGGGTTTCGCTGTCGCTCCACCCAACCTACTTTTCTGCTTAACTGAACCGTATTGAGTTAGATAGACCATATGACAACAAACAAGCACTTGCGTAGCTTTCATTGGCAAAGAGAGTAAACTTTTTGACTAATTTCTGGAAATGGTACTATACTGAGTGTAGCTAAATTTAATACTCAATATCAGTTTGCATCTTATGGCTAGCCAACAACCCAACTCTAAGCAACCTGCTAAAAATATCAACGCAGTCAATAAGAATAGGAAAAAACCACTAAATAATGGTAAACCAGGTAAAACAGACCAATAATCTATCAATCTCTGAGCAGATTCATATTTAATTGAGCATTTCTTGACAACGAGTCCCATTTTGCACGCATCTCAGCTAAAATCGAGGTTTTTGGACTGTTGACCAAATCAGTTACCAGTTAACAGTTATCAGTTACCAGTTAATAAACAAAAATCTTGGTACAAGTTCCCTTTCCGTTACCAGTTAATAAACGTTCACTGTTCACTGTTTACTATGCCACCCTTAGAAGGGTTTTTTGGTTTAGTGCGTAAGTCCTAATATTAATTGACTCTTAAAATTTGACACGCATTTGTCCTGTTAAGGAGTTGCCAGTGTAAGCACTTTCTCCTGTATCTTGATTACGGACATTACTAAAACTATAACCCAAGTCTGCTTCAAGATTAGGTGATAGCTTTACCGTACAGCGCGTTTGATAGGTATTGGCGTTGTCAAATTCTCCTTTGAGTCTCTGCCTTCCTAAATTAGCAGCGAGACGACAGCTTAAGAAATTAGTGATATTACCCTGCCAAGCCAACTCAGCGTTATATACGAGGAAATCTAATGGGGAAAAATAGCCACTTGTACGCTCTAAATCGCGTTCATAACTCCAAGTAAATAAGTTAGCTGCTAGAGAAAATTGTCCTAACTTGCGCTCTAACCGACTAAAAGTCTGCACTTCGGAATTACCATCGTTGTAGTTACCCAAACGCAATGATAAAAACAAGCTGGTATGACGATCAATTTGCCAGTATAAATCAGGGCCAAATCGCCAAGCAGTAATTTGGTTATCTAAAGTTCGAGCATTGGATTTATAAGGTCCTTGTTCTAAATTAGCTGATAGTACTACTATTGATAGCAATTTACCCGATGGTGAAAGTTGCGGTGACGAAATGGGAGTATCAACTTTAGCATTGAAATTAATTGCTTTCGGTAAACGGTTGAAAACATCGACTCCAGCTGCTGTTTGCAGCGTCACTTGCCCAATTTTTCCCTGCCATCCAACTTGCAAGGGATAATTAATAATTGATTCCACTCCACGTTGTTCAAAGAAATTAAAACCTGTTTTGATAAAGATTTTATTGCCATTCCTCAATCGAAACTGCACTGTTGGTTCGATGAATAAATTAGTTTGACCAAAGTTGTCTGTGTCATAACGATAGTCTGTATAAATACTTTCCAAAACTGCATCTGGTGTTTCTGGTTTGGGAGAAGTTGTTGGTGGGCTAGAATTCTCTGGTAGTTTGGGTAAGACTGGCGGTAATCGCAAATCGGGATTGAAGTTTTCGGGAGCCGCCATCAAAATAGGTATTGGCTCTAATCTATAGAGAGATGGTTTCGATAATTCTAAGTTCTCAGTTCTGAGGAGCGCATGAGTTTTCAAGACAGATTTGAGGGATGATTCCTCGACTTGAAGATACTGGCGTGGGAATTCCCCCGTTATATCTGAAAATTGCTCTGCTGGGAGAGAATTTATTTTGGTGGCTGGCTCAGTCAATGCTGAAGCTGATTTCTCATTGTGATGTGGTTCGGCAGCTTGTGACTTTGCTGGTGATAATGTACAAATACCTATGCTACCGATTACTCCCAACTGGATTTGTAGGCATTTCAAAATGAGGGCAGTGGACAAACTATATCGAAAAACTCTCAAACTATCTGCCATTGGTCGATACTGTATTTGTATATCAATGCAAAACTAGCTGATGTATTCGGCTTGGGATTATAATGCCCAAAAGTTCCCTCTTTTATCATTTTTTTTGAGAGCATAATATTTACTTAAGTAATCAACCCTCAACAGTAATTCTTACTAATAAATAAACAGTAGCGATTATCTACTGTTAGCTGATAACTTAACTTGTCGGCAATGGCGGACATGATTTTTAACCCACGTCCACGTTCTTGCTGATTTTCTTCAAATCCAGATGTTTGTTGCAATTTTTGCTCTAAGTCAAAAAATGCACCTTGAGACCAAATACGAATTTCTATAGATTGATCTAACCGCACAGCCTCTATGGCAATAGGAGTTTCTATAGGTAAATTTTTATGGGCGTGTTCCACAATGTTAGTAAAGCCTTCTATGAGCAGGGTTTGACATTGCCACCAAATTTGTTGATCGGAGAGGGGTGGTTGATTAATCTGCTCAAACCAAGACAAAACTTGAGGTGAAGCTGTCAGGTCTGTGTTAACTTTAATGTGGATTGTTTTACTAATTTTCATAGAAAAATCATCATTGTATAGGAATACGATTTGATTACTGTTAGCGTAGCTTGGTGCAGCCTAATCATTTGCGTAGGTAGACAATAGGTAAGAAGTTTATCGACTTATACTAAGTTTTTTAAATAATCAAATACTAGTCTTATATGCGCTAATTATCTTATTTAATTTGAGTATTTCTACTATACATTTAAATCTCAATTGCCTGTAGTTTTAATTAAAAGGAATTTCTTATCATTTTACTTAGTAAAAAGTAATTTATGTTAAAAATTTTAGTTATTGATGATGACCCAATAGTGCGAGCAGTCATGCAAAGAACGCTGCAAAAACAAGGTTATGATATTACTGTAGTCAGTAATGGTGAGGAAGGAATTGCACAAGCACAACTGCTACATCCGGCTCTGATTATTTGTGACTGGATGATGTCCCAGCTAGATGGATTGGAAGTGTGTCGTCGAATTAAAGCAAATCCAGAATTAGCAACTACTTTTTTTATTTTATTGACGGCTAAAGGAGCAGCTACGGGAGAGGAGGAAGATAGAGTTAGAGGGCTTGATGCTGGAGCCGATGAGTTTATCTCTAAACCAATAGAAATGAATGAATTAAAAGCACGAGTAAGAGCAGGGCTAAGATTACATCAACTGCATCAAGATTTACAAATTCAAAAGCAGGCATTGGAGATACTTAATAGAGATTTACAAACTCAAAAGCAAATTTTGGAAACCGAATTAGCGGAAGCAGCTGATTATGTGCGATCGCTTTTACCTTCACCGCTTATAGGATGTGTAAATACAGAAAATATTTTTATTCCCTCTGCACAGCTAGGAGGTGATTGCTTTGACCATTATTGGCTCGATGATGATCATTTGGTAATTTATTTGTTGGATGTATCAGGACATGGAGTAGGTTCAGCCCTCCTATCGGTATCTGTGCTAAATGTTTTGCGATCGCAATCTCTACCAAACACTAACTTTTGTCAACCTGGGGAAGTTCTCAAAGCACTCAATAACGCTTTTCAAATGAGAAAGCACGGTGATAAATATTTCACAATTTGGTATGGAGTTTATGACCGCCTCAAACGTCAACTGATTTATGCTAATGCTGGACATCCACCGGCTCTACTTTTAGCTAGTAATTCTCCAACAAACATCCAAGTTCAACAGCTAATTTCTTTAGATTTACCCATTGGTTTTTTACCTGATGTGCAATTTAGTGAAGCTATTTTTGATGTCGAACCCAACAGCAATTTGTACATCTTCAGTGATGGTACTTATGAAATTAATCAGCCAGATGGGAAGATTTGGGGTATTGATGCTTTCATTAACTTACTAACCAAGCGCAGTCAAGAAGATACTTGTGAGCTAAATCAGATATTGGCGAATATTCTCGCTGTGAATACTCAGAACCATCTTGACGATGACTTGTCTTTGATAAAAATCACTTTTGGTTAGTTGAGAAAATTAGCTGGGATTTGGCATTCTTGAGCATCTTATTGAATTGACATAACTTGATGATGGAAGTCACCTCGGTCAGCAAAAGTTTGAAATATTCTATCCATTTTAGTTAGTTCAAACAACATTCTCACTTGATCATTGATAGAACAGAGAAAAAGTTTGACATTAGCACTTCTTGTCATTTGCATTGCCGATACTAAAGCACCTAAGCCAGAACTATCGATAAATTTTACTTCTTGCATATCGATTAGTAAAATCTGCACTCCGGTTTCCACAATGCTGCTAACTTCGCGCCGCAGTTCATTACCTCTAATTCCATCTAAAATTCCCGATAATTCTAGTATCTCAACACTCGAATTCATGATGTTAATCCCTGGTAACTTGACTGGTTAACTATATACTACTATTTTGGCATTGACCGAATAGAAACGGCAAGATGTCTAGTTTTTTTATTTTAAATATATAGCTTATTACTATTGGCGATCGCCGCAAAAAAACCAGCATCAACCCATTGCCGAGAAATTTCAAAAGCTTCAAAATAGCCATTTCTCTGACCTAATTCTCTAGCCCAAAATCGGGATAAAACAAGTATGGCATCTAGTTGCATAAATGCTTTATTTGACTCAGATTCATAACAACCAATAGCAGCAATTTTTTCCTCAATTACAGACGTGATGTCAACAAAAAAGTTGGGTTCAAAACCACGCAAAAAAACAGGTGGTGCTGAATACCACAGAGGGATGTTTTTGCGAGTGGCTACATTAGAAACTGCGATCGCACACACTTCATGATCTCTATGCCCATATTTTTCCGGTTGTGGTGCGTGAGTAATAATCAAATCGGGTTGCCAACGTCCAATAGATGCTTCAGTAACTTTGATTACTGCTTGTGTTGAGAAATTACACTCCTCAAGTGCATGAAACTCATAAGTTGCACCGATGATTTTACCTGCTTCTTCTGCTTCTTGATGACGTGTACCCTTCATGGACGAACTAGAAAGACTACCATCAGTCAATATTAAACAGTGAACATTCCATCCTGTCTTAGACATTAAGCTCAGAGTACCAGCAGCAGGTAGAACTTCATCATCAGCATGAGCATAAACTGTTAAAACAGTTCTCCGATCAAATTTATTTGCCTCTAAATAAGTGTTCATCGCTGTTTTCTGTACATCTTTAGTTATTTGATCTTTGCCTGCGTCTTTATCGAACAGAATTCAGAAATCAGGAGTCAGAATGGGCTAAACGCCCCGCTACCGCTAACAGCATGAATTAGAGTCCAACACTTCGACTGAATCAGTACATTGCTGAGTGAAGAATAGTGGTTTAAAATCTCGTTCCTAGTAGGCGAAAAAAATTAAAATATTCTTCCTAATTAAAACTCTATCTCTTTAAGGGTAGAGTATTCTGTATTCTGAATTCTGTATTCTGACTCCTGTTTATTTTTGCACTGCTGGCAATGGCTGCCAAACAGATGCACTGATAATAGCCCACAAAAGTGACAAGTTATAGATAGCCCATGCACCATTGATGAGGTGAAGCCAGGGATTATTTAAATTGCCAATGGCAAATTGATAAAGGCTCCATAACATTCCTAGAATAGTCAGGGTAAAAATAAGTAGTTGCGGCCAAACAAGTTGGATATATGTTCCAGATTGCCTCAGCTTAGGTGTTACTTGGAATTTGAGATTACCCCCAAAAAATACACTGAATATGGCTTGAATGAATAAGGGGAATAAACAGATTGTGTATTGTTCAGAGCGCCAAACTTCTCCAGCAGGAATGCCCCAAGTAGCAGTCATCGTAGTCAAACGGTTGATAATAAAAATGGGAAAAAAGTGGATAGCAAAATCAGCCCCGTAGCTTTTAACTGGAACGATATCTGTGAAAAAATAGATGATGGGGCAACAAAGAAAAACCAGAGTAGAAAAACCACAAAAATAGCTATACATTGTCTTAAAGTAATGCAATCGTTGCCAAAATGTTAGCCCTGGTTTTGTGAATGGATTCTCTCTGAGTAGTACTTGGATAGTGCCTTGCGCCCAACGTAGTCGCTGTTTCAGGGTAGATTTTAAGTCATCTGGTGCTAAACCTTCTGCTAAAAGTTCATGATGATAAATAGATTTCCAGCCAGCACCATGCAGACGCATTGCTGTATTCATATCTTCTGTGATACTGTTGCTGGATAGACCACCAATTAATTGAAATTCATTTAAACGCTTTTCATCTTTGGCAAACTCATCAGCAAAATGTTGTAGTCCAACACTAATCAGTGCTTCTCGCCGCAGAATGGCATTTGTACCCGTATAAAAAGCGGCATTCATGCCATCTTTGCCTTGCTGGAGTGGCCCATAAAATAAATTTGCTCGATGTCCAAACGGGTCGCCTGGAGGAAGATTGTAAAAATCCTGGGGTGTTTGGACAAAAGCAATTTGATTCTGGTCGTATTTTCCTGTGAAAAGATTATAGGTGTAGAAATAAGGCAGAACTCGCTTGAGAAATTGTGGCTTAGGAATATGGTCAGCATCTAGGGTCAGAATAAATTGTCCAGAAGTTTCTCCAGAAAAAATCGCGTAATTGAGATTGCCTGCTTTAGCGTGATGAGGTACACCAGCTGGTTTGGGACGAGCAATATAGCGAAAACGAGCAAGTTCCACTAGTTCCAATTCTTTCTGACGAATATCTGCTTCTAAGGCATTACGTTCAGTCGTGAGGCGATCGCTAATAGTATGATGTTCTGGAGGTAGCCACAGAATCAGCGATCGCAAACTTTGCACAAATCCAGTAGCAGACTCGTTAACTTCTGATGCTGAGGATGCTTGCAGCCATTTTTCAGCAGCTTGAGTATTAGGTATCAGATTTTCTAGTTGCTTTAAGCGCTCTAATAAACAAGCGTGTTCTGCATCAATCCTTTCTGCTTCTAGCCGTAATTGTGGTGATTGCAAATCCTCAATACACAATCTTTCTGTCATCGTGCGTATCTGGGCTGAATTACCATCATCCAGGACAAAAACACGCAACTTTGTCGGGGGGTAATCCATTGCTAGAGCAGCTTTGGCAGTTTTTTCGACAATTTCGGGCGGCTCGTTGTAGCACGTCACAAATACATCTATTGTTGGCCAGTCTGAACTTGGTATCGGTGGAGTCAGCTGATCGAGAGACTTAATCTGTCGAACTAAAGGCCGCCACAAGCCAATTACAAACATCATGCCGCCAAAATAGCTATAAATTTCGGCTATTAGCAAAGGAATAGAAATCCACAGCGCATCAAAATTAATCGAATGGGTAATGCGCCATTGCAAATACCAGAAACCAAAAATTAAATTTATTTCTGCTAGATAGCGAAATAATAGTGTTCTTTTTTTCAAGAATGAGCGACTGTTACCAGAAAAATTGGCTGAACTATTACTAATAGGAACTGAAGTCATAATTTTGGATTTTGGATGCGGAAAACTTGATAAATAACTGAAGCTTTGGGTTAACCCAACACCTTGATCTATGTTGGGTTGCGTTGCGCTTAACCCAACCTACTTCTGAGATTAAAGAGGATAATGCAACTTGTGCATACACAGTAGCTTTTCAAGGGTGGTGAGAGGGGATAAAAGACTTAATACAAGTATTCCCCAATAAAACTGATTAATCACACAAATATCTGGGTAATTGCAGAGAGCTGGACTTTGGACTAAAAAGCTAGAGAAAAGCAGTCAGCAGTAACACTGACGTGAGTTCGACAAATCTTTTTTGACCTCTCCCCCAACCCCTCTCCGACGCACAGAGGGCAGTGTGGTTTCATACAAACAGAGAAAAAACAAAACTTTGTTTCAAAGCCTCTCCCCCCGTGGGGGAGAGGTTTGGAGAGGGGTTTTTCCCGTCGTCGAACTCACGTCACATTAACACTGACTGGCGTAAAGTCAATAAAAGTAATCGATAAATCATTGACGTGATGATCCTGACGCAACTAGAAAAATTCCGCCAAGCTATCTACGATAGTTTGGGGAAGGCCAAAGATGCAGTATTTAAATTGATGGATGCAGTATTGACAAGTCTGAGTATCCCATCATTTGTAAGCTTGTCACAAAGCCGCCGGACGTAATCGTAAATTCCAACCCTTACGGCTCACTTGGTTGGGGGATGCTCCCTATTTAGTTACTACTGAAGCTTTCTAATAGCTTCCAGCGCTTTTTGGTACGCATTTGTGTCTCCTTGTTCTAGAAAGAGACTAGCTGCTTTTTGTAAATCGGCTATTGCTCCTTGTTTATCTCCCAAGTCTCTACGGACAACAGCTCGAATGCCATAAGCTAAGGCATAGTTAGGATTAATCTTAATTGCTTGGCTATAATCTTCAATTGCTCCTTGTTCATCTCCCAAGCCATAGCGGACATATCCCCTATAAAAATAGGCATTAGTATTTCTGGGATTAATTTTGAGAGCTTGATTATAATCTTCAATTGCTCCTTTTTTATCTCCCAACTCTCTGCGCCCATTGCTCCGCTTGATATAATTGGCATCGTTGGGATTAATCTTGAGAGCTTGATTGTAATCTTCAATTGCTCCTTTTTTATCTCCCAAGTCGCTGCGAACTAATCCTCTAACGTAATAGACATTGGCATCGTTGGGATTAATCTTGATATATTGGGTAAAATCTTCAAGGACTTCTTTCTTATTTCCCAAGCTATAATGCACAGAGGCCCTGAATAAATAACCATCAGCAGACTTAGGATCAATCTTTATAGCTTGGTTAGCATCCTCAATTGCCCTTTTTTTGTCTCCTGAAAGGAAGTAGGCAATTCCCCTATGGGCGTAGGCATTAGCATAATTGGGATTGAGACGAATTGCTTGAGTATAGTCAGCAATAGCTCCTTGAAAATTGTTTTTATCAGATTTATCTTTACCTTGAATGAAGAAGTCGTCGGCTTTCGGTGCTGTAGCTAAGGAAGAACTAGGAGGACGAATACCCACATCGACCCCAGATTGGGCTGATAGTCTCAAAAAAGTATTAATGGGAATCCCTAAATTAAAACCTGATTTTAACTGGGCAACTGTAGGATTGATTGTCGATGTTTCGTAGTTTGCTTCCTCTCCTCGACCATGAATTCCGATCAGTTCACCTTTGTCATTCAACACCGGGCCACCACTCATCCCTGGTAGGGTCAGATTGTTGTAAGCTAAAGCATATCCATCACGCTGGGGTTTGGAGGCATTTGCCGTAATTTGCCCAGGAACAAAATTGTAAACCGTGTTGAAAAATCCTGTTTTGGGGAAGCCAGCTACATAAGCGGTTGTTCCTTCTGGAGATTCGTCGGAGTTACCTATCTTGGCAACAGGGTAATTTTGACTGCTGGTAAACTGGACAACTGCTAAATCTACATCTGGCAGTTTTTTAACAGTGCTGTAGTTGAGTGGATAACGTTGTCCATCTGGGGTGACAAGTTCATATTTAGCTTGAGTTGCGACTACATGAGCAGCAGTCAAAACAGTGTAAATATCACCCTCTTTTTTAATAATTACCCCAGTCCCAGAACCTTCTTGATAATTAATTAGTACCGTAATTGCTTTCGCAATCTTGGCTACTTCTGATGAAGATAATGCTACAGCAATTTGTGGTTGTATCAGAGCAATTGATACCCCAAAAATTACTGGTGCAAGTTCACCATAAAATTTCATCATCTGAGTTGATCTGCCCCATGCTACTTAACTTACCGCCAGATAAAATGGGTGCGTTGCGCTGTGCGACAACACACCCTACTGAAGATTTGCTACATCAGCTTTTTAATTAAAGCTAGGGCATCTTGATAATATTGTGTTTGACCTTTTTCTAAATAAAGGCTAGCGGCTTTTTGTAAGTCTGCTACTGCTCCGCGTTTATCTCCCAAATCACGACGAGATAAGCCTCGGTTGTAGTAAGCATTGGCGTACTTGGGATCAATCTGGATGGTTTGACTGTAATCTGCGATCGCTCCTTCGTTGTCTCCCAAATCAGCGCGGATATTTCCTCGGTTGTAATAGGCGTTGACATATTTAGGATCAATCCTCACAGCTTCGGTATAATCTGCTATTGCTCCTTGATTGTCTCCTAATTGACGACGAGAAATTCCCCGGTTGTAGAAGGCGTTGACGTATTTGGGATCAATGTTGACGGCTTTGGTATAGTCGTTGATTGCTCCTTGATGATCTTTCAAGTCAGCGAGGATATTGCCCCGGTTGTAGTAAGCATTGACATATTTAGGATCAATGGTTATGGCTTGGGTGTAATCTGCGATCGCTCCTTTGGTGTCACCTAGATCAGCACGAGCATTGCCCCTGTTATAGTAGGCATTGACGTATTTAGGATCAATTCTCACTGCTTCGGTGTAGTCAGCGATCGCTCCTTGCTTATCGTCTAACTGACGGCGAGAAACCCCTCGGTTATAAAAAGCTCTGGCATAATTGGGATTAATTTTGATGGCTTGGGTGTAATCAGCGATCGCTCCTTTGATGTCTCCTAAATCACCACGGGAAATCCCCCGGTTGTTGTAAGCGTTGATGTATTCAGGATCAATTTTGATTGCTTCGGTGTAATCAGCGATCGCTTGCTTATTGTTACCCAATTCCGCATGAGCTACCCCCCGATTATAAAAGCCTTTAGCATATCTGGGGTTAATTTTGATGGCTGCGTTATAATCAGCGATCGCTCCTTTTTTATCTCCCAACTCACTCCGAGCATTTCCCCTATCATTGTAGGCATTGACATAGTTAGGATTGAGGCTAATTGCTTGAGTATAATCGGCGATCGCTCCTCTCAAGTCTCCTTTGTCATACTTATCCCCAGCCTGGATATAAAAGTTGTCGGCTTTCGGTGTGATATTTACCGGGACTTTAGGTACAGTTACGCCCACTGCTACATCAGTTTTCGATGATAGCCGCAAAAAGGTATTGATGGGAATACCCAAATTAAAACCTGATTTGATAATAATGTCAGGATTTTTATCTGATACTTGATAGTTTTCTGCTGTATCCCCTCTCCCATGCACGCCGATCAGTTCACCGTTTTCGTTCAATACTGGCCCCCCACTCATCCCTGGCAGGGTATTATTGCTATACACCAAAGCATAGCCATCTTTCAGGGGTTTTGAGGCATTAGCCGTAATTCGTCCATCGATAAAGTTAAAAATCGAATTAGAAATTGCGGCTGTCGCCCTGGGGAAACCTGCGACATAAGCTGTTGTCCCTTCTGTAGAATTATCAGAGTTACCAATCTTGGCTACAGTGTAAGTCTGGTTGCTAGTAAACTGTACCAAAGCTAAATCAACCCCAGGTAACTTTCTCATCGTGCTGTAGTTGAGTGGATAGCGCTGATTATCTGGGGTAACGATTTCATATTTAGCTTGAGTTGCGACTACGTGCTGGGCGGTTAAAACAGTGTAGGTATCACCCTCTTTTTTAATAATTACACCTGTTCCCGCACCATTTTTGCTATCAATTAGCACTGTAATTGCTTTTGCTACTTTTGCCACTTCCGATGACGACAAGGCAGCAGCAATTTGTGGTTGTACCAGAGCGATAGATACTCCTAAGATGGTTGGTGCAATGGCATGATAGTATTTCATAGTTTTATTTTTATCCTGTATTAGTTATTGCTCCCCTACTTTTGTATAAAGTCAGGGATGATGTTTTTTATTGAGGCGCACGACAAGAATTATTAAATCCAAAAGCTTCTTGCCATCGTTTTACGTTCCCACTACCAATGGGGATAATTTTCGTATCCCCATTATCGAAAGTTAGACGTGCTTTGACTTCTTTGGCGGGAGCATTTCTGAGTAAGTTTGCCGCCTCCGCAGTGATATCAAACAGCGTATCTGTCATATACCAAGTACTAGAACGTTGGTATTTTGTATTGTTTGCATATTCAGTATATGTGTACTGTCCTTTTAACCCTCTTACCTGAGCTTTGGGACTGCGATTCAGTTGGAGAATTTGCTCTCCAATCCCCAATTCGATAAGTTTGGGGGCAATTTCGGCTATTTCTGCTTCACCGTTTGTGGGTGCTTTTTGCACAACCATTTTCACAAAACAGCCTTCTATTTTGCTACCCCAAAATGAAACTATGACAAATCTACCAGGACTAGGGCCATTAAAGGGTTGTTGAAACAGAGTTCCCAAAGGATCTTCCCCATGACGGTCAATCACTACCTTACCCAAGGAAGAATTCACCAAAGCATCTTTAATCCCAGCTACCTTATCGAATGGTAAACCATCACCACCCCAGGGCATTCCATTAACGGTGTCTAGTTTATCTTCATCAATAGTAGTTTGAGCGATCGCTATACTCTGAGAAAATAGTGCTGACATCACTACTAAAGCTACAAAACTAGATTTTAAGTATTTTGAAAACATAGATTTAAAGTCATTGGTCAATAGTCAATAGTCATTGGTCATTGGTCATTGGTCAATAGTCATTAGTCAATGGTCAATAGATTCTCTTATTGTCCCTCACTCCTCCACTCCCTCACTCCCTCACTCCCTACTCAGCACTTCCTCACTCTCCTTTTATGCTTCTTTTGTTTTGAATTTTGCATTGACTTGTCTTCGTTTCTTCTTCTTATTTAACAACGTCTACCAGGACAAACGCTAGACCCTGTAGCATCTCCACCAGAACCATTGATAGTGATTGGTCGTCCTGTAATTGGCGTACTGGGGGTTGATGGCGGGAGAAAGTTAGTTACGGGTGGTGTAGTTGTTGTCACTATCTGTAAATTCAGCGTGCCGGCTAGCTGAGAGTTAGTAAAAATGCGGATGGGAATACCTAAATTGAAACCCACCTTTTGACCATCCTTATCTCTTGCACCTCGTCCATGAATCCCTACCAAGCGTCCATTTTCATCTAGTACAGGCCCACCACTCATGCCTGGATAAGTAATATTGTTATAAATTAAAGCATAACCATCTTGAGGTCGGGTATTAGTACCGACAATGCGCCCATCGGGAACCAATACAGTGCGGTTTTCGATACCTTGTACTGGTTGTGGTGCGCCAGAAACATAAACAGTCGCTCCCTCCATCGTGGCTACATCGGAATTGCTAATAGTAGCGATTTTGTATCTTTGGTTACTGGTAAACTGGAGTACAGCTAAATCTGCTCCTGGTAGACGTTTGACCAAATTTGATGTGACTTGATAGAGATTTTGATCGTGAGTTTGGACTGTATAGGTTCCTGCTTGGTCTACAACGTGCCAGTTTGTCAACACAATGTAAGTGTTACCTTGCTGGTGAATTATCACTCCAGAACCAAGTTTTGGCCCGCCGATGAGGACTGTTACTTCTTTGGCAATATTACTTACGCCTTGCGGTGTTAATGATACAGCAATTTTCGCGGGAAAAAAGGCGATCGCTCCACCAATTACTACTGTCGCTAGTCTACTATCGAGCCTCATCATCTAATCAGCCTTATGTAAAGTTTGCGCTGCTTGTGGTATCATTTTTACCACCTTTTCCATCGGCACAGCCCAACTCAAACGAGTAATTTTCTGATGTAGCTTTTCATCTGCTTCCAAGCCATCGATAAAAACAGATGGAGTATCCCACAGAGGATAGGCGTGCAACCCATTGATCCCCACAACCTCACCACGCCGATTTAGTAGTGGCCCACCACTCATTCCTTTCTCAATCTCATTGGTATAACCCACCTGATAGCCTCCTTCCAGCGCTTTATTCAGTACTAGCAATACTTTACCAGCCGTAAACATCAAGCCTTTCTCTTGAGACTCTTCTTGAGCAAAAGGAAAACCAGTAGCAAACACTTCATCCTCTACGGTAGGAGAAGCACCTAAAGTAGCCACTTCGTAGACATGACTAGCACTCTTAAACTGCAATATCGCCAAATCATTACTGCCAAAGCTAACCTTTGGTGCTAAATTCGCATTATGTATCCGCCGATCAGACGTTTGAATCCGATAAGGGGAAGTACCAGCCCTTAGCACATGAGCGTTAGTTAACACCGTATAAACGTTACCTTCTTTTCTCAGCAGGATTCCTGAACCCAACAACTCATTAGACATAACTCTGACGGTGATGGCTTCAGCTTGACGACGCAGTTGTTTGAGCGACAATTGAGACAATGCCTGCACTGATGGAGCAATACGACAATTAACATTGCTCGATGGCAGACAAATCTTGCTATCCATTGCTGAGGCTGACAAAGTGATTGGTAAAACACCAATAAAAACAGCCATTCTCAAAATTCGTCCAGTCATATTACATTCAATGCCATATCCTTATGCCTCCTGGGATGAAAAAGGAAGTGCTGAGTGCTGAGTTGTGAGTGCTGAGTTGTGAGTGCTGTTAGCGGAAGCGGGGCGTTTAGCCCGTGCTGAGTGCGGGAGTGAGTTAAGAAGTTTTTCTCCTCTGCCTCCCCTGCCCCTCTGCCCCTCTGCCCCTCTGCCCCTCTGCTCCTTGTCCCCTTCCTTGTCCTCTTTACCATTAAGGAACACCAGCTTCAGATGTATTATCGTTTGGTTCATAGATGAGATCATTGCTGGAGTCTGTTGCCGCATTTTGCACGTAAGTATCGAAATCGATATTAACTGTGCTATTGCTGCTTTCATTGAGCGCATTGCCAGCTGCCAAACCACGACGGTCAAATAATCTCCGGACAATGACATTAGGATCAGCACCACGCTTGACTGTAAATAACAAAGTGCTATCTGTACAGGGATTATTGGGATTTGTCGCTGCACAAACTACAGGTTCTCCCCGGAGTAAGCCAGTTTTGATAGTTCTTAATCTACCGTTATCGTAGTTTTTTTGAAATCTGCGGGATACCTCCAGACAGCGCTTTTGCGCCGTCCAAGGCGGTGGAAAATAACCACCAGACACCCAGCGAACCATTGGGACATTTTTGCCGTCTTGAGTCCGGGCAAATGTCACGGGTACGCCTCTGCTCTTGCCGCAGTAAAATGTTGTGCCTCCAGCATAGCTTGGCTGATTTATAGTTGCGGTGGCAACTAATGCACTCATGGAAGCTATTGCTAGCCCTGTCAATCCTTGACCAAGTAACCGTATTTTCATGGTTAGTGCCGCACTTCCTCAAAAACAACAGGTATCATATTGAAAGTTTAAAACTAAACGACAGGAAATTCTCAGTATTTGTTCCCAGAAAGTTTTACGTTAAGTTACATCGTGGCCTAATTGTTGCTGTTTGTGTGTGATGTAGGAATCCGCTTTGATTACTAAACTGATTTGCGTAGTCAGGCAATAGGGAAGAGTCATTAGTCATTGGTCATTGGTGATTGGTCATTGGTCATTAGAGTCAAAACTCAGCACGGGCTAAACGCCCCGCTTCCGCTAACAGCACTCCCTCACTCAATTTAATGAAAGGCAATAGGCAATAGGGTTCTAGAAAATGAATGTACACTGAATTTTGTTCAAAAATCAAATCGGATTCCTATAGGATTCGTATTTGATTTATTTTGGCGTAGCCTGTGCTTACACAAAAACTAACTACACTCCTAAATCCCTTCATTCCTGTTCCCTATTCCCTATTTCCTATTTCCTATTCCCTATCCCCTATTCCCTGTTCCCTCATATATGTCATCAATGTTTAGATGAGCAGCAGGTTAGTAAACTACTAACTGGTTATGCTAATTCTATTTTGAATTCTGAATCCTGACTCCTGACTCCTGACTCCTGAATTCTGACTCCTGACAACAACACGCACAAACTAATGGCACAAAATGCTAACATATGCTTGCTTCTCAAGCTGTTAATTGCTTAAAAAACTGTGGTCATTAGCAAAACTACTGTTTTAGTTCTGGAAACTCTTTACAAATCACGGGTTCGTTAGGTATGAATTTAAATCTTATTGTATCCAATATATTAAATCCGCCAGTACTTTTTTTCTTTCTAGGAATGCTGGCAATTTTTTTAAAATCTGATTTAGATATTCCTCAACCTTTACCAAAATTATTTTCTCTCTACTTACTACTAGCTATTGGATTTAAAGGCGGATATGAAATTGCCGAAAGTGGCATTAACGCAGAAATTGCTATGACGCTAGCGGCAGCTATACTTATGGCTTCCATCGTTCCTATCTATTCTTTTTTTATATTAAAAATCAAACTTGATAACCATAATGCTGCGGCGATCGCTGCCACTTATGGTTCTATTAGTGCCGTGACTTTTATTACTGCACAATCTTTTCTGAAAATTCTCAGCATTGACTCTAGTGGACATATGGTAGCAGCTTTAGCGCTGATGGAATCACCAGCAATTATCGTGGGTATTGTATTGCTGAGAATATTTAGCCAAGATCAAGAACAAGATAAAGGAGAATTTTCTTGGGGTGAAGTATTACGAGAAGCATTTTTAAATGGTTCAGTTTTTTTATTAGTTGGGAGTGTCATAATTGGCTTACTTACCGGAGAAAAAGGTTGGGAAAAGTTACATCCTTTTACTCAAGATATCTTTTATGGAGTTCTAGCATTTTTTTTACTAGATATGGGTATGGTAGCCGCAAGGAGAGTTAAAGAATTGAGTAATACAGGTTATTTTCTGATTGGCTTTTCTATATTTATGCCTTTAGTAAATGCACTTATTGGCATCATTTTAGCTAAATTTATCGGGATTTCTCCAGGCAACGCATTATTATTTGCTGTGCTTTGTGCTAGTGCTTCTTATATTGCTGTACCCGCAGCTATGAGAATCACAGTACCTGAAGCTAACCCTAGTTTATATGTTTCTATGGCCTTAGCGCTAACTTTTCCTTTCAATATTATTATTGGCATTCCGTTATATTTCAACATCATCAAACTTATAGGAGTTTAACGAAGTGGAAGCTGTTAAGAAAATAGAGATAGTGACAAACTCTTTAGAATTACCAAAAGTTCTAGAAATCTTAGAAAAATCTGGTGTTTCTGGGTATACAGTGATTGAAAATGTCATCGGCAAAGGTAAAAGAGGTAGAGTTATCAATGATCTGGAAACTCATACACTCACTAATGGATATGTCATGAGTATTTGTACAGAAGCACAAGAGCAAGCATTGGTAGAGGCAATTAGACCTGTAATTAAAAAATATGGTGGTGTATGTATTGTCTCTGATGCTAAGTGGATTGCCCATTAAATAGGGTATAAGGTATGGGAAAATCATGATTGTAATTAGTTCTTGTCTAACCTCTTATTTGATGTTTACAAAAACTAAATTCAACTGAAAATTTTTCTTTCTCTCCCTATCCTCTGTCTCCTATCCTCTACCCCCTCATGAGAGAAATGAGTTATACAATAGCTGTATGCGGAAAATCAATTCATGATTTTGAAGATTAAAAGTAACGATATATTTTACTCTGGTGAGGAGAATTAAACTGTGCCGATTAAACGCATTATTGCGGGGCTAAACGAGTTTCATGATAACTATTTCGTTGCTCATCGTGAATTATTCGAGCATCTATCTCATGGACAAAATCCAGAGGTATTGTTCATAACTTGTTCTGACTCAAGAATAGATCCGTTTTTAATTACGCAGAGTCAGCCAGGGGATTTATTTGTGATCCGGAATGTTGGTAACATCATTCCACCTTACGGCAGATTCAATGGTGGTGAAGCCGCAGGGATTGAGTATGCTGTTGAGGCGTTGGGGATTAAAGATGTTGTGGTTTGTGGACATTCTCATTGTGGAGCGATGAGAGGATTATTACAAATAGGTAATCTAGCACAACAAATGCCTTCGGTTTATGAATGGTTAAGATATCATGCCGAATCTACCCGTCGTCTGGTAATGGACAATTACCAAGGGTACTCCAATGAACAACTTTTAAAAATTGCCATCGAGCAAAATGTTCTCACCCAGATAGAAAATCTAGAAACATACCCAGTAATTCGCTCTAAACTTCACAGTGGACAGTTGACTCTCCATGCTTGGATTTATGAAATTGAAAGCGGCGGGGTGTTTGCTTATGATGCTGACAATAGTCAATTTAAAATTTTAGAAAATCGTCCTTTTCCCGTGCCTAATCCTCTGATTGGTGTACACTCATGTGATCTCAAAAGCGCAGCAAAACAGTCGGTAGTACCAACATAGTTGCTCAATCTCTTTACAGAAGATTTATCTGTTTTTATTGCCATGTTAACCAAGAGGCTGTTAACTATTACTAATTCACTTTTTGCTGCAACATTTGCCCCCCAAAAAGCTGTAATTACAGACTTTGGGGGGTTATTTAACAGTTATCAGTTATCAGTTATCAGTGAAGAGTGATGTATTTATCCTTGGGTTTAAGTCCCCCACCAATTGGTGGTAGGCGTTGGTGGTGGGTTTAAATCCCCCGTCATACGCCGTGATAACTTTTCACTGTTCACTGTTTTAATGAAGGTGGGGGTTGATGAGAGTGTCGAATTTAAAAACTATTGCTTACTCTCGTGTGATTCATCTGAGTCACGTAATTGACTCTAACATTCCTCAATGGCCTGGTGACCCAGGTGTAGAGTTTATCCCTGTTGCCCAGCTACCTGATGATGGTTACTATCTGCGACAATTTTCCTTGGGAGAACACAGTGCTACTCATATGAATGCGCCTAACAGCTTTTATCTGGCTGGTGTGGGCATTGACCAATACTCGGCTCAGTCTTTAATTGTACCTGCGATCGCTATCAATATCTCTGCAACCACAACTATCAACCCTGACTATACACTCACTGTTGCGGATATCCTGGCTTGGGAAGGGCAACATGGTGAGATTCCAGCTGATCATCTAGTGCTACTGTATACTGGCTGGGAACATAAGTGGTCTGATAAAAATGCTTTTTTGAACCAGGATGCTCAGGGAGTCATGCACTTTCCCGGTTTTGGGGGCGATGCTACTCAGTTTCTCTTGGACGAAAGACAAATCGCTGGTGTAGGCATTGATACTCATGGTGTAGACCCTGGACAGGATAGTAGTTTTACTACCAACCGTTTGGTATTGGCACAGCAGGGTATTGTGTTAGAAAATTTGACAAATTTACAACAATTGCCACCAACGGGGATTACACTAGCGATCGCTGTCCTCAGGTTACGCTGTGGCTCTGGTTCACCGGTGGGAGTTTTGGCATTAGTAGCTTAGAATAATGCGTAATACTCGCCTTTGGCGAGAAGCAAGCTATGTAATTAAGTTTTTTAGTTACGAATTAGGCTAAATTGGTCACAAGCTGGAGGGCTGGCAAATGATAACTCCGCTAACTTGCCAAAATTATATCAATGGTCAATGGGTGAATGCTGCCACAGAAACTATTATCAACAGCAACAACCCTGCTAATAAAACCGAAGTCGTGGCAACTTTTCCCCGTTCTCAAGCCGAGGATGTAGATAGAGCTGTCGCTTCAGCTCGGCAAGCTTATGATAGTTGGCGGAAAGTGCCAGCCCCGGCTAGAGCAGAATATGTGTTTCGTGTCGGAGAATTATTACTCCAACACAAAGAAGAATTAGCTCAGTTAATCAGTCGAGAAATGGGTAAACCCCTCACCGAAGCTAGGGGGGATGTGCAGGAAGGAATTGACTGTGCTTTTTACAGTGCGGGTGAAGGTAGGCGACTGTTTGGGCAAACCACACCTTCGGAAATGCCCAATAAATTCGCCATGACGGTACGAATGCCCATAGGAGTGTGTGCTTTAATTACTCCTTGGAATTTCCCCATCGCCATTCCTTGTTGGAAAGCAATGCCAGCTTTAGTTTGTGGCAATACAGTCATCCTCAAGCCGGCTGAAGATACCTCTGCTTGTGCGACGAAATTAATCGAGATTTTTGCAGATGCAGGTTTACCGCCTGGGGTAATTAACTTGGTGCATGGGGTAGGAGAAGAAGCGGGGAAGGCTTTAGTTGAACATCCAGATATTGATTTAGTGTCCTTTACTGGTTCTTCCGAAACTGGCGCTTTTGTTGGTGCTACCTGTGGACGAACTCACAAACGAGTTTGTCTGGAAATGGGCGGGAAAAATGCTCAAGTAGTGATGGAAGACGCAGATTTAGAACTTGCTCTCGATGGTGCAGTCTGGGGAGCCTTTGGCACAACTGGTCAACGTTGTACTGCTACCAGTCGCTTAATTTTACATCGAGATATTAAAGAAAAATTCACGACAATGCTGCTGGAACGGACTAGCAAATTACGTTTGGGTGCTGGTACTGAAGCTGACACAGATATTGGGCCAATTATTAATCACAAACAACTGCAACGGGTAGATGATTATATGGATATTGCCCGTGCAGAGGGAGCCAAGATTTTAATTGGGGGAAAAATTGCCACAGAAGGACAACTCAAACAGGGTTACTTTTTTCAGCCGACAATTTTAGATCATGTCAGGCCGAATATGCGGGTTGCGCGTGAAGAGATATTCGGGCCAGTAGTGGCATTAATTGAGGTTAGCAGTTTTGTGGAAGCGATCGCTATCCTTAACGATACAAAATATGGTCTTTCTTCCTCAATTTACACCCGTGATATCAATCGGGCTTTTGCGGCTATGCGTGACATTGCAGCAGGTATCACCTATATTAATGGCCCTACCATTGGTGCAGAAGTACATTTACCTTTTGGTGGTGTCAAACAAACCGGTAATGGACACAGAGAAGCCGGCACAACCGCCTTAGATGTATTCACTGAATGGAAAAGTGTTTACGTAGATTTTTCTGGTAGTTTGCAACGCGCTCAGATAGATAATCGTAGTTAAGTGAATTGACTGAGGAACTTCTAGATAAAAATATCTGACGTTTTTTCCTCATAATTTAAAGTGATGATAAATTACCGTCTACAGATTCTAGATAAAAACTGTATTTAGCATCAAAACAATCAATTGACTGTGGAGAACTACACCTACTAATAGCTTGAAATCGATTGTAAATTGTATTGTAATTACGACTATATATTTGTACAACTTCTGATGCTTTTCCTGAAACTGTTGTTCCAGAAGGAATACTGTTTAATAAATTTGTTGCTTGTTTAATTTTTAGAAGTGCATCTTGAAGTCCAACTAACGTATAAGGTGTATTTTCAGTAATTTTCTCAACTTGTCTGGCTAAATTTTGTGCTTGTTTAAATTTTAAAACAGCATTATTTTCAATTATTCTTCGTTGATTAATGGTAGTATAGTTCGCCTTGTATTCTTTTAGTCGCTGCTGTTCTTGTACATACAGTGGTGAGTTTTTAGGTATTGTTTCTAAAAGCTTTATTGCTTGTTCAATCTGAACACTGGCTTGTTTCCAAGTTGTACTAGAATGTGGAGGGTTCTGAGTGATTTTTACTGCTTCCCAACTCAATTTTTTGGCATTTGCCAGCAATTCAGATGCTTGTATTTCATCTGATAAACGAGATGAAATGACAGCATAATTATTACGATATTGTTCGAGGTTTCTATTTGCTTCTACCGTAACAAATGAATCTTCGGGAATAGACTCCAATATACTGATTGCTTCTTGCCATTTATTACTTGCTTCTTTCCATACTGTTGGAGGATGCGGTGGATTTTGCACCAAAATCTCTGCTTCTATAGCTAATTGTTTTGTAGATTCAAACTTAGCTGCTGCATCTTCTTCTATCTGTAGTCTTTATTCAACTGTATTGAGTTGAGTACGAAATTTGCTAATGTATTTTTGTGCTTCGGGGTATGCAGATGCAAATGAATTTGGAATTCTTTCAAGTGATACAATCGATTGTTTGATTTTGTCACTCATCAGTCTAATTTCATTAATGTCTTGAGCTTGTTTTACATCATTTATTTTAGATATTAATGTTTGTGTATCTCTAAGTATTTTTTCTTGAGACAATCTACTCCAAGCAAACCAAACTCCAGGGGTAGATAAAATTATAATACTTGCAGCAATTGCCGTTTTTATTTGAACAGTTTTTTTTCGTTGTTGTTGCAAACGCTGTTTCATCAAGAGTGGATTTTTAAAACATTCCTGTGCTTCCTTTATTTTTGCTTCTGCTTCTTGAATTAATATTTCAATTCTTGGCTGAAATTTTTCACAAAAAGTTAAAATATCTAAGACCTTTTCGTTTTTAGTATTAAAATCAATAAAAAGTTCATCTTCTTGACTAAACTCAACTGCACAAATACTACCAAAAAGAAATACAATACTTTTTAATGTATTAGGTTGAATATAAATATCTTTTCCCTTATCAATTGTATTAATAATATTTTGTAAATTTTTATTTATTGTCTTGAAATCTTCTTGTACAGTTTTAATCTGTTCAAATTGAGATAGCATGACATCTTTATTAGCAAAATTAAACGTGCTTTTTATTTTACGGCTCTTAGTTTTGACATCATTTTTAATATCACTTATTGTTTTATATGAATGTATTTCTTCTAATGCAGTTATCAGCCCAGTATTTTGAGTACATTCTTTTCCAAAGGAAACAAGATATGTTAACTGACGTGTAGGTTTTTCAAGAATCTGTTTTAAATTAATACATTTATTGATAACAGAGTTGATGGATTCGTATTGAGTGTTGCTATATAAAATAATCACTCCATTATCATCTAAACCTAATGCTGTAATAGATTGACCAAGAACACTAAATAAGGCTTTAATCACATCAATATTTAATGGATTAGTAGCTTGCTTATTAATTTTTTTTATAACTGTATCTAATTGCTTATGTATATTTCTTAATTGCACTTGTACTTGAAACATACGATTTAAATTTTGCTCCATTACAGGCAGAGTATCAAAATTTAACCTTCTTTCTACTGTTTGAATAATAGTGAAAAATTTTTCGTGTAATTGATCAATACTAATTTTTGACTGAACTTGAGCAAGAATTTCTAAAAATCTTGTATCATTTAAACAAGTATTTATAAAATTTTGTAAAAAATGTGCAGATGCTATAATATTGTTAATATTGTTCTCATAACTATCACACTGTTTAATAATATCTAATAATAAATGATTTTGATTTTCTATCTTTATAATTATTTCATTTTTGTGATTAAATTCTATTCGTGTAATTGCTGCACCAAACACTAAAAATAACGAATTTACAGTATGATAAGTAGCCCCAAAAATATTTGTAGGTTCAATCGAAGATGACAAACTATTTAGTTTATTTTTTATTATAATTAACCGTTGTAATGCAACCATGATTGGTGCTATTTTAGCTTGCATTAACTCTGGTTGACTAAAGCTAAAATCTAACCGAATACTAAATGATAATTTGGATATTTGTGCAGCCAAAGATGGTAAACTTTGAGAGTGTTTATGAATTTCTGCATCAAAAACAGTATTTGAAGTGAGAAAACATTGAGAAATAATTTCTTTCAACCATATACCTTGATGAATAAATATATCAATCTTCTGCACCAAATCTCCAAATGTTTTCCGAATTTGTCGCAGATGATTTTCATCATGAATTGCTTCATCTAGAAAATTATGTCCAATTTCTAAAGCAATTTCTGAACCTATTTGTGAGAGTATATCATCATCACTACTATTTTGACCAAGTAGGATTAAACCAACTCCTACAACACCTTTTGTCAAACGAATAGCATCAATCCGTGCAATTTCTTCATCGAGTTTTTTGAGTGTAGGTTCTAACTCATCTTGGATATGATGTAAATCTAAAATGTTATTAGAAATTATAATTAATTGTTTTTCAATAATATTTATATCGTGACAATCTAATGACATTGAACTACCAAGCATCAAAGCCTTGTTAAGTATTGCATCTAGGTGGTTCATACATTAGGATTTAAATATAATATATCTTCATAGTCCATGTTTTTTCATACATTATCAACCGTAATAACCCTGAAGAAAATACTGCCTCATATAAATTCATAGCTGCGATATTTGCCTATTAAACGCTAGTGTCAGAGATTGGAGTGCATGATTACTAACTGCTAACTCAGATGAGGTAATGAGTATTTTAGTCCGTCAGATTTTGATGCAATAATCTAGATTAGGAGAAGCGAAATTTCGCTTTTATACTGAATATGAATCATTGTCAAAAGTTAAATTAACCCAGAAAAATTAGACCGATAAACAATGTTCTGGGTTAATTGATCAAAACTACTAGCGATATAAGTCACATCTGCGGAATGTAAGTTCTTAATCAAACTTCTGCCGGATGATACTCTTGTTGTCTTTCCACGAAAGTTTGCACGCGAGAACGGTAATCTCTCACCGTGTCATCTACCCAGTCGCGCTCGTTGCTGTTAGCGTATAAGTGTACTAAAGGCTCACTGGCATCGGGTAAAACTAATAGCCAACTATCATCAAAGGGTTGGCGAATTTTCACACCATCGATGAGTTCGAGGTTTTGGGCTGGGTGCGTTTCCACCAAGTAGCGCATCAATGCACCTTTTGCCGACCAGGGACAGCGTATGGTATAAGTTTTATGGACTACACGGGGTAATTCTGAGCGAACAGTAGCTAGCGATCGCTCCTGTATAGTCAGCATCTCAATAATTTTAGCAATGCAGAACATGGAATCAAACCCCGGATGCAATTGGGGAAAGATAAATCCAGTCTCACCACTACCGCCCAATACCACATTAGGGTTCTTTTGACAAGCTTCCATCAAAGCAGTGGGATTAGATTTGGTACGAATAACTCGGCCATCGTGACGACGGGCGACTTGTTCCACGCCACTGGAGGCATGGACTGGTACGACTACCGTCCCTCTGGGGTTAGAGGTGAGAATCATATCCACCATCAAGGCGGTTAACATTTCCCCACGAATGGGAAAGCCTGACTCATCGACTAAAATCAGTTGTTCGCCATTAGCTGATACTTGCACACCAAAATTAGCCTTTAATGCTTCCACCACATGACCAAGTTGCTGTAGCAATGCTTCCCTATCAGTTGTGGAAACAGCATTTTTATTTAAACTGGCATTCAGCACTACTGCATCCGCACCAAATTTATCTAGCATTTGGGGTAAGACAGCCCCAGACACAGCATAAACATAGTCAATGACTACTTTGGCGCGACTGTTGCACAGGGTAGCCACATTTAACAACTTCTCAAAAGCGGTACAATAACGGTCAATAACTTGGCTGGGGTAAGCGACATCGCCAATTTCATGACTAAGGGCGCGGCGCATATCTTCCTTAAAGTAAGCCCCTTCAATTTTCTTTTCTTGGGCTTTGGAGATATTAATCCCCTTATTATCCATGAATTCTATCAGGATATAGTCGGCGCGATCAGGGTGGACTCGCACATGAATGCCACCAGCGACATTCATTGTGGGTATAACTGTGCGGGCGATGGGGATAGCTGTGGCATCAAGGTTTTGAATATCCACACCTACAGACATTAAACCCGCAATTAGCGATCGCGTCACCATGCGCGAAACATTACGTTGATCACGAGAGACAGTAACTTTTGCCCCAGGTTTTAAAGTAGAACCATATGCAGCCCCCAATTTCACCGCAAACTCGGCACTAATGTCAATATTTGCTAATCCTTGTACACCCCGTTGTCCAAATAAATTGCGTTGGGCAGTGTTACCCCAAATCAAGTTAATGTTTAAAACTGCCCCTGATTCAATTTTTTTACTCGGCCAAACTCTGACACCAGGGCTAATTTGGGCTTCTTCACCCACTGTGGACAAAGAACCCACCACCGCCGCCTCTAAAACATGAGCGCGTCTGTCTACACGAGTTCCCCGCGAAATCACACAGGCACTTAACTGGGCTTCATCCCCGATAATGGCCCCATTCCACACAATTGGCCGCTTGAGATTAGCATCAGCACCAATGGTGACATTATCACCAATAATCGTTCCCGCTTCAATTTGCACCCTAGCCCCGATGCGGCAATTGCTGCCAATCACAACTGGGGCTTCAATATTAGCTGAAGGATCAATATAAGTATTTTGTCCTATCCACAACCCAGGAGAATTTTCTCTATAAGCAAAGTCTAGGTCTACTTTCCGTTCTAAAGCATCGTATTGGGCTTCTCGATAAGCATCTAAGTGACCAACATCACACCAATAACCCTCCGCAATGTAACCGTACATGGGTTCATCTTTTGCCAAGAGTAAGGGGAATAAATCTTTAGAAAAGTCGCATTCTGTGTTATCTGGCAGATATTCTAAAACCTCTGGCTCTAAAATATAAGTCCCAGTGTTGACGGTATCAGAAAAAATTTCACTGGTTGAAGGTTTTTCTAAAAAGCGTTTAATTTTACCTTGTTCGTCAGTAATTACTACACCAAATTCGATGGGATTGGGAACTCTAGTGAGAATTAAAGTTGCTTTTGATTGGTTTTGTTTGTGAAAAGCGATCGCTGCTGTTAAATCAAAATCTGTGATACTATCACCGCTAATTACTAAAAAAGTTTCATCCAAAAGTTCGGCAATATTTTTCACACAACCTGCTGTCCCTAGAGGTTGGTCTTCCTCAACAGCGTAGGTCATTTGCACACCAAAATCACTACCATCTTGAAAATAGTCTCGTAAAACATCAGGTAGGTAATGTAATGTGGCAATCACTTCTGTGATGTCATGCTTTCTCAGTAGATTAATAATATGTTCGGCAATGGGGCGATTGAGAATTGGCACCATTGGTTTTGGCAGATCGCAAGTTAACGGGCGAAGTCGCGTTCCGGAACCGCCTGCCATCAGTACTGCACGCATAAATCCTCCATAACTTTTTGTCGCTTTGCTACTTCCATACCCGTGAAAGTATATTGTGTTTTCTCTAGTTTCCTATGACTACTGATCTTTGAGAAACTTCCGCAAGAAACATCTGTTCAGCAATAAGTATTTTTACTTATTGCTTCCGGTTTGTGATCTCCCAAAGATTCCCCAAAACAGCAATGAGAGATATGCCAATGAAATCAGGTTTATTTATGCTAACTACCATCAGCTAGACAGGCAACCAGCCAGAAGGAAAAAGTAATATATGTGTAATGTCAAAGTGGCATATTGTAGCGGTAAGGTGAGCAGATGGCTCACCCGATTTTGCTGTTTAAGAGTAAAATATCATTATGACGTTTCAGTGGAACCTAAACAAAGCGAGTAGCAACACCAAGAAGCATGGTAGTCAATGATGAAATGAGACCTGAGTATGATTTTTCAGGTGGAGTTCGTGGCAAGTATTATGAAGCTTATATGCAATCAAGCAATATTATAGTTCTTGATCCAGATGTGGCAGAAATTTTTCGAGACTCGGCTGCTGTCAATGAAGCATTGAGATTGATTGCCAAGATTGCGAAGTCTATCGCAGTCTAACTAACGGAGTTAATGATGATGGGTAAGCTAATTATTTTTGGTTTAATTGTGATTTATGTAGGTGGTGTGTGGAAGTTTTGGAATGGTTTTTCTCGAACTAATTTCACGCAATCTTTGCCTAATCGTATTGGTTTATCTTTGCTTTGGCCAGCTTTATTTATTGCTAATGGCGCGTATCGTCGGAATTTTAGAAAGGCATTAAAGGGTTAAAAATTACTTTTAAGTTTACAGTTTTCGCTTTGTGTCTCTGTGCCTTTGTGGTCAGGTTACTTAACCACGGAGACACAGCGAAAAGTCGGAGCGGAGGTTTCCTCCGTAGACGCTTTGCGGCTTGCCGCAGGCATCTGAACTTTTCAAGACAGAGACACAGAGTTAGGATATTTAAGTAATCTGACTTTTCTCAACAGGGTTTAGCCAAAATTGTCAGCAAGACAGGCCCTAATAAATAATGGTGACTCACACAGGATAGTCCAGCAGCAGCACCAAGAACTTGACGTTTATTAGGGCTATAAAATTTAATTCCTTGCACAGAAATTGGGAATATTGGCAGTCTGTTCTCGATTTTGCTAGTGAAATCAACTAAGTAAAAACGTCCACCAGGGGCAAGTACTCGGCTTACCTCATGCAAGACTTGCTCTGGTTGTGCGTAATGCAAGAAACTAATAGTGTTGAAAATAGCATCAAACTGACCATCAGCAAAAGGCAAAGATTCGGCTTTACCTTCAAGAAAAATTAACCGGGGATGGTGACGGTTAGTAAGTCTAGCTAAACGCAACATATTAGTAGATAAATCTAGTCCCGTACCCCGCAGTTCGGTATATTCAGTTGCCAGTCGTTCTAATAGACGGCCAGTTCCACAACCTAAATCTAGGACATTGGCTTGATTTGGTAAATCGACATATTCTAGTAACCTTCTGTGAACAGCTTGATAGAAGACTGAAGGTAACAGCCAATCATAGCTAGATGCCCAAAGGTCAAAAATCAGTTTTTTATTTTGCAGAAAATTATTAGTCATCTGTGCTTACGGCTTTGAGGTTTAACAAGGAATTTGCAGCCCTAGCCTAACGTCTATCACCAAAAGCCGGAAGGCAAACTCAGCAATAATTCACGCGACTACTGTCAATTTTATTTGTTGGCAGTCCTTGACTGATTCTGTAATCAACATTATGGCAGTTGTAGCTAACAGTGTGACTAGAAATCACAACTTGATTTGTTCAACATAAAATGACGAACAATTACTGCATAAAAACACATCATCTAACCGTATTTATTTATAGAGAGCCAAACACAGAAAACAAGGTGGTTAATTATGACAAGCTTTACTCAAGTTCATGCTCAAACCGACCTACTGCATCCTATCCGCAGCTGGTTAGAAGCAAGAGAAATTCATAACTATAAACTAGCTCATCTGTTGTGCAAAGCAATCCCTGCTCAATGCCCATTTGCCAGAGATATAAAATTGTTTGGTCGGACACTGTTTCATATCCCGGCTATGTGTAAATTAAATCCTTTATACGAGCAAGTTGTGGGTTTGCGGTTTAAAGCACTGTGTTATTTAGCTGATGAGTGTGGTGAGGATGTGACGGCTTATTGTTAAAGCTATTGAGATAAAAAAGATGAGAAAAACTCTTGAGGCTTTAATTCTTGACTCCTCACTCCCACTGCGGAAATTTACAGTTGTTACTTAGGCAAAAGTATATTAAGCTAATGTAAAGCTATTTAGATGCTCGTATTATTTGGCTAGTGCAGCACAGTAGAAATTATAAAGCTATGTGCGATCGCCAACAAACTCAAGTTATCGGTATCTCAAATTTTTGGCTTTGCTTTTCTACTTTTTGCCCTATCATGACGCACATCTTACTGATTGAAGATGAAGTCAAATTAGCGAGATTTATTGAACTAGGACTGAACTATCAAGGCTATCAGGTTAGTGTTGCCTATGATGGATTAACAGCAATCATCGCCGCAGGTAGATTGCAGTTGGATTTGATCCTGTTAGATTGGATGCTACCTGGTTTAGGAGAGTTGGAAATTTGTCATCGTTTACGCAGTACTGGCAAGAAAGTGCCGATAATTTTATTTACCACTAAAGATGAAGTCAGCGATCGCATTATCGGGTTAGATGCTGGTGCTGATGATTATCTCGTCAAACCCTTTAGCTTGGAAGAATTAGCCGAGAGAATCTACACTCATTTGCAAAAAACTAAAAAACAGACGCTGTAGATATTTAAGAATTTAGGGGTTTAGGGGTGGAATGTGCGTAATTCCGACTATGTTATTTAGTTATATTGAGGATGCACACAGTTAAACCTCGACCTCAGCACGTAACTAAACGGAAATGACTTATTTAGAAACAGCAGCACAATTTTATAGTGAAGTTGCCCAAACGCCACAAGTGGGACTTTGTTGTGTTCAAAGTACTCCTCTACAACTCCCAGGACTCAACATTCCTTTGCTGATGCAAGAAATGAACTATGGTTGTGGAACCACGGTTCACCCGACAGAACTTGCAAATCAACCTACCGTGCTGTATGTCGGTGTTGGCGGTGGTTTAGAAGCACTGCAATTTGCTTACTTTTCCCGTTATGCTGGGGCTGTGATTGCTGTGGAACCAGTGGTGGCCATGAGAGAAGCGGCGGCGCGTAACTTGGAAGTTGCTGCCCAAGAAAATCCTTGGTTTGATCTCAGCTTTGTGGAGATTCGTGAGGGTGATGCCTTTAATTTACCTGTAGCGGATGCCAGTGTGGATATCGTGGCTCAAAATTGCTTGTTTAACATTTTTGAGCCAGATGATTTAAGCCAGGCTTTAAAAGAAGCCTATCGGGTATTAAAACCGGGTGGCAGGTTGCAAATGAGTGATCCCATTGCCACTCGTCCCATACCTGCACATTTGCGGCAAGATGAACAGTTAAGAGCTATGTGTTTATCAGGCGCACTCACCTATGAAGAATACACTCAGCGTATTATTAATGCTGGCTTCGGTCAAATAGAAATCCGTGCGCGTCGTCCCTATCGTTTACTCGATTGCCAAACGTATCATTTAGAAACACATCTACTTTTAGAAAGTCTGGATTCAGTCTGCTTCAAAGTCGGAATTCCGGAAGATGGTGCTTGTATTTTTACGGGAAAAACAGCAATTTATGCTGGTTCTGAAGCATTTTTTGATGACTCGGCTGGGCATATCTTGCAACGTGGCATTCCGGCAGCCGTTTGTGATAAAACTGCTGCTAAACTAGCAGCTATTAAGCCAGATGAAATCATCGTTACTGATTCCACTTGGTATTATAGCGGTGGTGGTTGCTGTTAATTTATCATCCTCAAAATGTTGTTAATTAGTCTATTTATCGCTACCTTATTCTTGGCTTATGCCAATGGAGCCAATGAAAATTTTCAGGGTGTAGCCACACTGTTTGGCAGCCGGACAAATAGCTACCAAACAGCAATTTTGTGGGCAACTTTTACGACTTTTGCGGGGGCATTAACTGCTACTTTTCTAGCTGGTACATTAGTTCAACGCTTTAGTGGTCAGGGGATTTTAGCAGATGCGATCGCTCACGCACCAGAGTTTCAAATAGCTGTGGCGATCGCTACAGGTTTGACTGTAATTATTGCCACTCTCTTAGGGTTGCCAATTTCTACATCTCATAGTTTAATTGGGGCAATTCTCGGAGCCGGATTAGTAGCGATCGGTCTGAAGGTCAACTTTGCTGTTTTGCTAAGTCACTTTCTTTTGCCTCTATTTCTCAGTCCGATAATTGCGATGCCTTTAGCCGCAGGTATTTATAGTTTAGTTGATTATATTAAAGGCAAATTTCACCTGCAAACAAACCCCAGAATTATTGATATTGCTCATTATATTAGTGCTGGTATTATCAGCTTCACTAGAGGTTTTAATGATACGCCAAAGATTGTTTCTCTAGTTTTAATTATTGAGTATTTCTCAATTCAAGGAGCCATGATTACTATTGCTATGGCTATGGGACTCGGTGGTTTACTTAGCTCCCAAAAAATAGCTTTAACCATGAGTACAGAAATTACCTCGCTCAATCGAACTCAAGGTTTATCTGCGAATATTATTACTAGTATATTAGTGATTACAGCCAGTTATTTGGGATTACCTATATCGCCTACCCAAGTTGCTGTTAGTTCAATTTTTGGTGTAGGTTTAATTGGGGGAAAACCACGTATGTGGGTTTTTAGCAAAATCTTGATTTCGTGGATTTTATCTTTACCTACGGCCACAATTCTCAGTGGCATAACTTATAGATTATTACAAGGCTAGTTTTATTTGTCTTTTAGGAGTAGCTATTAATGACAACTGGATCAGGCTCTACCATCAATACAACAATCACACCATTTGACTCACAACTCAATGCTCCTTTGACAAAAAAAGCGATTCAAGTTTTACAAATTAATTTAGGTAAACGCTGTAATCTTGCTTGTCAGCACTGTCACGTCGAAGCTAGTCCTAAACGCACAGAAGAATTATCTCCAGAAATTTGTCAACAGCTAATCGACTTAATTCATCAATTCCCGGAAATTCAAATTGTCGATTTAACTGGTGGCGCACCAGAAATGAATTATGGCTTTAAGTCATTAGTGGCTACTGCACGGGAAAATCATAAACACGTCATTGTCCGTTCTAATTTGACAATTTATTTTGTCGATGGGTTTGGTGATTTGCCTACATATTTCGCCGATAATCAAGTACAA
This sequence comes from Nostoc sp. TCL26-01, assembly GCF_013393945.1. Classification (NCBI taxonomy): domain Bacteria; kingdom Bacillati; phylum Cyanobacteriota; class Cyanophyceae; order Nostocales; family Nostocaceae; genus Nostoc; species Nostoc sp. TCL26-01. Next base: position 3,167,281 of record NZ_CP040297.1, read on the forward strand.
GTTGTTGCTTCTCTGCCTTGTTATCTAGCAGATAATGTTGACAAAATGCGTGGTATAGGTGTATTCGATAATTCAATTAAAGCTTTGCAGTGGTTAAATCAAGTCGGCTATGGGCAAAACCCAAACTTAATTTTGGACTTAGTTTATAATCCCCAATTACCCATAAGTGAAAAATTTTCTTTAACGCCTGAACAGGGGAAGCTAGAACAAGATTATAAAATGTTCTTGCAAGAACATTTTAATATTGTCTTTAACAACCTATTCACCATCACCAATCTACCAGTTGGTAGAACTAAAATTCATTTAGAAAAGAAAAACCTCGATCAGAGTTACTTGCAATTTTTAGAGTCCCATTTCAATCCCAACACAGTGGCAAATTTAATGTGTCGCCATCAATTATCAGTAGACTATCTCGGCAATATCTATGATTGTGATTTTAATCAAATGATGAATTTACCAGCAAAAACTTCCACTGGTGAACCTCTGACTATTACTAAATTATTAGAGGCTGGTAGTTTAGATTTAATTGAGCAAATCCAAACGGCTGACTATTGTTATGGTTGTACTGCTGGATGCGGTTCGAGCTGTGGCGGTGCTTTAGTGTCATAACTAAAAAAATTCATCTATGTCAACAAATACTAACTTTATTACAAACAAAGTTACTTAGGGTTTGATTTAGTTAAATTAGCTTATGATGGATTCAGTTAAGTCTCCTCACACCACATCAAAGAACCGTGGATTAAGCAATATTCCACGGTTTTTATTTTTTGATCAAGATAAAAACTTCCTGTCACTAAAAAGTCTGTTACCAAAAGTGTTACGAGTGTATCATTAACGGATAATCACTCTATGATGATATTTAGTTAAGCTCCTCACACCACACTAAAAGCCGTGAAACTCTATAGTTTCGCGGCTTTTTTTGCCTATTTGACATTGACTAATACTATCAAGTTGTCCTAGAGGTTGTTTGAAAAGTGTGGGGCGAATATAATTCGCTACTACGCAGACTCTTGAAAGCTCAAGTATTTTCAACCCACGTCGGTGGGTTTTGTTTGTGTAGCTGCGACTTCTAGTCGCCAAGGTACTAGTTTCCGGAGTAGTTATGAAAAGTAAAAGCAACCGCACTATATGGAGCATAGAGCGATCGCTAGAAAATACCAAGTGAGTCATGGTTAAGACCCTTGTCAATAAAATAACATACTTCTTTACAAAACTTAAGGTAATAGCGATATTTTTTCAGCTAATTACCTGTCATCCTGCAAGAGAGTGGAAACTAACAAATATATCTGCGATGAAGCTGACAAGAAAAACCTGGGCTGTGAATCTAAAGTTGTAATGCAACGTTTCTACTGTTGCAAATTTAGAGGAAATTGGGATGAAGCGATCGCTCATACCAATTCCAGAAAAAATAAATGACGACAATTTACTACTTTCCACCCCTCAATCTCACTTGGCAAAGTTGCCTTTAAAGGAGAGAATAATACAACGTCGCCCTTAACATTTTCCTTGTGAATAACGTCCGTACGGTTTCTGATACAAAACGAACTTTCTACTCTCTGCACACTCGACCGATTAACACAATTTATCGTCGGGTGGTGGAAGAGTTGATGGTGGAAATGCACCTGCTATCGGTCAATGTTGATTTTAGCTACAATCCTATCTATGCCTTGGGTGTTGTCACTACCTTTGACCGCTTCATGCAAGGCTATCAACCAGAACAGGATAAAGAATCGATCTTTAATGCTATCTGTCAAGCTGTAGAACAAGAACCTCAGCGTTACAGACAAGATGCTGAACGCTTGCAAGCTTTAGCTCAAAGCATTCCTAGTAGTGATTTAATTGCTTGGCTGAGTCAAGCTAATACCCCACAGCAAGATGGTGACTTGCAAGCGCAACTGCAAGCGATCGCTCATAATCCTAACTTTAAATACAGTCGATTGTTTGCGATCGGTCTATTTACATTACTAGAATCTTCTAACCCAGATTTAGTTAAAGACGAAAAGCAACGCACTGAGGCGCTGAAAACCATTGCTGATGGCTTACACCTAGTTGATGATAAACTCAACAAGGATTTAGAGTTGTATCGCTCTAATTTAGATAAAATGACGCAAGCCCTGGCTGTAATGGCTGATATGCTATCAGCAGATCGCAGAAAGCGCGAACAACGTCAACAACAATCTAGCACTCCAGTCGCACCTCCAACTGGAAATGAGTAGTCATTGTCAGTAGTCATTAGTCATTAGTCAGGCAAAAAAATTCACAACTGACAATCGACGACTGACGACTGACGAATAGCTATTGTTATAACCCCAACAACTTGTAAATTAAGCTGTTGATTAGTGTCAAAGCAAAAGCACCTAGCACGGCACTCCAGATTCCGAAGCGTAAGCGAAAACCCTCAACTAACCACGCTGCAATACTAAAGCAGACAACGGCAATCATAAATGTGAAAAAACCCGATAACAAGTTAAAAGTTAGGATATCGGGAACCGCAAATATCAGCCGTAAAATTGGTCTAACTATTGCCGTAACAATACCTAGAACAGCAGCAGAAAGAAAGGCTTTTTGTGGAGTGTCAACTTCAACGCCTAACGGCAACTTAGCGATAATCAACAAGCTGAGAGATGTCACAATCCAAACAATTAACAGCGTTACAATTTCATTCATTGCCTCAACCCCTGAAACGTAAATGGCGCTTGGCGTTAAACTACTAAGTCAGGACTTACGCACTCAACCAATAAACCCTTCTGAGGGTGGTCAATAGTCCATAGTCAAGGGGAGCCAGCCGCTTGCGGGGGTGTCCCCCGTTGTGCGGACTGGCGTTCAAAATCAAGTTTTTTTTGGACTGGTGACTATTGACAAAAAAGCCAGGAAATTTAGTGAGACTGCGTAAGTCCTATAAGTCTATGGATGAAAAAATGTTTGCACAGCAACCAATTATTTTTAAATTACCAGAGATTTTTCTTTCAGCAGATTTTATTTTGGATATCTTTAGGTTTGGCTAATAAGCTAGGACTTACGCACTCAACCAATAGACCCTTCTGAGGGTGGTCAATAGTCAATAGTCAATAGTCAATAGTCAAAATCAAGTTTTTTTTGGACTGTTGACCATTGACTATGGAAAAGGAGATAATTCTTTCCCTCATCTCCCCATCCCCCCATCCTCTATCGTGGAGGCGCAGGAGTATTCCCCGGTGCGACAGGAACCTGGGGAAAGGTGGGATTTACAGGAATAGTCCCTTGTCCAGAGGGGAGTTGATTGGGATCTGTGGGTAAGTTGGGGTTCAGTTCACTGGGAGGGGGGTTAATGCCTGGGATTGGTGCTATACCAGGATTATTCGGGAAATAGGGAACATTAGGTTGAGCAGAAGTAGGGATAATTCCTAAAGATACGCGATCGCCTCCCACTTGGCGCAACAAATCTAATGTTTCCACCACATCATTATAAGTTGCTGTTCGTGAAGCGTTGAGTACCAAAACCCCATTAGGATTAGCTTGCACATACTCCCTTAATTTTTGTGCTAATTCCTCTCTTTTAACTAGTTGTTTTTCAATGTAAGTATTGCCCACAGCATCAATAGTGACAATCTGACTACCACCTGTAGAATTAATCCCAGCAGCTGTACTGGTACTGGCTTTAGGTAAATCGACATTTATCGCCTGTTGGCGAGTAAATTGCAAAGCTGCTAAGAGAAAGAATGTCAAAATACAAAAAACGACATCAATTAAAGGGATTAGCTGAATTTGAACTTCTTCGACTGGAGTATGTAGATTAACTTTCATCGCTGCACGCTTACATTTAATTGTGGGTTCGCATTCTCGGCTATGACTGAAGATTTCAATTATCAGGTAGAACTTGGTGGTTCTGGGGGTTGAGGAAATTTAATTCTCGTTGACTTGCTAGGTAAGGTATCTCGTTGCTCAATGGCTGATGTACTGCGACTAAAATCAGGCGGAGACTGACGATAAAGCAATTCCAATTCATTCCCAGATTTGCGAAAAACTTTCACTTGATTGACAATAAAAGCTTGGAATAAGCGGTAAAATACCAAACTGACAATAGCCAATATTAGCCCTGTGGCTGTACTAATCAAAGATTCACCAATCCCTGTAGTAACTCCAGCAGCCGATTCAGTTCCCAAATCACCAATGCGAATTGAACGTAAAGACTGAATTAAACCTAAAACTGTACCCAACAATCCCAAGAGTGGTGCAAGGGCGATGACCGCTTCTAAAAGCTTCTCACCTCGGCGCATCCCGGCTATTTCATCTTCAGCTGAAGACTCTAGTGCTAATCGGAAAGTTTCTGCATCACTTTTCTGGAGATGTAAGGGTGCAAATAAAAATCTGCCGATGGGTTGATCTGTTGCTTGTCTAGCAATATCTGCTGCTATTTCCCAATTATCATGAGCTGCATCTAAGACACGGTCAACAATCTCCTTTTCTTGAGAAAAAATTCGCAACCAAAACCACAACCTCTCAAAAATTACACTTAAAGCCAGAATTGACAAGGCCAGCAAAGGCCACATTGCCGGCCCGCCCTTATAAAACAAATCTATAATATCCACTGTTTGAGTTTCCTCCCTCCATTGCTCAAGCGACTATCCCAAAGCACTTTAATTTTAGAGATTAATGCACAATTAAGGACTTACAAACATAAATTTTCAGACAATTAACTAGCTCATCTGGAACGTAAACTTACATTACGTGAGTAGAACACTCGAATTTTACAACTTGGGAGTTAACTTAGCTCAGAAATATCCATAAAAAACTTTTTTGCGAAATTGACCTAAGTTCCGAAATAACTATGACGGTTATTCCCACCGCTAGGTCACAGCACAATTTGTCAGAATGAAAAGTAAATAGAGGGTTATAAAGATGAAATTTTCCATCCAAGCACTGTATAACTGGTATCGTGGTTTAATACGCAATCCTAAATACCGTTGGTGGGTAATTTTAGGTTCAATTGTTTATATTCTCAGCCCATTTGATTTTGCGCCGGATTTTATCCCTGTTTTGGGAGAAGTCGATGATGTTTTGCTTTTGACGATCCTGGTGACGGAAGTTTCTGGACTGGTGATTGAGGGTTGGAAGGCGCGTCAAGGAGAAAGTAATCCGACAACTGAGAGTACTGTTGATGTTGATGCTGTTGCGGTTGAAAGGTAGGGAGTTTTTTTAACGCAGAGGGGCGCGGAGTCAGAGATCATTGGCTACGCGCTGAAAATTATTTCACAAACTCCGTCAAGAACCTCAACGCTTTGAGAATATAACTAGCACAATCTCTGGGAGAAGTATTATAAAACGATCGCCATGCACTAGCTTTGTCTTCATCATAGCGATCGCCGCGTTCGGAATGGTGTTCTAACCACGCCAAGCGCACAGCATGACCAATTAATACGTCTAAGACTATATATTCTTCGATTTGCAGGCTGGGGTTACTGGAAGCGATCGCAGCTAGCTCCATTAATGCTTCAATATTTACTTGGCGGTATTCTGGCGCTTCGATTTTGTTTAATAGATGCTCAATTCGCAAAGCAAAATTCTTTTCGCCGGCGGTCATTTCAGATAACATGACATCGCTATCTAGGCGATTGCGCCGCTCTAGTTTATCACCAATCACTAAACCTTTACAATGCTGCATCAATAGCCAAACTTGCTGAAAGAAGTTTTTCGGTACACGGTTTAAAGCGCCTTCCGCTTGGCGAAATCTCCGCCAACCTCCCGTTGCTACTTCTACTTCTTCGTCAATTACAGGTAGCACTACCCACTCGATATCACTTTCTTTTTGCTTGATGTGCAATGATTCTTGTTGACGTAGTAGCTTACTCATACCTGTATAGGCTGTTAATACTTGATGCAATCGGGTTTTGACTTCAAAGGGTGTCAGTTCCATCAAGCGTTCGTAGGCTTCATCTTGAGTTACTTGCAACTCTTGGGCTAGTTCGCTGGTGATTAACAAAATCAAATACCCAACTCTCAGAGTAAGTAGTCCTTGAAATGATTCTGGTTGTGATCTAATGAGGATACCCAGATAAATTAGGACTTCTTGCGTTAAGACGCGATCGCGGATATCCTCACGACAGAAGTGATTAATTTTCTCGGCAATTTCATTGTGGGACATGGGTACTGTAATCAGTGAGGCTTCGCTATAAGCCCTACCAACAGCAATTTGCTTACCCCTCACCAAGATACTCGTCACTGTATCAGACAAGCCAATATCTACCATGTGTCGCAAACCAGCCGCCCTGCGGACTACCCCCCACAATCCTAGTTCTCCAGCTTTGGTGTAAACTTCATCCAGTAAATCATCTACTGTGACAACAGCATCAGCCCCACCAAAACCTGTATCAAAATCCAATCCTTGCAATCGAGTTAAAGTCTGCAATAACTCAATTTGCTCGTAAATATTTGCTGAGGCGTGTAGGGATGACAGCAACAAGTCCAAATTGGTTTCATATTCCATTTGGAATTCTTGAGTATGTCCTAAACGCCAATTTTGATCAGGATGATCAGCTAGATAGTAGCAACGTTTGGCTGCATTTTGTACAGGCTGTTGGGAAAACTCTACATTCTGAATAAAATCAATTCTTTGCATCGCCCCTGTCAACATCAGTTGATTCAGCTTGCCTAATTTGACTTGTACACCATTGCACACTCCCTCTTTGAGTTCCTGCATCAGTTCTAGTAATGCTTGGGAACCAGTGTCTAGCATGGTATGTGTCAACATTAATGTCAGAGTAGGGCGACCTAAATCACTCCAACATTTTTGAATATACGCCAGTTCAGTCCTAATTTGATCTAGGAGAAAGTGGTAATCAAGAGTTAAGTAAAATTGCTGAGAATCTAAAAATGATGGTAAAAATACGACGGTTTCACCCTGGAGACGAAAAATTCTGGATGTTGTCAAACTCCTTAAACGTCGCACTGGACGACCGGTTAGACCGAGTTTATCATTTCGCCCAATTTGGGTATAAATAGTTGACAGTTCCCCTGCTTGTCTAACTTGCATCGGTTCGACTTGCTTGGGTGTTTGGGTTTCAATTCCGTGGACTTCTAACTCTGCTTGTAAATCTTCATCTTCTGCGAGTAAGGCAATTTGCACCATCGCTTGACGTTTTTTACCGACAGACAAGTATCTACCCAAAGGATCAATATCTCCCAAGGCTATCAACCCATCACTCAACATTTGACCAAGGTAATACAAACTTTGCGCCCAAACTAAGGGGATATTTTCATTTGGTAAACGAGGTTGACTTTGGGGTACTAATTTTTCCGCTTCTACATTTTCTGTAGGGACATAATATAGTTCTGGTAGTAAACCAAAACCATCACGCTCAACGAGTAAGTTTTTTAACCGTTCTTGGTAAAATTGCGATCGCTTTTTATCACCACAAAACAACCCATCCAAGGCTAAATAAGTAAAAAATAATGGCCATTCACATTCGATATGCTCAAACTGCTTGAGTTCCCACGGTTCGTAATGTAAGCGATGGGTGTCTTCTAGAACGGTTTGGTGTCCATCACGTAAAAAGCGTTTGCAACCGTACTTACCTTGGAGTTTGTTCACAATATCGTTGAGAGTGCGTTCCCGTAATTGTGCATCTTCTACCGCAAAGGCGGGATAGCTAATCACACTCAACAAAGCTGCATCAATTTCTTTCGATGCAGATTCTCTCGGTAATAATGATTCTAAGGTAATTCGCGCTCTGGCAATTTCATCTGGTAGTACATGAATGACTGAAGTTTGACTACCCCGCACCCCGAATAAATCTAATCCGTTGATAGCTTCCAAGGCTGCTTTCGCCATACCCACGGAACTAGCATTTAATTCAGCGTTCCCATGATTGATTTTATTTCCTCGTTCCCAGATACCGTAGTCTGGGGTGCGGTAAGCTCTGCCAATATAGTAAACCAAATTCTGCACAAAGTTGACTTCATCGATGGTGTAAATTATCGGCAATCCTGAAGCCGTCATTTGTGCCAGTATCAATAAAAAGATGGAAGTCGCATCTAATTGTAAATGTCCCCACTCATCATCACCAACGACAATATCACCAGTTGCTGTATTATATTTAGCGTGTAACCCATCCAAGGGCGACTGAGTTTGTTTAAATTGTTCTACTTTATGGGCTTGTCGCATCATGGTGAATAACAAACCGCGCATTAATTTGATCACACTATGTTCTAATTCATAGGTGCGTCCCTTGTCTTCATCAACTTTGCGGTACGCCAGTGCTAAACCCCAAACGCCCAAAATGCTGTAAACATTATCTCTCACCCAAGCATCAGTATAATCACCGTGGGCAGTCACAGCCGTACTTGCAGGTAGCAAGCCAGTGATAGGATTCTGACGCACCAAAATAATCACTTTGATTTGTTGGTAGTAATATTCCAGTCGCTCTGGTAATGTAGTGGCTGTTTTCATAATCTTGATCAGCACAGCTTGGGGAATACAACATTACCATGTTATTGGCTGTGATTAAGGACTGGCATCTTAAAAATATTACTTCTGGCGGATGTGTGGAAATTAGCACTAATCATAGACTTAGCGACCGCCTACCTAGCAAACTATACTTGTAACTCAAATCCAGGTAGTATATCTTCACCCGAAAGAATAGCTGGTATTTGCACAACTTCTACAGCTTTTGTGTGTCTGTAAATTTCCACTTGCTGATCTTGAGGATTAATTAGCCAACCTAAACGCAAACCATTTTCTATATATTCCTGCATTTTCGCTTGCACAGGTGCAAGTCGGTCTGTCTCGGAACGGAGTTCAATGGCAAAATCAGGTACAAGTGGCGGAAATTTTTTGCGTTGTTCTAGTGTTAAAGCTTCCCACCTCTCCAACTTTACCCAAGCCGCATCAGGGGAACGTTTTGCCCCATTAGGCAAGATAAAGATAGTTGAAGAACTAAAAACTTTGCCTAATTTCGCTTGACGATTCCAAATTTCTAAATCAGTGATTAATCCAGCTTCTTGATTGCCGCTTTCTCCTCCTACTGGTGGCATAATTATTAATTCTCCGGCTGCATTCATTTCTAGACTTAAATCCCTATTGGCAATACACAAGCGATAAAATTGCTCATCGGTTAAATGAGCGATCGGTTCTAGATTCAGCACAACAGTATTCATTGAACCTTTCCTCATCCCTTTAGCTAAAAGTTTAGCAGAAGTAAATTAACCTTCAGGCTAATGCACCTTAAAATTATTAACGGTGCGTTGCGCTATGCGACAACACACCCTACATTAAAATTTCTGAATTGTACCTTTATCGGAACTTACAAAATCGTGGCAATTTCTTTGAGATAAACCCGTGTGAATGGTTCATCAGCACCTAAAGTATAATCTTCAATCAATCCTTTGCGGCGAATAGAAATATCATTGTCTTTTTTAATCACCACAGTAGAACTATCAAAGACATCCCGCGCCAGCATCATTTCTATTTCACTAGGATTATCCAAAACGACTAAATTACTTCCGTAGTAAAACATCCCGTCTTCTTCCAAGATGTCATCTGGATATTCGGCAATTAGTAAGTCAAGTTTGGGATTACGTAACAAACTTTGGACATTGCTATTGTAATCTTGGCGTAATACTTTTTTTGACCGATTGACAAACACTGCTTCATGACAAATTGCACCAATTGTCCATTCTGGATGTTGTAACAGAATATGGTCAATTGTGGTTTGCAATTCTTCCACAGAAATTTTATTAAAGGAAATAATCGGTATTCTGGCATCAATACCGGATGTAAAGAATGTTTCTAAAATGTGGGATGGCACATCCACACTATCACCATCCGCCGGGTTCAGGTGCATCAATATACCAGGGGCGGCGTTGATTTCTAAAATGGCAAAATTCCCAGATTTCCATGACTCGTCCAGATTTTCTGCAATCACATCAATACCCAGGCAAGTTAGCCGAAAGTATTGAGCTATGTCTTGCGCCAAAATAATATTATCATCGTGAATTGTATGAGTAGCATTAATACTCATACCTCCGGCGGAAAGATTAGCTACTTTCCGTAAGTAAACTATTTCTCCTTTATCTAGTACAGTTTTTAACGATAAATGCTGTTCTTCTAGATAAAGTTCCATCGCTTCATCAACGATAATTTTACTCATCGGTGAAGTTGGTGTGTCTAGACGAGCTGATTGACGATTTTCTTGTTGAATTAATTCACCAATTGTTAAATACCCATCACCCACTACTGATGCTGGACGACGTTCTGTCGCCGCCACAAATCGGCCGTTGACACATAAGAGACGAAAATCTTTACCGGAGATGCTTTTTTCTACGATAATTCGTGTTGGTTCGGTTTCGGGGATAGCTAACAATGCTCTATCATAAGCCGCTTCTAGTTCATCTACATCTTGCACATCTGCTGTCACACCGATTCCCTTATGTCCCACCACAGGCTTAACTGCAACTGGGTAACCAATTTCCCTAGCTAGTTGGCGGGCTTCTCTGGCAGAAAAAACGATATCACCTGCGGGGACGGGAAAACCTAAAGTTTGCAAGAATGCTTTGCAGTCATCTTTACGAGTAGTAAATTCTGAATCTAAATGACTGTCACTATTAAAAGTTGTTGCTACACCCCGGATATGTTTTTTTCCCCAGCCGTACTGCATTAGCCCTTCATCCCACAGATAAAAGGTGGGAATGCCTTTTTCATAGGCTGTACGCAATAAGGCATAAACTGTAGGGCCACCGTAAACAGATTGGCGGAATCTATTTTGCAGAGTCAAAAATTGGTTATCGAAGAAAAAGTCATCTTCTTGAGTAATGGCTTCAAACCAGTCCCAAACAAGATAAACTACTGATTTAATTGTTCGTTCATGTAATGCTTGAACAGCAATACGTGAATAATTAGCATATGGTTTCACACTCCAGCGATTTAGGTGTAAATCCATATCCAGCTTGCCCACTTCTGATACAGTCTGAGCAAATAGATGAGCGTAGGATTCATAATGTTGGTCACGTAGATGAGGATAGCGTAGGCCCAGCCCGCCGGAGGCATCGCTCACTCTAGTAACATAATCTTCAATGGGTAAAACCTTTCTATCTAACACTAGAGCAAAATCAAATACAAACGCCCCCGTATCTAAATAGGGGTTAGTCCCAACATAATATCGACAGTTGAATATATCAAATACATCTGTCTTTCTAGCATTAATGCGGACTAAATCGGTGCTTGTTTCCTGAACCATTGATGCTAAACCTCTGGCTAAACACCCTTAAATTTAACGTTTAATCTCACTAAATAGCTTGATCAACTCTAGATTACCTAACCTATCTTTTTTGACCAAGGTGCATTTATAAAGTCATCCTGTTGGAATTTAACTTTATATGTGAGCATTTTCTACTATCGGAAGGCATAATTACATCAACCAGACTTCCGTAACTGATACCAATTCACTAAAAATATGATACAGATCCAAACACGGAAACCCTTGTAGAACAAGGCTTTCTTAATTTTGAATTTTGAATTTTGAATTGGTATGACATCATCAATTCTGATGAAAGTCTTGCACTGTCAACAGCCCACGGTCAAAGTTGTTTGACTAAGGAAATGACCAATGACCAATGACACACCAATTAGAGTAAAAATATAACCTTTGAAAGGTGTCATGCAGTCACAAAACTTGTACAAGTAGAGAGGTGGTTATAAAAAATAGCAACAGTTTATGAACAGTACACAAGCAAGTATCAGAGACGAAGTTAGACAACTTGCGGAAGAAGCTTTTCACCTCAAGCTAATTTCTGGTCATGGAGACGGGCCAGATACGCTTGAGTATCAAATTGTCTATCAAGGTAAACCCAGACATCTGCCACTAGAACAAGCACGCTTGTTTCTGGTCAACTTGCTCTACAGAAATAGAATTCACTAGCACACAATGGCATCATCTAAACTATTCTGAGCAACATTCAAATATGATCTGAATTTTCTAACGTGATAGTAGCAACAATTGATAAAAACCTATCACAACTAAAAATTGAAACACTGTTTATAGCCATAATAATCATCTAATAGCCGACTTTATGATCTAAGTCGGCTATTTCACTATGGCTACACAAACCAGATGGCTTTGTCATCTTATTCCTGAAGTAAGAGTTTATTTTTGTTAGGAAAATTAGCAAAGTATTTTAATCTACCGGATGGACGATTTTATACATACGAATGTCATGCTTTATTGAAATTATCATAATTAAATTTATGTTAGGAGACATTATGACAGTAAGTGAAAATAAACGGCAGTTAGTAATTATTGGTGGTGCAGAAGATAGAGATGGTGATGCTCAAATATTGCGAGAATTTGTCCGCCGCGCTGGTGGAACAAAAGCCCATATTGTGATTATGACGGCGGCGACCGAATTACCAAGAGAAGTGGGAGAAAACTACATTAGGGTATTTGAGCGCTTGGGAGCAGAGAAGGTGCGGATAGTTGATACAGAAACTCGTGAAGATGCTTCATCGTCAACTGCCCTGGAAGCGATCGCCAAAGCAACAGGTATATTTTTTACAGGGGGAGATCAAGCACGGATCACTAGTATTCTCAAGAATACCGAAATTGATGCTGCTATTCACCAACGCTTCGCTGAAGGTATCGTTGTTGGTGGTACAAGTGCAGGCGCAGCCGTCATGCCAGATAACATGATTGTGGAAGGCGATTCCGAAACTAATCCTCGGATAGAAATTGTGGAAATGGGGCCGGGACTAGGTTTTCTTCCTGGGGTAGTCATTGATCAACATTTTTCTCAACGTGGCCGCTTAGGACGTTTAATCACAGCGTTGATTAAAGAACCAGCCGTATTAGGATTTGGCATTGATGAGAATACTGCGATGGTGGTAACTGGTAGCCAAATCGAAATTATCGGTCAAGGTTGCGTCACAATTGTGGATGAATCAGAGTCTACATACAACAATCTGGGCGAAATTTTAAGAGATGAAGCATTAGCAATTTTTGGAGCCAAGCTGCACATCCTACCCCACGGTTTTAAATTTGACCTCAAAACCCGCAAACCGATTTCAAATAATGGCACTGAAGCATCTGCTACAGTGCCAGTGGGTTTAGTGAGTGGGGAAAAAAGAGGCTAGAGGCTAAAGGCTAGGAACTAGAAATCAGCAGGGAGATTGAAGAAGACAAAATCTTTACTTCTGTAGCCCCTAGCCCAAATACTCATTTATTCGTAGCAACACACATCTTGAGAGGCTGTGATATGATGGGAGACTGCTGCATACATTTAGAATGAATATACATTGAATCAATCATGGCTCTGACGCAACAGCGCAAACAAGAAATAATTACTAACTACCAAGTTCACGAAACTGACACTGGTTCGACCGATGTCCAAATCGCTATGCTAACTGAACGGATTAACCGCTTGAGTGAGCATCTGCAAGCCAATAAAAAAGATCATTCTTCCCGCCGGGGATTATTGAAATTGATTGGTCAGCGCAAGCGTCTTCTAGCTTATCTCCAAAAAGAAAGTCGGGAAAAATATCAAGCCTTGATTAGTCGTCTTGGTATTCGTGGATAGGAACTACCGTTTATGCCTGCTGAAGAATCAGAACGCAGTAGTTTGCCATTTGAACCGAAAAAAAAGCGTCAAAAACCTGCGAAAGCGACAAGTCAGCCACAAGTAAAGCCGGAAAACCCTGGTAAGCAAGAACTAAAACAGCCACCTTTCTCTAAGGAGGAGATGGCTATTCCCCAAGTTGTTAGCCAGAGAATGATCAGGCGTGTGGCAGCATTCTGTGGTGTACCAACGGCTTTAGGTATTGCTACCCTAGTTGCTAGTTATTTGCTAGCTACATACTCCGATATCAAACTCCCTCCCATCGCTGTTTTACTGGTGAACATGGGACTTTTTGGTTTAGGTGTACTGGGTATAACTTATGGTGTTCTTTCAGCCTCTTGGGATGAAGAAAGGGCTGGAAGTGTTCTAGGTTTAAGTGAATTCAGCACTAATTGGGGGCGAATGGTAGAAGTTTGGCGCGAAACACGACAAAACAAAGCGTAAAAAAAGATGCTTAGGTGTTCAGAAAGCTGAAATCTTAAGCAAATTGCAGGTCAATGTTGAAGTTTACATTTGATAACTTCAACATTACTATGTCAATGATTTAGTCAGGCTATTCTATCTTGATCATGACATAGCTGCTAAATATGAGCGATCGCCAAAAAAATCATGTAGATATTTGTCATCAACCGTAAATTTCCGATTATATTTTTTAATACCATAAGTATTTACATCCCATCATTACTTAAGTATACCTATTAACATATAAGAACCAAGATCAAGAGCCTATTCATAGAAGTGCTAGCTGAAATCAACAGGTAGTTACTTTGCTATGGTCTATCCCTCTAACAAAAGTATTAAACAGGGAATTTTATATGATAGTAGTCATGAAAGTTGGTTCTCCGGAAGTGGAAATCAACCGTATTAGTGAGGAACTAGGTAACTGGGGACTGATACCAGAAAAAATTGTGGGCAAGCATAAGGTGGTAATTGGTTTAGTTGGTGAAACCGCAGACCTAGATCCACTGCAAATTCAAGAAGTTAGTCCTTGGATTGAACAAGTATTACGAGTAGAACTACCTTATAAACGGGCTAGTCGTCAATATCGTCACGGCGAAGCTTCAGAAGTCGTAGTTAATACACCTGATGGCCCTGTTGTCTTTGGAGAACATCACCCACTCGTGGTGGTTGCTGGCCCCTGTTCTGTTGAAAATGAAGAAATGATCATTGATACAGCCCAGCACGTCAAAGCAGCAGGAGCTAAGTTTTTACGTGGTGGAGCCTATAAACCTCGTACTTCACCATACGCCTTTCAAGGACATGGCGAAAGTGCTTTGGAATTACTAGCAAGGGCCAGGGAAGTTAGTGGATTAGGTGTGATTACAGAAGTCATGGATGCAGCTGAACTGGATGTCATCGCTGAAGTCGCTGATGTCATCCAAGTGGGCGCAAGGAATATGCAGAATTTCTCCTTGTTGAAAAAAGTAGGAGCGCAGCCCAAGCCAGTTCTGCTCAAAAGAGGCATGGCAGCTACAATAGAAGATTGGTTGATGGCGGCTGAGTATATTTTGGCAGCAGGTAATCCCAACGTAATTTTGTGCGAACGGGGAATTCGGACTTTTGATCGCCAATACACCCGCAACACGCTAGATTTATCGGTAGTGCCAGTGTTACGAAAATTAACACACTTACCAATCATGATCGACCCCAGTCATGGTACAGGTTGGGCTGAATTTGTGCCATCAATGGCGATGGGAGCGATCGCCGTCGGTAGCGATTCCCTCATGATTGAAGTCCACCCCAACCCCATCAAAGCCCTATCTGATGGGCCACAATCCCTCACACCAGAGCGTTTCGATCACCTCATGCAAGAATTAGCAGTGATTGGTAAAGCCGTAGGACGTTGGCCACAACCAGCAGTTGTTATAGCATAAAAGGTAAAAGATAGCAGCCTCATAACGGCATAAATCAATATATCTAGTTGTCTCGAAGGCTCTAACGATAAGTGAGAGCCTTCGAGGTTTTTATAACCGTAGGACTAACCCTTTCAAGGTGACTTTAATGTTCTGAACTTCTAGTGACAAATTACTCTGTGTCTTTGTGGCTTTGTGGTTAAATAAATTACCTTTTTTACCACGAAGCCACAGCGAAAAGTCGGAGCGGAGGTTTCCTCCGTAGACGCTTTGCGGCTTGCCGCAGGCATCTGAACTTTTCAAGACAGAGACACAAAGTTAAGAGTTGAAGAACAATTTCTGAACTAAAATTTTTATCCACCTTGAAAGGGCTAGTCCTAATCCCTTAACTCACTACCAACTTAATTTTTAATAAGTAAAAATATTTAATAAACCTTCAATATATTAATTTTACTTAAGCGAAAATACTTGATTAATTTTTGTAAAGCAGTGTAAAGTAATATCACAGACAAACAAAGTCTGATACATACATAAAATACAACCGCAATCATAAAGCAATGACCGCAACCTTACAACAGCGCCAAAGCGCCAACGTATGGGAACAGTTCTGCAACTGGATCACCAGCACCAACAACCGCATATACATCGGCTGGTTCGGCGTATTAATGATCCCCACCTTGCTAGCTGCAACCACCTGCTTCATCATCGCCTTCATCGCCGCCCCCCCCGTAGACATCGACGGCATCCGTGAACCAGTAGCAGGTTCATTAATGTACGGAAACAACATCATCTCCGGAGCAGTAGTACCATCATCCAACGCAATTGGACTACACTTCTACCCAATATGGGAAGCAGCATCATTAGACGAGTGGTTATACAACGGAGGTCCATACCAACTAGTAGTATTCCACTTCTTAATCGGAGTATTCTGCTACCTAGGACGTGAATGGGAACTATCATACCGCCTAGGAATGCGTCCATGGATCTGCCTAGCCTTCTCCGCCCCCGTAGCAGCAGCAACAGCAGTATTCTTGGTATACCCAATCGGACAAGGATCATTCTCAGACGGAATGCCCTTGGGTATCTCTGGAACCTTCAACTTCATGATCGTGTTCCAAGCAGAGCATAACATCCTGATGCACCCCTTCCATATGTTAGGAGTAGCAGGAGTATTCGGTGGAAGCTTATTCAGTGCAATGCACGGAAGCTTAGTAACATCTTCCTTAGTTCGTGAAACCAGCGAAAACGAATCACAGAACTACGGCTACAAATTCGGACAAGAAGAAGAAACCTACAACATCGTGGCAGCCCACGGCTACTTCGGTCGTCTCATCTTCCAATACGCATCCTTCAACAACAGCCGTTCCTTGCACTTCTTCCTAGCAGCATGGCCAGTGATTGGTATCTGGTTCACCGCCCTAGGCGTAAGCACAATGGCGTTCAACTTGAACGGATTCAACTTCAACCAATCCATCATCGACTCTCAAGGTCGTGTAATCAATACCTGGGCTGACATCATCAACCGCGCTAACTTGGGTATGGAAGTCATGCACGAGCGCAATGCTCACAACTTCCCCTTAGATTTGGCTGCTGCTGAGTCTGCTCCTGTGGCTATCAGCGCTCCTGCTATCCACGGTTAATCCAAATCACTCAAATAGAGTAAGAAGCGCCCTCTCCAAAGGAGGGTGCTTTTTGCTGTTCATAATGGGATGGGAGTTATACCATTTCACGTTAATCATGATACACATGAATTATGTAGAGACGTTGCAATGCAACGTCTCTACTGTTTCACATTTAAAGGAAATTGGTATTAGGTCGAGGGAAATTGATATTGTGGCGTTGCTGAATCGAGGGATGATTTAGCAAGTTATCAAATTTTCCCCCCTGCCAAATCAGTTACCAGTTAATAAACGTTCACTGTTCACACCCCTGCCTCCCTTGCTTGCCTAAATTTATCCCCCTGTTCTGCAACGCCGATATTGTGATTGAATCGATTCCCCCACTCTGTATTTTTCATCTTGTGATAAACTGGCGCGTAACTGCAATGGCAACTGTACTCAGTGAGAAAAATTTGTTATGGCTATTTTAGATTCCAAAGGTCGCTTGTTTGGCAAAATTAATCTCCTTGACTTAGGTGCTGGGCTAGTTATTCTGCTAGTTATCTTTGGTATTTTCGTATTTCCTGGTACTTCTGGATCTGTTGCTCAAATCGGTGCGAAAACAGTACCTATAGAGGTAGACTTAGTGGTTCGTGGTTTAAATGTGCGTGATCCTCAGCAGTTATTTGACAACGGCTTCAAAAAAGGCGGCAAAACTAAGGTAATCATTCGCAATCAGCCTTACGGTGAGATTGAAATTAAATCTGTGGATATTTTACCTAGAACAGTTGTTGCTACTCAACCGGATGGATCTGTTAAAGAATTGAAAGATCCCAAAGCTAACAACTTTAGTACAGATATGCTGTTAACTTTAGATGGGAAAGCCCAAGTTACTCAAGATGGCCCGGTTTTAGGTAACAATAAAGTAAAAATTGGTATGCCCTTTGAGTTAGAAGGCTTTAACTACAACTTTAATGCCACTGTTGTTGATGTGAGATTAGACAATAAATAAGTAATTCAAGGTGCGAGTTAAGACGAGTGGAATATCTCAAATAACTGGATATTTATAGCTAAAGGAGAAAACTATGAATACTGCGATCGCTTCCGATACGCCTTTGGCTAAATCATTACCTAAAAACATAACCATATTGCGAGGCATTCACTGGGATACCTATCAGAATTTGGTGCGAGATTTGGAGTCACAACCAGGAACAAAACTAACTTATGATGATGGGACTTTGGAGATTTTGATGCCGCTACCACCCCACGAAACTTTTAAGAAACTACTTGGTCGTTTCATTGAAGTTACCACAGAAGAGTTAGGAATTGAAATTCGTAGTTTAGGTTCTACAACTTGGACACGAGAAGATTTACGCAAGGGTTTAGAACCAGATGAGTGTTATTACATTCAAAATGAGTTAGCTGTGCGCGGTAAAGATGTAATTGATTTGACAATTGATCCACCTCCTGATTTGGCGATTGAGGTTGATAGTACTAGCAGTTCGATGAATCGGATGGGGATTTATGCGGCGTTGGGTGTGCCAGAAGTATGGCGTTTTGATCGGGAAACTTTGACGATTTTGAGTTTAGTTAATAATGACTACCAACCCCGTGAGATGTCGTCAGTGTTGCCGATGTTTGATGGTGCGGTGTTGATGAAGTTTTTGGAATTAAGTTTAACAATGGGTGAAACAAGTTTAATTCGTCATGTGCGGGAATGGGTAAGAGAAGAGTTAGCAAAATCATCAACAGTAGTCGATGAAAATTAATCTGCTTTTTAGACGACCATATGATGAAAAATTAGATTATCAATCTGCAAAAATATAGACATTTGATGTATCTGTTGTTGTCTCATCATGGCGGTGCAACTAAGCATTTATTTGCTAGCGATCGCCTGATGTGAATTAAGAATTATGAATTTCTTTCTCTATGAGAACTAACTGTGGTTTCCCCCAAAGGATACGCTCTTGTTTGTAAATGGCGATTCCTGGTTTGGCTCCTTTGGGTTTATATACGTGCTTTGGTTGGGTGTAAACTACTGGTACTTGGTCACTTTGCCGAGCGCGACTATAGTAAGCTGCCAGATTGGCTACACATTGTAAATCATCTGTTTCAGGAACTGCACCTGGTTCTAAACGCAGTAGTACATGACTCCCAGGAATTTCTTGAGCATGGAACCATAAATCATAATCTCCAGCCAAGCGAAATGTTAGCTGATCATTTTGGCGATTGTTACGACCAATGAGGACTTGAAAGCCGCTTGGTGTCAAGTAGTTACGAAAGTTGATGCTGGTATTTTCATTATTAGTATTAGTGCGGCGATAGTCTAATTCTTCTAAATATTTTTGGCCGATTAATTCGTCGCGGATTTCTTCTAAGGCTTGTAAATCTTCTGCTGTTTGGTAGTTGTCTATTTGGGCGATCGCTGCTTCTACCTGCTCTAAATAACTAATTTCTGTCTGTACTTCTTGCAGTAGTGGTTCTACTGCTGTGCGGGCGCGTTTGAGTTTTTGGTGTTGTTTGTAAAGGTTTTGGGCATTTTGGACGGCGTTTTTGTCTGGTTGGAGGGCGATCGCTACAGGTTGATTTGTTTCAAAATCTGGTAGGATGATCTCTTTCATCCCTGGTTCCCAAGTTTGCAAATGCGCCATCAATAAATCAGCTTTTTGCCGATACTCGTCAGCTCGATCTGATTGCTGCAAGCGATTGGCAAAGGTTTGCTCTTTGGTGCGTAATTTGTCCAAAATATTACTGATTTTTTGGCTCAGTTGATGGCGTAACTGAGTAAATAACTGCTGATTTAGCTGCTTTGTGTAGTACTCGTTAATGATAGTTTGCACATTTTTGGCTGGAGTCACCGCCCCCCAACCCATGACTACATACCCGTCTTTAGTCCAGCCTGGTTGAAACTTCTTATCTTCTAAGACTTGCAGCCATTCTTGCCAACGTGCATATAAATTTTGCCAATCTTCAGAAGTCAGAATATCAGTATTAGTGTCTGGTGCAATATTTGCTGCTAGCAACATCGACTCTATTAGCACTGCACTCAAACCACTATAGTTTTTTAGCAACTGACGTTTAATCTGTCCCGGTACTAAACTGATTCTTTCTTGCCAACGTGCTAAAGATTCGTCACGATTGGGGATGGTTCCTGTCAGCTTTGGTGGTGTTTCATAAGGTTGTCCAGTTTGGATCGGCCGCACGCTAGACTGTTGCTGACTCACTTGATGAGCAGCAGTAATGATGAGATTATTGGCATCCGTCAAAATCACATTACTGTATTTGCCCATAATTTCGGCATATAGGTGATATAAGGCTTTTTCTCCTGGACGACGGGCAAACTGTAAATCTACCACACGTTCCCAAGGAGCGATCGCTTCAATGCCGATTAAAGCTAATCCCCCTAATTGGTGAACTAATTGCTGGCTAAAAGTAAAGGTATCCGGTAAACGTGGTGGCGGTTCACTTATACAAATATGTGCGGCTTGAGGATGCCAAGAAATCTCTAACCAACCTCTCTGATTGATAGTACGTAAAGCTATGGCGATAGTGTGGCGATCGCGCTGATAAACTTGCTCTAGTCGTGATGGGAGCCATTCATCCCGGAGTTCACTACAAGCAGCAGTCAGGGTAGTAAAGTCAACTGGTTGCACAAGAATTAATCATCGGCTCTCAAATACCGATGCCCAGTATATGCTATCTCGTTTACCCCAGTATGATATGACGAATCAAAACTAACAGTAAAAGGGAAAAGGTAATCCAAATATCATCCCGCATACCTTTGTTTATTTCCCAGTCTTACCCATTCCCCATTACCGATTAGCTGAGAACTGGACGATTTTATTTACTCACCAACGCTGGTTCTTTGACCGATTGTCCTAAAAGTTGGGTGTATAGTTCACTTAGTTGCTCTGCCACACCATCCCAACTAAACTTAGCTCTGGTGTGTTCTTTAGCAGCTGCACCTAACTCATCTCGCAATGCTGGATTTGTGAGAATTCTGTCAATTGCCACATTAAATGCTGCCACATCTTTTGGTGGTACTAATAGACCAGTCTTTTCGGGAACGACTGTAAACTGAAGTCCGCCGACATCACTAGCTACTACAGGTGTACCACTAGCCATTGCTTCAATGGCCACCAACCCAAAAGGTTCATAATGGCTGGGAACAACGCAAACATCAGATGCGGCATAGTAAGCTGGCAAAATATCTTGGCTGAGACGACCAGGGAGAGAAGTCAAGTGACTCATGCCTAATTCTTGCACAATTGCTTCAATGCGATCGCGCTCTTTACCATCACTATTTCCTGGGGTACTACCACCACCAATGATCAATTTGAGTTTATGGGAATCACGGAACTTAGATTGATTTACTGCACGCACTAAAGTTTCTATCCCTTTGCGTGAGTCAAAACGCCCCACATATAACACCACTTTAGCTTCTTGATCAATCTCCAACTCAGCTCTTGCTGCTTGTCTACCAATCGAGCCGAAGCGGCGAATATCTGTACCACAAGGAATAACGTCAATATGTCCTTTTGTGGAAACTAGTGTTCTCATGTGTTGCTGTTCTTGAGGACTCGTAGCCACAATTCTCTCGGCTGTTTCCAGTACTTGTTTTTCTATAGCTAAACGCTTGGTAGCAATTAAGGGGACAGCATCTACAGCTTTGTATTTAACTGCACCCAATGAATGATACGTATGAACTAGCTTGCTGCCCTGAATTGCTTTTAACTGCATTCCCACCCAGCTAGACAGCCAATAGTTTGTATGCACCAACGGATATGTGATGTGATTTTCTCGTTGAAATTGCAGAAGTTGTTGCACAAACTCTGGTAAATATTTAAAACCATTATCCCTGGGGACAAACTCCTCTGGCCCAGCAGTTAACCGAACCGTCCGACAAAGTGGAGTATGCTGCACAATCGTCTCTTGTTCAGGACTGACTTTGCGGCTAAACATATCTACTTGCCAACCCAATTGGGCTAATGCTAGACCCACTTCGCGCACGTAAACATTTTGCCCCCCAGCCTCTTCCTTACCAATTTCAATTGACGGGTCTCCGTGAACTGAAATTAAAGCGATGCGTTTTTCAGTGGTAGAGTTCATAGTTCGTGTGTGTTGCTGATTTTAATAAAAGATCAGGCGGTTCTCAGTGTGCTGTCAGCACAACTACTTCATACGTGAATTATGTAGGAACATTGAGTAACCTTTATTTTAATTTAATATGTCAAAGATTTTTATATATCTGCTACAAGGACTATACTTTTTTGCTCGGTGTTTGGATTAAAAATATTTATACATAAGTAGTCATACTCATATTTAATGCCTTTGATAGATGAACTTCTATTTGGTTGATCAGCAATGTGCAGATATGATTTTTCTCTGTTAGGAATTCATCCGTTTTTTCCCGAATACTCACATAGATCACTTCAGCATATTTACGTTAATTATTAATGAACAAATGGTAAACAACCGTATTTTTACTTAAATCACTGACCAAGATTAATATGAATTGATGAGTAATTTTTCCTATTGATGTGGAGATGATAGGGTTTAATCTGCTTAAAGCTACTCCGAGCAAGTAGGTAACGATCAATACCATTAAATAATAATTATTTTGTTATTTCTAATACAGTTTTTTCAAAAAACACTTGATTCTTTGTTATCAAAGAGTTTTTGCTCAATGTGATGTAATGATGACAAAATTTAATCCTGTTCGACAAAACTTAGATTAGTCATTGGTCATTAGTCATTAGTCATTAGTCAATAGTCATTAGTCAATAGTCATTAGTCATTAATCAATGGTCACATTAGTCAAAATTATTTTCCCCTTGTCCCCTTGTCCCTTACTCCCCCACTCCCTCACTCTCTCACTCCCTCACTCCCTCACTCTTTCACTCAGCACTCTCTACTCTCTACACCCATTGTCAATTCTTAATGCAAAACCCCTCAAGAACGACTTAAGGGGTAAGAAAACTAAATTATTTAGTTTCCATATTTTTCTCTGGAAGAATTCAAAACAGACCTTTTGCGCCTTCTGTCAAAAATATTTAATGAGAATTAATTCCAATTGAAGTGTGATGCCTTGCTCTTAACTCTGGTAATTATGACTATCTAGAACAGTAAACAGGTTGCTCGGATGAAAAAATGCCTGTTTAACATAAAAATATCAGCACTAGCTCCAATGCCAATAAATTTTAGACACATTTAGCCTTTTTAAGCTTGCTTATCTTCAGTTTTGCTGTCACGAGCGAGTAGTTAATAGCTAACTGATAATGAGAAAATTTTCTATTTAATATGACAAACTAAGGCAATCACTAATATTTGCCAAAAAATAGCGATCGCCTATTGAATCAGCTTGTCGCACTTAACAATTAAAAATTAAAAATCAAAAAAGTATGACTTTTAATTTTTAATCCTCTAAGCCTATCACCTAATTCGTAGCTTGAGCAGCTAGCATTTGCTTGAGCTTTTCAAGCTCCGATGCCCAACGTGGATCGGGACGAACTGCGTCTGAGTCGGTGCTGGTTGTGGCATTCTCACGAGTACCACCGCCACGACGAGACTTTTTAGAGCCTTTCTCACGACGACTGTTGTCTTTATTCACGTTTGGAGTAGAACTACCACCGGAAGCACTAGCGGCTTTCGGTTGCGCGCCTTGTTCTTCGCCTTCCTCACCCTTGGTACGTGGTAAGGCTTTCTCTAATTTAATTGGGGTTTCTTTGAACATTTGACCATTATATTTTTCAATAATTTGGTCTGCTTGCTCATCATTGTTAACTGTCAAAAACCCAAAGCCACGACATTTGCCGGTTTTGCGGTCTTTGATAAGTTTAGTTGTCACAGCATCGCCCTCTGCGGCAAAAACAGCTTGCAGTTCTTGACGATCTATTTCTTCTTTTGGCAAATTGCCTATGTATAGGCGCACGGACATGAACTATACCTCCAGAGATGTGTAAACATGGCAAGGCAACAAAACAATTGCTTGGCTTTGACTTTTATCAAAACAGAATACATGCGTCAGTCGCCAGAATGGGCTAAACGCCCCGCTACCGCTAACAGAATTTAATTCTGTGCGACTAGCGGATGAATAAATTGGTTTAGGACCCCCGCTAAATCGAAAATTTAGCGGTCTGCAATGAGTGGCGGGTCTGAATACCCCACTCATTGATTCTGACTCCTGAATTCTGACTTCTGAATTCTTCTTCAAGTGTTATTGACCAAGAATGCTGTAAACCAATTTTTTGCTCCAAACTGTCAACTTATACAATACAGTTTTTTGTTGGGATCAAGCTTGTTTAATCATAGAGCGCACCAACGCTCAACTAATACCACCTTAATTCTAAAAGTTGCAAATTTGTTATTTTACTGCTGATTACAGTAAAAATTTTTTTGAATGGGCTTGTCCGCAGAATTAAATACCATTCCTTACATTACCACGGTATCTTCTACGTAGCTAGTTCAAAACAAACTTTTCTCGCACTAAAGTTTTAACATCGTAACATAAACTACATCTGATTCTCAAATATAAGCTTGTGAAACAAAAACCAGCCTGAGGCTGGTCGATTTGCTGCTGTGTTGGGAGGAATAAACAGATAGATTGGCGCAAGCAACCGAATCTCAATCACCTAGCTAATGCACGGTGTTATTTCATATATCGGATACTTTGTAAATAAATGTAACACTTTTTGAGAATTATTGCAATATTTATTTACATTTTGGGGAGGCAATGGTCATTGGTCATTGGTCATTGGTCATTAGTCATTAGTCATTAGTCAATGGTCATTAGTCAATGGTCATTAGTCATTAGTCATTAGTCATCAGCAATTCTTACTCCCTCACTCCCTCACTCCCTCCCTCACTCATAACTCAGCACTCAGCACTCAATACTAGTTAACCAACCAGAAATATATAAGCTCCCCAGGCTTGGGCGGCGATCGCTAAAATAGTAGACCAGATGGGATGAGGGCTGTGGATGGTTTTACCATTTTGGGTTTGTAGGGTTTGAATATCGATCCAAGGTGTTGCGCCTCGGCGGAACCAGCCTGTGACGATGATTTGGCGACCGATTAAGTCTTGGGGGTTGATTGGTTGTCCGAGCCAAGAGATATGATGCAATTTGACTAAACCCGTGTGGGATTGGAGAATTAGGTCTTGGGCTAGAAAATTGCCGATACCTTTGCGGCCTATGAGCTTACCGATAAACTGCACAGGAAGACTATCAACGGGGATGGTAGTGGGATTTGCTAAGAGGTGGGGTAGTTGTTGGTCAGAGTAGATGTTGGTGGATTTGATGTTGGGAAAAAACGCATTCATTCTAATGACAATGCCAATGCTAAAGCCGATGAGTAGGCAACCTGTCACAAATGACCAATCTTCGTAAATCCACTTGAGATTTAAAACTTTGAAGGCAAATGCAGCTTGCCAAAGCAACCAAATCAACCCAGCAAAGACCAAACCCATAGGCACACCCAAAAAGGGAGCCGTTTGTAACCAAAAAGATTGACGGGTAACGTTCAATGCTTCCTGGTTGAGTGATTGTTGACTAGTGAGATGAATTTCTGGATCTATATGCCAATGACTAGCTATTTGACAGAGGCGACGGATGCGATCGCCCATTAAAGGATGACTATTATTGACTGTAAACCACTGGCGATAGGGGTTGATATTATCCCACATCAACATTGATTCAAAGTTGAGATGACCGGCAATACTTCCTAAAGAAATACTCTGTTGATAACCTACAGGTAATAAGAGATTTAAGCTTTCTAATAGCCCACTAGTGGATTCTTCTCGTTGAATATCGCTGGCGATGCCAATGGTGATTTTTAATAAAGCGCGGATCAGTCCGTTGGGATTGCCTGTAATTTCTGCTGCTAGGCGATCGCTATAGTACAATCTCAAGCGGGAGTGGAACAAAGCTGTACCTGTGAGGATACACCACAAACCATAAGCCAAACTGGAGATGATTGTGAATGGCCAGTGGAATATTCCTTTGCCAGCCTTGTCTCCCCATGCCGCGATTTGCTGATAGATTTTATAGATGGGTAAGGTGATCAGCATAACTAAAGACATAACCACAAAATCTTTGTGGGTAATTTGTCCTAGTTGGGCAGCATAGATGGTGGCAATTTCATCGTCGGCTAGTTGCTCTAACAATCCTTGACTGACGACAATCCGGGCATTCCTGGGTAAATTGCCATAAGTTAAAGCTATAGGTGCAGCTATGGGTAAAATTCGTAGTTGGGGTGATGGCCAATGTTTTTGTTGGCAGTAGCGATGTAGCACACGGGGAGTTTCCCGACTATAGTTGTGCAACATATCTTTAGACAATTCTCGCTGACTATACAACTCAGCTAACAACCAATCTAACAACCAAGGTGATAGGGCGATCGCTACGAACAAAATTACCAAGAGAACTGGACTAGGATCTTGATATAACAAATCAACTGGTTCTAAGTATGGCAATTTGACTAAAGCCAAGTTGATTGTTGCCATGATGAACTTGAGTATTGCTCGCAGCACCCAAAACAGGGCGACAAATGTACCTGCTGACAGCAACCGTAAGGGAATTAAGTTAGGTTTTTTGAGAGGTTGCCAAACTTTAGCCCGTTTTGCCTGTCGCCAATAAATCCCAAATTCTTTAGGTTTTGTGTAACTCGGATTTAATGATCCGTTGTTGCCAATAAAATTATTTTGATAGCCCGCAGAAGCTACAGCAGATGGGTAACGCGGTTTAGTTGGTGCTGCTGTCTGTTGTGATGGGGCTGGAGAATTGTCTGATTTTTGGCGATTTTTTTTATTTTTGGTTAAATGTCTTAAAGCGACTTCTGCCCATTCTTTCACCTGGGTATTTTGACTGTCGGTGAGAGTTTGACATAAGGCGATCGCTTTTTTGAGTTCGCCGCTACGGGCGTAAGCCATGACTAAGCCTACCTTGGCTTGTAGACTAGCTGTACTGTTACCTTGATGGCTAGCTAAAGGTTCAAGTTGAGCGATCGCACTTGGGTAATTTCCCTGCTTGAGGGCAGCTAAACCAGCCTCCAGAGACGATTTAGTATGTGAAGGCATAGAAATTCTGGCACTCCATCTCTGCTAATTGATCTACGGTGATGCAAAAGCGCGGATCTAAAAATGTCGGTAATTTCCAGCCAAATAATTAGTAATTCGTAATACTCGCCAAAGGCGAGAAGCAAGCTACGTAATTCATAATTCGTAATTAAGAAAGCTACTAACTAGGCATAGTCTCTTAATTTTGAATTGTGAATTATTCAACTGGTTGACTGGAAAAAACTGGAGCGATCGCGCTTAATTTTAGTTCTGGATGATCTCCCTGTAACTGTTGACAGTTCCATTCATTACGGAACAATAAAACTGGGCGGTTCATGCTGTCTTTGACGGTGGTGGTGTTGAATATACGTCCCACCTTATTCAAAGCTTCCCAACCACCTTCTACCCAACGAGCAACGCTGTAGGGTAGTAGTTCCAGAATAGTCTCTACACCATACTCGTTTTGTAGGCGAAATTGCACCACCTCGAATTGCAACTGACCCACAGCTGCCATAATGGGGTCGCGCTTGGCTTCATCAGTTGAATACATAATTTGCACTGCACCCTCCTCGCGCAATTCCGAAATGCCTTTCTGAAATTGCTTAAATTTCGAGGGGTTGGGATTGCGGAGAGTTGCAAACAGTTCTGGTGAAAAATACGGAATTCCTTCATATTCCAGCTTCTGCCCCGTGTAAATTGTATCGCCGATCGCAAAAACACCTGGATTATTCAAACCGATCACATCACCTGGATACGCTACATCAATCGATTCTCGTTCTTGAGCAAAGAGTTTTTGGGGACGCGATAGCCGCACAACTTTGCCAGTTCGAGCATGATTAACTGTCATATCTTTTTCAAACTTACCAGTGCAGACCCGGATAAAAGCCACTCGATCTCGATGTTTTGGGTCCATGTTGGCTTGGAGTTTGAAAACGAACCCGGAAAACTCTGGATATGTTGGCGGTACTTCACCAACTGTACTATTGTGGACACCTGGTTTGAGTGCATAGTCTAGGAAGTACTTGAGAAATAACTCAACTCCAAAGTTCGTCATAGCGCTACCAAAGAAAACCGGAGTCATTTTTCCCTGATGTACTAACTCTAAATCTAGTTCCGCCCCTGCACCTTCTAGGAGTTCTAAATCGTTTTTGAGTTGATAATACAGTTCTTGTTCTAGGAGTTCTTCAATTTGCGGATCACCCAAGTCTACAGTCGTGTCACGGGCTTCTTTACTCCCGTGGGCGCTACGTTCAAACAGGTGGATTTGTTGTTGGTTTCTGTCAAATACACCCTTGAAGCGATCGCCCATACCAATCGGCCAGTTAACAGCGTAGGTTTGCAACCCCAATTCTTGCTCAATTTCATCTAGCAGCTCTAATGGCTCTCTTCCCGGACGGTCGAGTTTGTTAACAAATGTAAAAATTGGTAAACCCCGTAATTTACATACTTCAAATAACTTACGTGTTTGGGGTTCCAAGCCTTTAGCCACATCTATCAGCATGACCGCATTATCGGCGGCAGCGAGAGTCCGATAAGTATCTTCACTAAAATCTTGGTGTCCTGGTGTGTCGAGTAAATTAATCTGGCAATTTTCGTATTCAAACTGTAATACTGTAGATGTAATGGAAATACCCCGTTGCTGTTCCATTGCCATCCAATCTGAAGTTGCCTTACGTTGCGCTCTCCGAGCTTTCACCGCACCAGCTTCGTGAATCGCACCTCCGTACAAGAGTAACTTTTCTGTCAGCGTAGTTTTCCCAGCATCAGGGTGAGAAATAATAGCAAAATTGCGGCGAAGCTCAACAGCTTTGTGGAGTTCCGTCTGTATTTCGGTTGACATAAAATGTGTTGACTTCCTTAGTTATGTAACTTAACTTAATTTTTTCTACTTTAGCGAGTCTCTTAATCTTAAAACAACGATGCTCAGGTAAATGCAAAATTCCCCATCTCCGACAACAAGCCTGAACAACTATACCTTTCAATTTAGCAACAACTGATACCAATTCAAAATTCAAAATTCAAAATTAAGAAAGCCTTGTTCTACAAGGGTTTCCGTGTTTGGTTCTGTATCAGATTTTTAGTGAATTGGTATGAATTGTCCTTACGGAAAATTGCCGATGAAAGGGAATAAGGAATAGGGGATAGGGGATAGGGAATGGTGCAGCAAGGCTAATCTGGGCAATCTGGAATTTAAGTCATAATTGGTAAAGTGATCATAAATTCAGTTCCTTTGCCTGGTGTAGAGTTCACAACGAGGGTTCCGTTATGTTTTTCTACGACGATTTGATAAGCGATCGCCAGTCCTAATCCTGTACCTTTGCCTACGGCTTTAGTAGTAAATAAGTGGTCAAATATTTTTTGTTTAACTTGTTCACTCATGCCAACACCATTATCAGCAATAACGATTTGAATTTTGTTATTGATGATTAACGTTTTGATGAAAATATGATTGGGATTAGCCCTCACTTCGTCAAAACTGCGTTGGTAATTCGATTCTTCTAATGCGTCAATGGCATTTGCTAAAATATTCATAAATACCTGATTTAACTGCCCAGGAAAACAATCAATCTGAGGTAGATCAGCGTATTCAGTCATCACTTCAATGGCTGGGCGCTGTTCATTGGCTTTGAGACGATGTTTCAAAATTAGAATAGTACTGTCAATACCTTCGTGAATATTAAATGGTACTTTGTAATCTTGATCAGCACGAGAAAAAGTGCGGAGACTGGTACTGATATTTTTCAGGCGATCGCAAGCCATTGACATTGAGTTAATCATCTTGGGCAAATCTTCTAAAATATAATTTAAGTCGATTTCTTCCTGATGCTCAAGAATTTCTTGTCCTGGATTTGGTAGACCTAATTGATATAGTTGCAAATGTTCAATAATATCGTTAACTGTCGGTTGAGCTTGTTGGAGTGTGGCAGAAATAAAGCCCAAGGGATTATTCATTTCATGGGCTACACCAGCAACTAAGTTACCCAATGCCAACATTTTTTCACTTTGGATTATTTGTAATTGTGCTTGTTGTAAATCTTGTAATGCTTGCCCAGCTTGTCGATAAAGTCGGGCATTTTCTAAAGAAATAGCAGCTTGGGTACAAAGGAAATTGAGAATGAGAATGCGATCACTGGTAAACACACCACTGGTTGAGCGATTCTTTAAATACAAAATGCCAATTAAGTTTCCTTGATTCAAAATGGGCAAGCAGAGCAAACTCTTGGGTTGTCTTTGGACTAAATAGTCATCGATGATAGGTAAATCAGTTTTGAGATGATCAATCACGACTACTTCTTGAGTATTTTTGACGTATTGGATCAACTTGATAGGTACGTTGGTGCTACTCTCTAAGGGTTCGGAACAAAGTTCTGTTTTTTCTAGGGTAGCAATGGCTTTTAAATGCCATTTACCATCGCTATTGGGCAAAATTAAAACGCAGCGATCGCCTCCTGAGTTTTGCAAAATTATCTGAGTCAGTTGATACAATAATTCATCTAGTTGAATCGCACTGGAGAGGCCTTGAGAGGCTTTGAGAATGGCAGCAAAATCTAAGGCAGTATTGATGCTAGAAGTAGAAGAACAACTGTTTTTTGTTGAGGCGTGAATCGAAACATTAGGGGTGGCGATTGAGGCTAGGGTTTCTAGTGAGTTGAGGGTGATCTTTGCTTGCTGAAGAATGGGGCGCAGTAAGTCGGGGTAGCGATGTTCTAAATCGTCTGTTTTGGCTTTGGCTCCCCAACGAGCGTAGCCATAGTAAGCCTCCTGCATATAACCTGCGGCAATTTTTTCTTTCCCCCAAGCTAGGTAAAACTTAGCTGCTAGTTCATGGCTGAGGGTTTCTTCTTGGAAATAGCCGTTTTCTTTCGCTCCGGTAATAGCGCGATCATACCAATCTCCTGCTTCATAATTCTGGCCTAAAACCCGATAGGTTTCAGCCTGTACAAGTTGATACTTGTGTAAATAGTTCATGGGAGCGTGACGCGCCCATGTCTCCATCGATTTTTGATTTGCCGCAATCTTAGCTAATATCAGTGTTTTCTCTGTTGGATAGGCACATAATGCCAGCAGATTTAAGGATTGATAGAAATTCTTTAAGGGAATAATCAATAAACCAGCAGCACCCTGTTCGTATGCCTCAAATTTATCAGCATATTCTGCCGCATTTTGATGATCTCCAAATAAATAAGATAGTAATAATTTGGCGAGATAAACATAGCAAATTCCATTGACATTATGACTTTGAATTAAAGATGGGAGAGTTTCTATTTCATTAAATGATGAGCCAATCAGCAGCATAGGATTTTCGGCATGACCACGCAAATTAATTACAGTTTGCCGCCATGTATTTGCCCAGATTAAAGAAACTTCTTGCTTGATTTCTTCTATGAGCAGACAATATTTATTAGCTTCAGATTCAGCAAATTCTAGGTTTTCTCCAGTCCAGAATAAAAACTGGCAATAGCAATTAGCACAATATCCTACATATTCTAAGTCACCATGTTCTAGCCCACTGCTAAGACCTGCCAAAAATACAGGTAGAGTAGAACGAATGGAATTTTGCCAATGTTTAATAAATAAGGCAAATGTCAGATTAACTTTGCTAGTTAGTTCTTTTGCCTGAAACCGATCTAAAATAATAGTTGCTAGTTGACCAAATTGATATCCTCGTTCGATTTCGCCAGTGGCACATAAGAATAATCCATAAAGACTATAGGCGATCGCTGCTTGGGGTGAGTTACCATGTTCAATGCAGATTTTCACCATTGTGAATATCTTTAAAGGTAATAACTCAGGTTTGGCTAAATATACAGATGCGAACAAACCAACAAGGATTCGCAAGGCTGCGGATTGGTGAGGATTGCCCAACTGAGGTAAATTGACTAGTGTGGCAATCGGGCGATCGCCTAACACAAGTCTCAGTTTTTGGTGTTCAGCTATCATCATCGCAAAATCACATTCTTGAGCGAAATCTACACCCAGTAATCCCAAAGCTTCTCTACCTATATTGATGGCTTCTAGTAATTTATTTTGGGCTGTATATGATTGAATTTGAATTTCATAAACTTTGATTTTATCTAATGAATCTTGAGCTTTTACAAGTGTTTCTTGAATTAAATATTTTGCAGTTTCAAAATTAGTGTTTAAATATTCTGATTCTGCTAACAATTCATATAATTTTAGAGTTAAATTGTAATGAGATTGCCAGCTATCAGTAGGTAATAGTTTTAAAGCTGTGTTTAAATAACTAATAGCAGCAGTATACGCTGTGGCAACTTTTGCCTTACGTCCAGCCATTAAGTTTAACTGAGATAGTTGCACTTTTGCAGAGGGTTTGTCAATCAAATCAATTCCCATATTTAACTGATTGACAATATCAAAGATGCGACTTTCTAGCTCTTTTTCTGGTGTATTATTTAAGAGTAATTGTCCCATCTGAAAGTGAGTTGCTTGTTTTTGGGGTTCAGGAATGAGGTAATAGGCTGCTTGTTGGACACGATCATGGAGAAAGCGATAAGTTAGATTGATAGACTGATGATTAATGATTTTCTGGGAGTCTAATTTTTCTACATCTTCTGTCTGAAAGAACTTATAAACTTGGCTAGTTGGCAAAATCAATTCATCTTGCAGCGCTTTCCATAACGCTATAGCGACATTGGTTTGAGATTGTTCAGAAACAATCGCCAAAGTTGCTAAATCAAACTGATTACCTATACAGGCTGCTAACTTGAGTACATTTTGCGTTGCGGAGGGCAATTTCTGCAACTGCTGCGCCATGAACTCTACCACATCATCGGTAAGGGACAAGGCATTAATTTGAGCAATATCGCATTCCCAACATCCTTGATGACGATTAAAGGTAATCTGTCCGTTTTCGTGTAACGCTTTAAGAAACTGGGTAATAAAAAAGGGATTACCTTGGGTTTTGCGCTCAATGAATTGTGCCAGAGGAAGCGATCGCTCTTGGGTACAATGTAAGGTATCAGCTATCAATTGATTTGTGTCGGCCAATTTAAGGGAAGCCAGGGTAATTGTTTTCACACTCTTACCTGCTTGCTGTAATTCCTCCACCGCCAAAATCAACGGGTGTACGGGTGAAACTTCATTATCCCGATAAGCACCCAATAACAGTAAATTCCCTTTATACCCCATCAGCAATTTAATCAACTGTAAAGAAGCTGAATCTGCCCACTGCAAGTCATCCAGAAACATCACCAGTGGATGTTCGGCGGTTGTCAAGACTTCAATAAACTTTTGGAACAATAGATTAAAGCGATTCTGTACGGCTGTTCCCTCAAGATTGGGTGCAGGGGGTTGTTTGCCAATCACTAGTTCCAATTCAGGAATCACCTCAATCAAAACTTGTCCACTATCTCCCAATGCTTCCAGAATTCTATCTCGCCACTTGGCTAGTTGCGTGTCAGATTCCGATAACAATTGCCCCATTAAATCGCCCAAGGCTTGCACAAAGGCAGAAAGAGGGATATTACGATTAAATTGGTCAAATTTACCTTTGATGAAATACCCATGCTGACGGGTAATCGGTTTATGAACTTCATTGATAACGGCAGTTTTGCCAATACCTGAAAATCCTGCTACCAACAGCATCTCAGGTTGACTATTTGACACTCTCTCAAAAGCATCAAGTAGCATCTGCACTTGGGCTTCTCGCCCGTAAAGT
This sequence comes from Nostoc sp. TCL26-01, assembly GCF_013393945.1. Classification (NCBI taxonomy): domain Bacteria; kingdom Bacillati; phylum Cyanobacteriota; class Cyanophyceae; order Nostocales; family Nostocaceae; genus Nostoc; species Nostoc sp. TCL26-01. The sequence continues at coordinate 3,201,045 of NZ_CP040297.1, forward strand.
TTTTCTGGGATAAAAAAGCGATCGCACACATCTCTTTGAGCGATCGTAAAATATGTAATATTGCCAGTATTGCTTAATTGAGCCAAACAATTTTCTAAATCATATTTTAATCCCCAAGCACCCTGATATCTATCCTCGGCATTCTTTGCCATCAACTTCATCACGATATCTGAAAGTACCTGGGGAATTTCTTCCCTGTTACCTAAGACAGTCGGCATTTTCGCAATATGACAATGCACCAACTCCATCGGATCATCAGAGATAAATGGTAATTCTCTCGTCAATAACTCAAATAATGTCACACCCAGAGAATAAAAATCGCTGCGGTAATCTATCCCCCGGTTCATTCTGCCAGTTTGTTCAGGAGAAATATAAGCTAGGGTTCCTTCTAAGACATTGGGACTTTTGATCTCTTGGGTTTCTTTGGGAAGTAAAGAAGCAATACTAAAATCAATTAGTTGAACTTTCTTGGTTTGGGGATGAATCAGAATGTTTGCTGGCTTAACGTCTTTGTGGATCACACAATTGTGATGTAAGTCTTGGAAAATATTACTTAATTGTATAACGATCGCCAAAATTTCTCCCAGAGATAAAATATTAGTCTTGATATATTCTCTTAAAGAAATTTCTCCCGTATCTGCCATTACCAAAATATAACCATTAGCATATGTTTCTAATGCTAATGGATGAATAATACCAGGAATATTGAGATTTTTGCTAATGGTATATTGATTGCGAAATTGTAGTAACTCATTGAAGCTGGGATACTCAGAAGTAAGCAGTTTGATGACTACAGGGAGTGTATCTTGCTCTCGGATGGCTCGGTAAACTAAGGTTCTAGAGCCTGCATATAATTGTTCATTGATTTGATATCCGGGAATAATTAGATTGTGGCTCGCAGTAATCATTTATGTTTACCTCACAATGCAAATTTGTTTTTGCGTTATGAAGTTAGTATTCCCACAAACTCGATGTTTACTAAAGGTAAATCCAATAAAAGATGAGGTAATACAGTTGCTTGATTATGGCAACCGTTATTACCACATCCATAAGATTATGAGAATTTTGATCCAAAACCTAACTAACAGTAATTTTTTTAAGGTTGATCGGGAATTACTGCATAAGCATCAATCTCAAACAACATCCCGTCAAGCGCCAGTCTAGGCACAGGAATGAGTGTGTTTGCTGGTGGTTTAAATCCCCATAAACTAACGATTTCACGTCCTAGTGGAATCAATTTATCTTGATTATAATCTACAATAAGAATTGTAGTTTTTGCTACATCACTAGGTTTCGCACCCACCGCGTCTAAGGCAAAACGTAGGTTCTGAAAAGCCTTAACTAACTGTGGCTCAAACTCATTCGAGACAAGATTTCCCTGTAAATCTGAACCAAATTGACCAGAAATATAGACGGTTCTCGTTCTTGGTGGTGTCACAGCTATATGACTATAACCATTGCGAGTTGCATCATATAACATTGGTGGGTTGATTAATTGCACCTCTTTTTTCGGTTGAGCCTTCACTTCCTTTTGTGTTCCCACTACAAAGGCAGTACCTAGCCCACTACCCCCAAGCCACAACAGTGCATTTCGTCGTGAAAATTTTGTCACTAATGAATTTACCGCACTGGTAATATGTCGTGTCATTGCAGCTCCCTAAATATGATGGCTTTATTTTTACTCATACTTAACTTTATTATCCATCAAGTTTGAATAAAATAACACCGTCTTGTGATGATTTTTCTGTGAAATCACGCAATAATTCTTGGTTTTAAATATTTGCAACATGATTTCGTAATTGCTTAACAGAGATTTAATCTCTGCTTCACCACTAAGCCAGTCAATCAAAGGACAGGGTTAGGTTTATCGATTATATATCTGGTGAAAATGAATGTAGAGACGTTGCAGTGCAACGTCTCTACAAAGATTTCGGGCAACTGAGTGCAGCTAGCTTTATCTGATTGCGAAATCTACGCCAAATTGTTGCTCACCATTCACGATATAGCTTTTGGGCAAGAAACATAATTTCTTCATTGGGTAAGCGAATTTTGGCTGGCTGGTGAGGATAAGAAGTTTCAATGGCGCGTGTATCTTGCTCTATTACTGTTGCCACTGCACTTAACACAAAGCGCCCCAGTAGTGGTTTCAAAATGGGGTGTTTAGGTTGACTGTAGACGAGAACAAAGGTTTTAGTTTGGGTTGCAGTTTCTGGATACAACGCATGAACTTGCAAAACTTCTCCAATAGGAAAATCTGCACGAAAAGTTGTTAGTGAGGGAAAAGCATATTCTAATATTCCGGTGTAAGTCTTGGGTGCAGTGAGGATAACCGGGTTTTGGAGGATATCATTCCAGGTACTGTCGTCACGATCTAGTTCTTGCACAACTTTTGCCCAATATCCATCATGCTCAAATACAGGGATGCGATTGGCTTTGATGCCAAATAACTCGCGGTGTGTGCCATTTTGATGGTTGTAGTCATAATTGATTGATATACTATCCAAAAAAGTACCATGAATACTTTTTTCTCCAGCAACTCCTAAAAAGCTCATACCTGCACTGACTTTGGAGATTAGATCCGGAATCGGAGTTTTGGGAGTATAACCGCCGTATGTCCAAATACAATCGTCTTTAATGACGATTTCCAGAGGTGCGAGTAGAGGTTGACCACCCACCTTGTCGCCATTGTGCAGTCTTCCCTGCCCATCAAACTCTAGCGCATGGAAAGGACAAGCGATCGCATCTGTGTGTTGACAAATCCAACCATCTGATAACGGTGCTTGCATATGAGGACAAATGTTATCAAGGGCAAACACTTCACCTTGTTGATTTTGCCAGAGTACATAGTCATGTTCATTGAGTGTGACTTTGTAAGGTTTGTTAATGCCCAACATGGAACGATGAGCAATTAACCAAGGTGCGCCCGGCAGAATTGGTTCCATAAAGGTCTCCCAAAGATTGGTTTTAAGGTATGAGAAATCAATGCGATGACTTAATGATCGAGGAAGCTGATTGCTCCATGATTGCGATCGTTCAAGTAAAATTGTGACAAAAGTTTCATCTTTAAAACTTAAAATACGACATATTATTCACTTTTGTCAACTGAGAACGTGACCAAACCAGAACTTAACTCCATGCGCCGTCAACCCCAACAAAAACGTAGTCAACAACGAGTAGAGAAAATTCTCCAAGCAGCAGCAGAGGTTTTTGTTGAAGTAGGATATGAAGCTGCAACTACCCACGTGATAGCTGCAAAAGCTGAAACGGCGGTTGGTTCCCTATATCAGTTTTTCCCTGATAAACTGGCAATTTTTCATGCTCTGGAAGCTCGTCATATGGAACAGGTGACAGCTATTCATGCCAAGTTGATGCAGTCAGCAGATGAGCAAAAGTCATTATCAAAGTTTATTGAACACGTGGTAAATACCTATGCTGAATATTTTGCAGATCCCATACCGCGTGTTGTGTATATTCAGTATTTCGTTGCACCAGACTTGTTTAAGCTATTTAACGAAACCTTTAATGAGTGGTTAATACAACAATTTGCTGGCTTATTCCGCAGGTGGAATCCAGACTTAGCTGTGGACAAAAGCCAACTGTTAGCAGAAACAGTTCATTTATGTTACAACGCTTTACTACTCAATGCTTTACGTAAGGATCAGCATCAAAGACAAGCTTATTATGGGGAAATCAAAGATTTATTAGTAGCATATTTGACACCTTACGCACTACAACACACACAGCAAGTAATGAAAGTAATGATATGTCCACACTGTCATTCATCTCGTTTATCTAAAAATGGGCATCGTCACGGGAAACAGCGCTATCTCTGTAAAGACTGTGGTAAACAATTCTTAGAAAAACCCATGTAGGAATAGAGGTTTAGGAGGAACATTCCCAAACTATAGGACTAGTATTTGATTATTGAAAAAAATTAGTACCAGTTAAGAAACTTCTTACAAGAGTGCCTATTGCCTATTGCCTACCTACGTAAATTATACCAATTTAAAAAAAGAATGCGACAGATGGGTAGCGATTGTATATTTTTTTAGTTGGAAGTCCCTTATGGTCTTTCAATTGTAATTGCTATTATTTTTCCATCACTACCCATTTGAAATCTACCATTTAATCTATCGCTTATCTCTACGTTAAACACTTGAATATCAAGTACAACTGTTTCAACTTTTCCGCTAGGAAATACTTTCTCTAAATCCGTAATTTTTGACTTAAATGATATACCTTCCTTCAAAACAAGATTTGGTAAATCCACAGAATGTATACCGATCGATATCAACTGATCGTTTCTAAAGATAAAATTTGAGTTAAAAAAAGTTAACTGTACTATATCATTGTCTCGCATCCAAATTAGCCTGGGCTTGCCCCATAACCTTACTACATCATCCATTTTGTCTCCTAACTTAATGCCAGCGATCGTCTCGTCTTGTATCGAACCACCTCTTTCTGTTAAATAAGGATATGATAATTCCTGTTCAGTAAGGGAATTTAACTTTTCTGAAAATGAGTCATTCGATGCAAAAGCTGGAACTGAAATTGACGAAATGACTGTAATGAAAGACAGCAAAAATGTAATTTTTATTAGTCTCATATGTATTTTTTGATAGATTTCAAAAAAATTATACATTGTTTATGCTGGCATTTGTCTGTATCATATTTTTTGCGAGCATTACCCAATGCCACTTCTCTAAACGCAGAAAATCCACACACAAGAGTGGCTTCACTACGTTTATTTGCGATATCAAATATTAGTCGTCCTACAGATAATTAAAAATTTATTTAAACCTGAAGTGGTAAAGTTTTCTTTTTACATCTAGAACGCAACAGCGCGGTAAAATACAAAATTGCCCCACAACTTGAGCAAGCGTAGGGCAATGGACAGTTAAGCACTGTCAGTAGTCTGTCCGACAACAACGGAGTTTTGTCACACTTTTGTGACGCTTTGTTTTGTGTCCCTTACATTGTTATTCATTACACAAATTTATGTTTCCAACACACCGCCCTCGCCGTTTGCGTACTCATCCTCAATTGCGCCGGATGGTACGTGAAACCGTATTGACTACCAATGATTTGATTTACCCGTTGTTTGCTGTACCAGGAGAAGGAATCGCCCATGAGGTTAAATCTATGCCTGGAGTCTACCAATTGTCGGTAGATAAGATTGTGGAAGAGGCAAAACAAGTTTATGACTTAGGCATTCCCTCAATTATTTTGTTTGGTATCCCAGCAGATAAAGATACAGACGCTACTGGGGCTTGGCATGATTGCGGCATTGTCCAGCAAGCAGCAACGGCGGTAAAAGCAGCTGTACCAGATTTGATTGTCATTGCTGATACTTGTTTGTGTGAGTATACCAGCCACGGCCACTGTGGTTATTTGCAAGTAGGAGATTTGACAGGACGAGTTCTTAATGATCCGACTTTGGAGTTGTTGAAGCAAACAGCAGTTTCTCAAGCTAAGGCTGGTGCGGATATCATTGCTCCTTCGGGGATGATGGATGGCTTTGTCCAAGCAATTCGCGCTGGTTTGGATGAAGCGGGATTCCAAGACACACCGATTTTATCCTATGCTGCTAAGTATGCTTCGGCTTACTATGGGCCGTTCAGAGATGCGGCAGATTCGACACCGCAATTTGGGGACAGAAGAACTTACCAAATGGACCCAGGTAACTCCCGCGAAGCCATTAAGGAAATTGAATTGGATATTGCGGAAGGGGCTGATATGCTGATGGTGAAGCCTGCCTTGGCTTACATGGATATCATCTGGCGGGTGAAGGAAGCCAGTAATTTACCTGTGGCTGCTTACAACGTCTCTGGTGAGTATTCTATGGTGAAAGCGGCGGCACTGAATGGTTGGATTGATGAGGAGCGTGTTGTGATGGAAACTTTAACAGGGTTTAAACGCGCTGGTGCAGATTTGATTTTAACCTACCACGCCAAAGATGCAGCACGTTGGTTGCAGTAATTGTTCATCTCACGCACAGACGCAGAAGTACAAAGTTTTCTTTTGAGTTTTTGTGTCTAGGCGTGAGATTGTTTTATGGCGTTAGTTAAACGAGAGTGATCTCATGTTTAACTAAATGATTCTAATTAACTTAGATTGGATTTAATGTGATTGAAAACAGCACAATTATTGCTTTAAGCTACGCTTCACCCAATCCAGAATAACTCACCCTAAAAGTTGATTTTCATCATGGTGACGTGAGTACTGCAACTCTAAATTTGTTTGCCTTTGCTTGCTTCCTTGATAGGAAATGGGGCAAAGTTTTGTATTGGCACTCATGCAATCCATGTGTGGTGTTTTGGCACAGACGATCAATAAAGCGCCCAAAATAAATAATAAGCCACAAATGGCGGCTGTTTGCATGGCAGAAATTTCGAGTGCGCCATGAACAACTACTTCCCGCAAAACAGATACAATGGCTACTTCTACAGCTACACCGACAGCAATGCTATGTTCTTGTAAATAGACCATTAAGAGTCTAAATAATTCTACCAGAATTAGGATAAAGAGTATTTTGGCGGTGATGTGTTTATAATCTAGTGCTTGTGTGATGGCGATGAATATGCCCCACAATTGAATTAACATCACGGCAAACAAAGATAGGCATAAAACTACTACTAACAAGTCTTGAAAGGCTTCCATATTGCGGACAATTGAGTGGCGATCAAGCCAGCGATCGCAAAATAAAAATCGGCTTTTGCTGCGTTTTTGCATTTGGTTTTCCATTTTCGTCTAGTTCATTAGTTAATTCACTCCATATTTTCATTTTTACCGCAGATTAATTATTCTTACCTCCGCGAGATGAAGAGTTTAAATTTTGTACTTGTTGTAACAATTTTTCTGCATTTTTTTCCCACTGAGAGTTACCTTGAGATTTATATAGATTTCGCGCATAATTAAACACTTTAGCCGATTCTCCATATTTTTTTAATTGCATAAATGCTAACCCAGCACCGTAATAAGCATTGGGATAATTAGGATTAGCTTCGGCTGATTTTCTAAAGGCTGCTAGTGCTTCTGTAAAGTTCCCTTGATTAACTAAAACCACTCCCAAATTATAGTGAGCTTCGGGATATTTGGGATTGATTTTTACAGCTTGATTAAAAGCTTCTTTGGCTAAATTGATTTTATTTTGTTGTAAGTAACAAATTCCTAAATGGTAGTGAGGTTCTGGAGCATTTTTACTATATTCTACTGCTTTTTTAAAAGAGGCGATCGCTCCTTCCCAATTTTGTTGTTGTTCTCTCACCAAACCTAAATTATAATGAGCAAAGCCTATCCTGGGTTCAATTTCTAGAGCGCGTTGTAAATAGTCACTAGCTTGTTGTAAATTATTGCCTTCTAACAATGCTCCGCCTAAATTTGCAAAGGCTAAAGCAAAATTAGGATCAGCTTGAGTTGCTCGATAAAATGCGTCGGCTGCTGGTTGTAACTTGCCAGTTTGTCGCAGCGCTAAACCCAAATTGTAATGAGCCGGGGCTAAGGTAGGATCTAATTGAGAGGCGGTTTGAAAAGCGGCGATCGCTTCAGAAATTCTCCCAGATTGAATCGCCTGTAAGCCTTGATTTAAAAAGGTTGTGGCTGTAGGTACGATAGATTGTGCCAACAGAGGAATGGGGAAATGGTGCTTGATGGGGACAGTGGCTATTGCTGGTGTCCAGATGCCACTTATTAATAGCAAACTCAGCATTTTTGTGATGCGGTATGGAGAAGATAATAGTTTCATTGGGGAAATAGCTCAAAATCGTTTTTGTTATCTTTACTTCATAAAAACTTTCGTTAAAAATTATGTTTTAACAAAAAGTTTTGATTTGGCATTAAAGTTTGGAACGCTTAACTTTTCTTAAGATAAATCTTACGAGAGGCTACAATTTTTTTTGCCTTTGATTAAAAGAAGGATAATGGCAAGTTAAAGAGGGGATAATTCTCCTGCAACAGAACAATGATTCATCCCTGAGAAAACAGGGTTATGCGGTCAGAGAGACTAACCGCAAGGGAGGCTTTATGAACGAAAAAGTCAGATTAGGTTCGCGGAATGTTGCCATTGTCGGCCCTTATTTAAGTGGAAAAACCACATTACTAGAAAGTTTATTATTTGTTACCGGAACCATATCGCGCAAAGGCAGCGTTAAGGATAGTAACACAGTCGGAGATAGTGCAGCAGAAGCACGCGATCGCCATATTAGCGTCGAGATTAGTACTGCTAGCACCGAGTATAACCGCACTCGCTTTACATTTATAGACTGTCCCGGTAGTGTGGAATTTGCCCAAGAAACATACAACGCTTTGATCGGCGTTGATGCGGCAATTGTCGTTTGTGAACCAATACGCGATCGCGTTTTAACTCTTGCTCCTTTATTTAAATTCCTAGACGATTGGGAAATTCCCCATCTTGTTTTCGTTAACAAAATGGATCGAGCCAACATTCATGTCCTCGAAACATTACACGCCCTCAAAGCCGTTTCCAGCCGTCCCTTGGTAGCACATCAATACCCCATCATGCAAAGAGAAGTTGGAGCGGCGGCTTCCGCCGATCCAAACTTCGGAGGGGAACAACTCACCGGCTTCATCGACATGGTGAGTGAACAAGCTTATCAATATCATGCCGGCGCACCTGCTGACCCCATTCCCTTCCCCGAAAATCTCAAGGCAGAAGAACATATTGCCCGCGCAGAAATGCTTGAAGCATTAGCAAATTTTGATGATCATTTATTGGAAGAACTTTTAGAAGATATTGAACCACCCCAAGAAGAAATTCTCCAAGATTTAAAAATGGAGTTAGGGGCAGATTTAGTAGTCCCCGTCTTCTTTGGTGTAGCCGAACAAGATTATGGCGTGAGACCTTTATTAGAAGCATTACTCCGGGAAGCACCAGAACCAGAAACCACAGCTACCCGTCGCCTCAAAGGTAAAACCACTAAAGCCCCGCTAGCGCAAGTATTAAAAACTTATTACACTCCTCAAGGTGGTAAACTCTCCTTGGTGCGGATTTGGCAAGGTACATTAACCGATGGTCTGATTGTCAACGGTGTTCGCACTGGTGGAATTTATCGCCTCCTGGGACAACAACAACAGTCAGTCAATGAAGCCCATGCTGGGGAAATCGTCGCCTTGAGTCGTTTGGAAGGAGTCAAGACAGGAGACACCATTTCCACAGAACGACCGACAGAACTACCCAAAGCCGAACAGTTAGAACCAGTCTATGCCCTCGCCATCACCCCAGAAAAGCGCAACGATGAAGTCAAACTCAGCGCCGCTATCACCAAATTATTAGAAGAAGATCCTTCCCTGGCTTGGGAACAACACGGAGACACCCATGAAGTGATTCTCTGGGGACAAGGTGAAATTCATTTGCAAGTCGCCTTAGATAGACTGCGCCGCAAATATAACTTGCCCATGACGACTCACTTACCACAAGTACCTTACAAAGAAACTATCCGCAAACCTGTAAACTCAGTTCATGGACGCTACAAACATCAAAGCGGTGGACATGGACAGTTTGGTGATGTGTTCCTCGATATTAAACCTTTACCCAGAGGTGATGGTTTTAACTTTAAAGAAACCATTGTCGGTGGTGTCGTGCCTAGACAATATATTCCTGGGGTAGAAATGGGTGTGCGGGAGTTTCTGGTACACGGGCCTTTAGGGTTCCCCATTGTTGATGTGGCTGTCACTTTAACCAATGGTTCCTATCACAGCGTTGATAGTTCCGAACAAGCATTTAAACAAGCTGCCCGTTTAGCCATGCAAACAGGCATACCCCAAGCTCAACCCACCTTATTAGAACCAATTTTACGAGTGCAAGTCACCACACCCAGCGAATTTACCTCCAAGGTACTGCAACTGCTGAGTGGTAGACGGGGGCAAATTTTAGGCTATGAAGGCAGACAAGACTGGCAAGGTTGGGATCATGTTTCGGCTTACTTACCACAAGCCGAGATGCAGAACTTTATTGTAGAGCTGCGATCGCTCACCCTCGGCGTTGGTTCCTTCCATTGGGAATATGATCATCTGCAAGAAGTCCCCGAAAAACTAGCCGAACGTGTTATCGCTAGCAACGGTAACGGTAGCAACGGTAACGGCAAGTAATTTTTGCTCAAGTTTCATCTCCTCTATTTAAACTCTTGGAGTGGCAACTGTCGCCACTCTTTTTTCATCGGCAAGTGACTAGCAAAAATTGACATTTCATCATTAAACAACTTAGAGGTAATTTATAAAGTAAACCTTAAATTGTCGCTTTGCACCCTTTTGAATCGGATAATTTGAATGAGGTGATTGGGATTTATCGACCAAATACACCTATGCCGTAGTAACAAGTATTGCTATTACAATTAGCCATATTTACCCAGATGCGATAATTGCCACTGCGATCGGGATTGAGAGTAATAGCAGGAATATCATCCTCCTCTAAATCCGAAGCAATTAGATTTCCTCGCTCATCAGTCATGGCAATATCTAAATCCGCACAATCGCTGTCACAGACTCCGACAATTCCGTAGGAAATACCTGCACGCAGATTTATGTTGATATATTGGGAACGACCTTCACGGAGGGTATCGATGGTAGGTTCGTGAGTTAAAGTGTAATTTCCTAAACCTAATGCAAATGCCTTTGTTTCTAGCTGCTCTCCGACTTGATAAATATATTCGGTATCGTCTTCTGCACGAACTACGGTTGGTACAAGGAAGATAAATGCAAACAGTGCGCTTGCTATGAGGTTTTTGATTCGTTTGTTATTGAGTGCTTTGTGTGACATGAGATTGTCTGCTGAACTCGACAACCTTAATGTCACCTACACCTATGTGAGTTATGCCCAAAGAAAATCGCGCAATTTAACGACTTTTATTTAGTATTTATTAACTTCCTAAAAAATTCTGAAAATACTGACGATATAACTCATTTCGTGGTTTCATTTCATCATTGAACAGATTTACTAAACCCAGGGCTTTTAATTTATACCTAACTGCATCGCTGAATTTTCCTGAACTGTTACCATTTACCACTTCTTTCATTGCTGCGCCTAATTCGCTTTGTTGTGTCAAAATTAACCCCAGATGGCGCAGGTGGTTACTGTAAATTCCGGTGGCGGTGGGTGCGGTTTCCAGCAGATGAGTTAAACTGACTTCCTGATAGGCTATTTTATACAAAGCTAGACGTACTAAGAAAGGATGTCCACCGATCATTGCTTGTAATTGCTGGACTTCTGTATCGCTCCATTGCAGTTGATGACGCTTTGCTAAATCTAGCACTTGTTCGGGGGTGAATTCTGGTAATTCCACTGGTAAACCCACATTAAACGGGGATTGGTTAATGTTCATGGGTATATAAGCTTCAGTGGAATGTACTATGACTAAGCGTAATTTTTGCCAAATTTCTTGCTGACTTGCTTCTTGATGCATAATCCGCAGCAGTCCGAAAAAGTCCTTATAAATTCCTGGATATTCAAATAATATCTCCACCTCTTCCAGTGCCAAAGTCAAGGGTTGGTTCAGTTGGGGAAGCAAAGATCGCTCAAAATAATCTTTTACCGCCACCTTACCACCAAAGCTTTGAGCAAATTGCCAATGTGCATCTAGTTTATTTAGCAGTTCTGTTCCTAAAGCTTGATTCTCTTTGGACAATTCTGAAATAATGCGATCGCAAACCCAGCGTAAAAATGTACTTAAGTTGCTGAAAAATTGCTTCTCCCCTAGCTCAAAGTTGATTACTACCGTTGCGTCGCCTTGATTTTTCGCTTGTTGAATAATCCGCGCTAGTAGGGAAGATTTACCCATTTTCTGGGGAGCTTTAATACAAATCAAGGAACCGGGTTTGCGAATTTCCTCAAAACAGTACTTTTCCATAGGGGGATGTTCGACATAAAAGCTGGAAGTCAGTGCTACGAGTCCCTCTGGATATTCTAGATAGTTGGTTGGTGCTGGAGTTGGTGAAGTTGTGACTTCCTCTAATTCTTCTAATTCCTCTGAATTGCCATTTTCGGTTTTATCTGATTTTTTACGAATGTAGGGAATACCAACACTTCGCCAATCTTCTATACCCAAAGCTGCACAAATCTTGATAAATTTTCCACGGTCAACTGGTTGCATATTGAGAAAATTGCTTACTGTACTTTGGACTTTTCCTACATGCTCGGCTAAATCTTGCTGACTACAGTATTGTCCATGCAAGCGGTCTATAACCTGTTGTTGACATTTCTTATCGCGTAATACTACTGAGCGTGTTGAGCGAAGCATGGCTAAATTATCGAAATGGCTACAAAATTTAGCTTAAAGGATAAGTGTTTATGTAGTAAAGTCGATAACAAATCGATAAAAAGTCAATCAGTACTTGATATTCTCTTGCCTTAAATCAGGTAGTGTAGCTATTTAATGTAACTTACTAGTAGTGGACTGACACGACTAAAATGATGCAAAAAAATTGTAGGTTGGGTTGAGGAACGAAACCCAACATTTATCCGGGCGTTGGGTTTCGCAAAGCCTCAACCCAACCTACACCTAATGCACTATTTTAGCCTTGCCACGCCACTACATATTTTTTATTTTTGTGGATAAATTATGACCGGAGATTATGAGTATAAAGTTGGTGGCAGTTTACCAGAAAATGCCCCCAGTTACGTATTTAGGAAAGCCGACACAGAATTTTATCAGTGGTTGAAAGCGGGGGAGTTTTGTTTTGTATTTAACTCCCGACAAATGGGTAAAACCAGCTTGCTTAACCAGACAATGAAACGTTTGCAAGATGAAGGATTCGCTTGTGCCAAGATTGATTTGAATGAAATAGGTAGCGATGAGAGCAACCCCCAACAATGATATGCGGGTATCGCTTATACGTTGGTGACGAAACTGAAAATTCTGGAAGCACCACAAGAATTATTGACTTGGTGGAATGAACGCATCAATTTATCTCCTGTGCAGCGATTTGGGTTGTTTCTAGAAGAGTTAATGCTCCCAAAAGTCAATAGTAATATCATTATTTTTATTGATGAAATCGATAGTATTCTTAGTTTAAAATTCCGATCTAATGATTTTTTTGCACTAATTAGAAGCTGCTATGAAAAGCGAACTTTAAATGCAGAATATAACCGATTGACTTTTGCTTTACTTGGTGTTGCTACTCCTAGCGATTTAATTAAAGATAAAAGACGAACACCTTTTAATATTGGTCGAGCAATTCAACTCAATGGTTTTAAAGAGGAGGAAATCAAACCCTTAGCCAAAGGATTGAGGGGGAAGGTAAGCAATATTCAAGAAGTGATGAAAGGGGTTTTAGGTTGGACAGGTGGACAACCATTTTTGACACAGAAAGTTTGTAAGTTACTCCTGCAAGAATTATCTACATATTCCAAACGTTATACCCCAGAACCTAACGCTTTAGATTGGATAGGGAAAGTAGTCAGACAAAAAATAATTAATAATTGGGAATCATTAGATGAACCACAACATTTAAAAACAATCCGGGAAAGGGTTGTCATTGATGATCAAATTGCTGGTAGTTTGTTGGGTTTGTATCAACAAATTTAAGAGGATGTTTTAAAAGTGGGGGACTATCGTAAAAAAGCTCACAAGGTTTAAGCTGAGATTACAGATAACAGCACCTTGTGAGTCAATGACTAAAGCATATCCTAGTAACTTAACTTGGGAACAGTGGGAACTGATTTCAGGCCTGTTTCCAGAAGCCAAGAAAGGCGGTCGTCCTCGGAATACAGTCATGTACGCAGTGGTAAATGCCATCTTGTATGTACTTTATGAGGGTTGTAGTTGGCGAGGGTTACCGGGGGATTTTCCTCCGTGGCAAACAGTTTACGGATATTTCCTCCGATGGCGTGTAGACGGTACTTGGCTAAAAGTACACGACAAACTTTACCAGTGGGCAAGGGTAGCAGCCGGACGGGAGCCAAGCCCATCGGAAGCTGCCGTAGATAGCCAATCAGTAGAAACAGCAACAATGATCTACCAAGAAGTTGGTTATGATGCCGCTAAAAAAATACATGGAAGGAAACGTCATCTCACAGTGGATTTACTAGGGCTGGTTTTACGAGTTTTGGTTACGTCTGCTTCTATTCCTGAGCGACAAGGGGCTAAAAAAGTCCTAGAACAAGTTCATGGTATGGGTGGCAAGGTAAAACGATTGCACACAATTTGGATGGACGGGGGCTATAGAGGCGAGGAGTTTGCACGTTGGGTCATAGATATGTTTCGATGGATTGTGGAAATTGTTCTCAGACCTTTAGAGCAAAAGGGCTTTGTCCATTTACCAAAAAGGTGGGTTGTAGAGCGAACATTTGGGTGGCTCAATTGGTGTCGGCGTTTGAGTAAGGATTATGAACACCTGCCGGAAACTTCTGAAACTTTCATCTATATTGCTATGATTCGCATCATGGTCAGGCGATTAGCATAATTTTTAACTTGCTCTGACTTTTAAAACATCCTCTAATGATGGGATGATACGTCTGTTTTTAACTTATAACCTAGAAGAAATGCTAGAACGAAGTTGTAATTGGTTGGATGATTACCTTGCCACTCGTCCTAATGTGCGAAAAGAAATTTGCCCTGACAATAAATAGCTGCGCTATGCATTTATTGAGATTGAGGAGATGGCGATCGCCTTTGTGATGTAGGGAGAGTGCGATCGCATTTATTGGGTTGAGGAGAAAGTGCGATCGCCTGAGTGGTGTTGGGGAAGTGCGATCGCATTTATTGTTGATGGGATGAAGTGCGATCGCATTTTGGTAGTTTTGAGAAGTGCGATCGCATTTGGGTTGATGGGAAAGAGGGCGATGTCTGACGACAAGCCTTACGGCTACGCATTTATTAGGCTTTGGGAATTGTGCGATCGCATTTATTGTTGAGGGGATGAAGTGCGATCGCATTTATTGTTGATGGGATGAAGTGCGATGTCTGACGACAAGCCTTACTGCTACGCATTTATTAGGTTTTGGGAATTGTGTGATCGCATTTATTATGGTTTGTGGAAGTGCGATGTTTGACGACAAGCCGCTGTGCGTTTACGCATTTATTGTTGATGGGATGAAGGGCAAATGATGTAGTTGCTATAATCTCTTCATAAGCATTTAGGAAAGCTTGAAAATGCGCCAATTTACCCTTGGAGACATCCAAAATCTCCACAGCGATGTTTTAGAACAAGCTGCGACGGAACCAGTCGTACTAACAAGCCAATCGCAAGTTAGTTACGTAATTATGTCAGTGGAAAATTACGAGCAATTAATGAATCAAATTGCTCAATTAGAAGATTTAATTTTAGGTCAACAAGCACAAATGGCTGTGGCTAATTCTAAAATGGTTGGTTCGGAGATTTTTACAGATGAACTAGAACGTCTAGCAGCGTTTGATGATTAATTTATGGTATGGCGAAATTAGACGGTTTAGAGACGGTTCTCGATTTCCTCAAAGGTTTACAACCTAAAATAGCTGCCCAAATAGCGAAAAAAGTAATGTCACTCAATGTTGACCCCTTACCCGCAGATTATAAAGAATTAACTGGTTATCCAGGATACTATCGGGTAGATTCTGGAGAATATCGTATTGTTTACCGCTTTGATATAGATGCAGATTTGGTCGAGGTGATTTTAGTCGGTAAACGTAACGACGATGAAGTGTATAAGCAACTCAAACGTTTGCTGGGCTAGAGATTTGCAGTGCGTGCGATCGCATTTGGGTTGATGGGAAAGAGGGCGATGTCTGACGACAAGCCTTACGGCTACGCATTTATTAGGTTTTGGGAATTGTGCGATCCCATTTATTGTTGAGGGGATGAAGTGCGTTAGCGCAGCTTAACGAAGTTATCGCGTCTGGTTTTAGAGATGTGCGATCGCCTTTGTGATGTTGGGAAAGTGCGATCGCATTTATTAGGGTTGATGAGAGTGCGATGTACAAAGCTTAATATGAATAAACGGCTACATAACCTACATAACTTTGATAATATTGATGATATTGAAAAAATCTCAGTAAATGCCCCGAAAAAAGCGACCAAGAGAGCATATAATAGCAGATTTAAGTGTAAATTATGTTGAACGATACGTCCTGCTATGTGGCTATTCTGTAGAGCGTATTGAGTACGATTATGGCTACGATCTAGTTATATTTACTTATAATGCTGAAGGTGAAATTGAAAATGGTCAGATATATGTACAGTTAAAGGCGACAGATTCATTATCTATACTTTCCGACCAAAAAACTATTACTTTTGTTCTCACACGCTCAGATTTAGAACTATGGTTGCTTGAACCAATGCCATGTATTTTAATTGTATATGATGCCAAAAATAGCCAAGCTTATTGGTTATACATACAAGCATATTTTGAAAGCCTTGAGGGATTGGATTTATCCAATGTTGGTGATAGTGTAACTGTGCGTTTATCTAAAGACAACGTATTAAATCGGCAGGCGATCGAAATATTTGCTAAATTTAAAAATGATGTTCTCAGCCAGTTACAAGGAGTAATTCGTCATCATGGTTAGAGAAATTAAATTCACAGAATTAGAGAAATTGCTCTTAGAGACAGGGTTTGTAACCATGCAGACCTTTGGCTCTCAAAAAATTTACCAGCATCCATCATCTGGGACATTAATAGTTTTGCCTGGTTACGAGCAACAAGCGTATGTAAGAACATTGCATTTAGTTGCAGTGCGACGAATACTGTCGGAAAATGGCTTGATGGATAGCGATCGCTTCAACAGTTTTTTGAACAAGGTAGCAAGCTAAATGCCGCATGCGATCACCTTTTGGTTGTCTTGGAGAAGTGCGTTAGCGCAGCTTAACGAAGTTATCGCGTTTGGTTTTGGGTATGTGCCATCGCTTGATCTGACTTGTGAGTTCGCGTCCATTAATTAATTAAAGCTGCTGGAGCTAAGTTGATTTATTTACCACCATATTCTCCTGATTTTTCACCAATTGAAAATTGTTGGTCAAAGGTTAAGAACATACTACGTTCTATCGGTGCTAGGAGTTATCCAGATTTAGCAAAGGCGATTGAAACTGCTTTTAACCAAGTCTCCTTAAATGATATTTATAATTGGTTTACTCATTGTTGCTACTGTACTTCACCAGACTGAAAAACGCCATATTTAATTTTTAACAGATTCAATGAAGAAGGCAGAGAAATTGTCAGAGTAATTCATGGAGTAAGGAACCTCCCTAATCTTTTTGAGTAAATAGTCATCACACTGACTTTCTTCTTGAACACAGTGCATAAAACTTATTCATCAAACCTAATAGTTTTTGGGAGAATAAGTATAGTCTTACTCTCCAACTTTAAAAACAATTAACTCTGCAATTTTCAGGAGTTGAAAGATGACAATATTTACCAATTTATTCAAGATTGCTGCTGTAGTTGCTATATTAACTCCAACCTTGCCCATTCATACTGCCTCTGCTCAACAGAGCTACCCATTAACTTATCGTGGTGGTGGCACATTAACCATACGCAATGATGGTAATAATGGCGTACAAATAGGTTTCCAAGCTGGGCCAGGTGCAGCACCTCAAGGTTTATCTCCTGGTCAGTGTACTTGGTCAGATCGAGCATTCCGTTCTGGTGAACCAACAACCATTTGTGATACTAGTGCAAATGCAGCTCAGTATGTAGGTCTGTTAGTTCGGTCAGATCAATATTCCATTGTTCAAGTCTACAATGATGGCCGTGGCTGTATGCGAGTCACACGAGTTGGGCCTTAACATTTTATATGTAGGGTGCATCAGTTAGTAAAGCAAAAAAATTGTAGCGACTGGCTCCTCCCAAAAAGGGGGACTTTGATTCATATTCACCCCTTTTTAAGGGCAGGCTCAAGGGGATCAATAAGTGCCTAAAATCACAGCCAACTACTTTTCAAATAACCTCTTACATCTATCGCCTATTGACTATTGCCTATTACCTAAATTAAAGGCAGTAAAATCTCAAATTTTGTGCCTATATTTTGATGGGAATAAAAATTTAACTTACCTCCATGTCTGGCAGTGATAATTTGGTAGCTGACTGCTAAACTTGTTTCTTTATTTGCTCTTGTTTCTACTGAAAAATTATCAAGAATTTGCTGTTTTAGCTCTTCAGACATTCCAGGGCCATTATCAGCAATACAGATAGAAACCCAGCGTGAGTCTGCTTCGTTCGGTTTGGTTGGTGCTTGGGAAAGAACTTCTGTAGTGATTTCGATTGTTGCTTGTTGATGATTTTTGTGGCAATTTGCTTGTAATTGCTGGCGTACTGCTTCATCTAATAAAGTATCGACAGCTTGACTTAAAATATTCATAAGAACTTGGTTTAACTGACCAATAAAGCAAGAAATTGGCGGTAGTTTGCCGTAGTTTTTGATGATTTCAATTTCTCCTTTTAAGCGACTTTTAATTAAAATGACAATGCTGTCTATACAGGCGTGTAAATCTACTGGTTTAGGGTAAATTGTATCGATATGACAAAAATTTTGCAGGCTAGTAACCAGTTTTTTTAATCTTTCGGCTCCAGAACGAGCGCTAGTTAAGGCTTTCGCTAAATCTTGTTCTAAATAATCAAATTCAATTTCTTCTTTGAGATAACTTATTTCTGCCGGACATTCGGGTAAAAATTTTTCATATGTAGCTATGAGTTTCAGTAAATCTTGGCTGTAGTTAGAAATATAAGTTAAATTACCCCAGACAAAACCGACAGGATCTAAAATTTCATGAGCTACCCCATCTACTAGCCTGCCCAGCCTAGCCATTTTATCATTTTGAATCATTTGTGCTTGACTACGTTCGTAGCGCACCTGGGTTTCTATACCGCGAATTTGCCAAGCAGCAATGTTCAATTCATTGATATCTAATAATCGGTACTCTTTTGCTGCTGTTTGAACTACTATGGGTTCAGCCAGAAACTCTGGCGATCGCCTCAAGCTATGTTGGATTGCTGTTAAAATAGAAGTCGTATCATTTAGCACTAATATTGCTATACGAGTATAACTGTAGAGAACATCCAAAGGTTCTTTAAAGAACAACTCTTGCCCGTAGGGACGAATCAAACACTCCACCAGTCGCCGTCGGGAAATCATGCCGATAAACTTGCCTTGTTCTACTAAAATGGCTCCTGGCAGCAAAGGATATTTATCAAAATACTTGGCTATTTCTGCACCAGTACAACCAACCTCCACTTGAAAGTTGTACATTGGTAACTCTTGGAGAGTAGACTCTAAACCCAGATCGCGATCGCTGCCAACAGATAAAACTGGGGGTGAGATTTGATAACAATATTCTTGTGACACGGTAGATTCTGATGTGTACGAAGACTGGCTAGTATGAAGCTAATATTCTAGCTCTTGGATTTAATACTTAAACAATATTTAGAAAATATATACCAAGCAATAATTTAGTATACATTGCCATCAGTTGAAATCTTATTACGTGAAAACACTGCATTAATACTCAGTCTCTTGTACATGGGGATCATGAATCAAGTGAGAGTTATCCCTGATGTGAAAAATTTATAAATAATTGAGGAAAATTCCTGGAAATTCATATACACCAACGCTTACCTAAAATAGGTTTAAGCAAAAATAGCTCATGAAAGATTATGGTAAGAATTCAGCACCCAGGAGTCAGAAGTCAGAATTAATCAGGGTTTAGAAATATTAGCTTACTCATCAAATATGAGAATTTGAACTATTCTGACTCCTGTATTCTGACGGATGTATCCTTACGCATTATGTATATCACGACTCATTCTGCTAAACTTGGAACCATTTATAAACTACAGCAATCTAAAAACTGTCTATCAATAGTAAATTTACTCAAATAAATAAGTTTTTCAGATGTGTCTCTAAAACCCTGGTTTTAGGGTGTAGGTATGTAAAGGAGTGGGGTAGGCAGAAATGAACTCATTTTCAAGAGAGTACAAGCTCATAGTTTTGATAATGTTGTGTAACCCTGCAATGCGTTTGATCCCCATTTCGATAGAATGACTAGGCATAACCTCAAAAATCTCAACCGCTTTTGACTGCGACACCCATGAATCAACTGAACAATGGTTTCACTATATTTCTGAGTCTGCTAGTCGAGGCGATGCCTTTCTTGCTGCTGGGGGTTTTATTCTCTAGCTTGCTACTGTTTTTTGTAGATGAGAGCAAATTAGTAGAAAAAATGCCCAAGAATCCCATATTGGGTGCTTTAGTCGGTAGTATGGTGGGCTTTTTGTTTCCAGTGTGTGAATGTGGGAATGTCCCAGTGGCAAGACGCTTGCTGATGCAAGGAGTACCCACACCTGTAGCAGTGGGTTTTTTATTAGCTGCACCGACTATTAACCCCATTGTCATTTGGGCAACTTGGACAGCATTTCGAGAACAGCCAGAAATCGTTGTTTTGCGTGTGGTATTTTCCTTATTGATTGCCACGATTATTGGTGTTGTGTTCAGTTTTCAAACAGATTTACAACCCATAGTCCAACCTGCACTTGCCCGATACTTAAAATTTAATCCCCCAAGCAAACCCGAACCTAAACGCCGGGGCAGATTCTCTCAACCCTCAAAGGATACAAGTACACCGAGTATGCTACGTCCAGGGACTTATATTTTAGGCGGTAAACCAGGTATGCCCATGCGCCTAGATGCCAACCTAGTCCCAGCAACTGAAAACACTCCCAGCAAACCCTTAAAAGATAGGCTACGCCTCTTATTAGACAACAGCATTATAGAATTACGCGAGTTAGGTGGTGTGATGGTAATTGGTAGTGCGATCGCTGCCACAATACAAGTATTAGCTCCCCGTGATTTAATCCTCAGTCTGGGTGCAGGGCCAATTAGCTCCATTCTTGTCATGCTAGTGCTAGCCGCAGTAGTATCAATTTGTTCCACTGTTGATTCATTTTTTGCCCTATCTTTTGCCTCAACTTTCAGTAGTGGTTCTCTACTAGCATTTCTGGTTTTTGGGCCGATGATTGATATTAAAGGTGTCGGTTTAATGTTATCCATCTTCAAGCCCAAAACTATTTTCTACCTATTTGCCCTAGCCGGACTACTGACATTTTTGTTAACTCTATTCATCAACTTGCACGTTCTTTGATAAATCAGTCCAGAGTCAAAAGTCAAAAGTCCACAGCAACTACTGATGACCATTGACCATTCATTGACCATTGACTAATGACTAATAACCAATGACTAAATCTCAAGTTCCCCATAAATTACTCTCTTGGCTCGATGTCTTAGCAATTACAGCTTGGGGTGTATTAATGCTGAGATATTGGGTGACTGGCAAGTTAAATTTGTTAATTCATCCTAATTATTTTTGGTTAGTAATATTAGCTGGTATTGCCTTAATCGTTTTTGGTCTATTGAGAGCAAAAGAACTGTGGCAACACCATCCCCGTGATTTAACAGCCAATCCTCAACACATCACCTTTTTTGCTCCTGGTTGGGGTAGTGGCTTGTTGTTAATTGCGGCAATTCTGGGATTTATCATCACACCACAAGTTTTTGCCAGCGATAAAGCCCTCCAAAGAGGTGTGACTGATTTATTAACCACCAGTCGTGTCAAACCCCAAGCCTTTCGCGCCTCCGTGCGTCCCGAAGAGCGATCGCTTGTAGACTGGGTACGTACACTTAATGTCTACCCTGAACCAGACGCATATACAGGGCAAAAAGTCAAGGTACAAGGATTTGTGATTCACCCACCGGATATTGGTCAAGAGTATATTTTTCTGGCAAGATTCGTTTTAACCTGCTGCGCAGCAGATGCTTACCCAGTAGGTTTACCAGTCAAGCTAGGCAAAAATCAAGAACGCTATTCCCCCGACACTTGGCTAGAAGTAACAGGCCAAATGACAACAGAAACCCTAAGTGGTAAACGTCAACTAACCATTGTCGCTGACTCACTCAAAAAAATTCCCCAACCAGCAAATCCATATAGTTATTAGTCAATGGTCAATAGTCAATAGTCAATAGTCATTGGTTAGAACTCCCTCACTCAGCACGGGCTGCATCGCCCCGCTTCCGCTAACAGCACGGGCTGAACGCCCCGCTTCCGCTAACAGCACTCCCTCACTCTCCACTCCTCATGACCAACAAAGCATTTCTCCAACCATTAGATCGTGTAGCGATCGCCTCAATGTTAATTTTGAGTTTGCTAATTGGCTTCTTGATTTTACAAGGGGATGTTGTGGCATCTCGTGTCAGAGATTTTAGTTGGCAAAATCAACAAATTGGGGCAGATGATAGCTCTTTCACCCTGACTTTTAGCCGTCCTATGGACACAAAAAGTGTGGAAGATAACTTGAAAATTGAACCACCCTTAGCTGGTAAAGTCAGTTGGGCGGGGCGAAGATTGGTTTATACCCTGATTACACCACCACCTTACGGGACAAACTATAAAGTACAGTTACAAGGAGCTAAAGATAAGTTTGCTGAACAAGAGCAATCAAATCGCGTCATTCAACCCTTTACTGGGCAATTTCGTACACGCGATCGCGTTATTCTCTACATAGGAGCCGAATCACAAGACCAGGGGCAACTTGTGCTTTATAACCTGACGCAAGAACAGAAACAAGTACTTACGCCCAAAGACTTGGTAGTGATGGACTTTAAACCATTTCCCAATGGTGAAAAAATCTTATTATCGGCACGTGCTGCTAATAACCAAGACTTGCTCTCAGCCCAAATTTACACAGTCACTACAGGAATCTTGGCCGAGTCTGGTACAGTAGCCGAACCAGCCGGGAAAATTGACCTGATTGTAGACAATAAAGACTACCAAAATCTCAAATTTGACCTATCTCCAGATGGAGAGACTATAGTTATTCAACGGGGAAATAGAAATAATCCCAGCGACTTCGGACTGTGGTTTATGTCAGCCACCACCAAACCAGGAGAAAAACCCATCCCACAACGCCTACAAAGCCAACCAGGAGGGGATTTTATGATTACCCCCGACAGTAAAGCTGTAGCCGTCGCCCAAGGGCAAGGAGCCGCCATTCTCCCCCTACAAAAAGATGCCAGTAAACCTCTAGATTTTCTGCCTCAATTTGGTCTAGTTCAGGCATTTTCCCAAGATGGCTCCCAAGCGGCAATGGTAAAATTTAATACAGATTACACAAGAGATTTGTTTTTAGTGACAAACCAAGGCACTCAAAAACCCCTGTTAAAAACCACAGGCTCAATTCTTAGCTGCCAATTCGATACAGCCTCACCCACCCTCTATTGCTTGCTGACACAGCTAGTATCAAAAGAACAATACATAGAACAGCCATACTTGGTAGCCATTGACGTAAAAACAGGACAACAAAGACCATTACTAGTGTTGCCCGTGGAACAAAGAAACGTCCAAATGAGCTTATCACCAGATGGTTTAGGCTTATTATTTGACCAAGTAGTTCCCCAAGTAAACCCCAACGTCAAAACAGCCAGCCCATTGAAGACAGATGATGGTGAAGCGATCGCTACCAGTAGTCTCTGGCTAATGCCACTTCTACCCATCTCCGACACAGCCCTTAGCACTATCAAACCAGAAAAACTACCCTTCGTCGGCTTTCACCCCCGTTGGTTACCGTGAGGGAGTGAGGGGTGCAGAGGTGCAGAGGTGCAGGGGTGCAGGGGAGAATAAGAATTGCTAATGATTATTGCCTATTGCCTATTGCCTATTGCCTATTGCCTATTGCCTATTGCCTATTGCCTATTGCCTATTGCTTATTGCCTATTGCCTATTGCCTGTTCCCTAATGACTAATGACTATTGACTATTGACTAATGACCATTGACCATTGACCATTGACCAATAATTTTTTAAATTTTTATTTTGCTTCCATAAGCTGAGTATTTGATAAATTATATACAGAGACGGTATTTCTCCAGCGTGCGAATTTCTACCAACGACCTGCTATAGCCAAAGGCATATAGATTAGCACATTTAAAGAGCGTGAATGTCAACAGCAGTAATGTTTTGACTTTTTGTCTCATACTGTGTGCCTACTGCCATAACTCATAACTGTTGACAAAGGCCAAGTAGGTTCTCACCCCTATTCAGTATCTGTACTGGTGATTGTATATTTGTAGCATTTCAACTGAAAATGCCCGTCATATCTAAGGTTGACGGAGTATAAGTCCATAATGTTATAACGACATCAGTTATGGATGCAAAACAGGGAACACTAATAAGTGACTAATTAACCATCCTAGAGAAAAGTTGAACTTGGCTCATAGCGTAACCCTTAAGCTTTTAATCAGCAATGCTCAAGGCGAGCATTTTTGCAGTGGGTGGTTCACGAGTGATGAATGAAGCTGACATCTCAAACAATAGGGCTGTGATGGAATCTCTTAATTCTTCTGCTAATTCACTACAACCAGAACAGGCAATGTGTCCTTTTTACTCAGTTGTGCCTTCTGAAAATAGTACCATTGCCAACTTGCCACTCCTCAAACCAGCAGAAGATGAACAGGACAAGATACCAGATCCCCATTCATCCACTGACACAACTCAGAAAGATTGGGTTGTTGAGCCTGAGAGTGAAAAGCAAAAACTTGTGGATGTGGAATTTCAAAAGTTGCTGGCATTAAATGAAGAATTGCGTAGTGCCAATAACGAACTGTATCAGCAGGTAGAGCATCTGCGAGATGACTTAACTGAATCAGAAAAAGCTTTGCAGTGGCAAAAAAGACGCTCTGGTGTCACAGAGTCGATGCTCAATCAACAATCCCAAGAACTAGCCGCCGCCCAAGAACAAATCCAATCACTATTTCAACAGTTAGAAACTGCTTCTCAAACTACTCAACGTCAAGAAATCCTCATAGAAAGTTATAAAGCACAATTACAAATTAGCCAACAGCGCCTAGCCCAATTAGAGAGGGAATGCGCCATATTACAAACTAACTATAGTGAACAATCACAACAAGTAATTCAATCAGAAAACGCTTGTCGAGAGCTACGTACTCGCTTAATGCGCCAGCAACGTCAAACTTTGCAATTTAAAGCTGCCCTAGAAAAATCTTTAGATACATCGATTCCTAACTACGACATTCCAGAAGCAAATCATAGCAGTTCTGGTAACACCAATAGCCACAAAACAAGATTTGCGAGAAAAGCCCGATCTTTATTTCCCAATGCCCAGCCCATTCAACCTTGGTCAGCAGAACCAGAAACCCCAAAAGAAAATTCTGAGCCATCTTGGGAAGAACCTTCAACACCAAAGCCATTTACTAGCGATTATTCAACGCCAAATCCACCTTCTGTGTGGAACTGGCCAGTGAAAAATGAGGTTCAGGAAGATATACGGACAATCTCCCAGCCCACAGAACCAGAACCTACAGAAGATGAACCGCCTACTACTCCTCAAGCAGCACCATCGGTGGGTTCAGCAGAATTAGATCAGCAAATAGATAGTCTAATTCAAATGTTTTTTGCCTCCCAACCAAGTAGTGTGTCACCAACACCATCTACACCTGAAGTAGTTGTAGAAAGTCAGTCAGTGGATACAACTGTCTGGGAAACCTTGGTTACAAATGTAGAAGAAGCGGAAATACCAGAAGAACCATTAGCACCAACGGTAGAAGTAAATCCTTTTCCGACTGACTCCTTATTGTCTTTCACTTTATCCCCAACTGAAAAAACTTCTACAGTATCGGAGGAGCATAATTTAGCAGAGTCACCAATAAATGAGGAAGAGTTTCCGATGAATGACTTAGCGCCAGATTCATTTGATGACATTGCTAATGATACTCAATCACCTTCACCCGTAGTTTATCCCCAGCGACCACGGAAAGGGCTTAAGTCCCTAGCGTCGGTAGAATTGCCAAATTTTCACAAGCCTAATGGTCAATAGCAATGTATGCACAAAATAGGCTATGCGCCTCTAGCAATGCCGAAAGACTCTCCCTCTAATGTAATACCAAATGGTGTGATGACGACTTCACGGGTGGGGGATGCTTCTACTCTACCAGCGATCGCTGCCTTTAATCCCTGAACTTGTGCTAGTTGGACAATTTTCTCGGCTTCTAGCTTTGTTTCTGTATAAAATGCAAATCCTGCTCCATAATTAAACACGGAAAGCATCATTTCTTTTCCTCCTGCCAGTTGGCTTTCAACAAATTGAAAGATTTCGGGAACTGGTAACAAATTATCAATAACATACCGTAGTGGTTTGGCAGAGCGCATCAGTTTTTGCCATCCATGACCGGTGATATTCTCCATTGCTGTCGGACGGATACCTTCACGCAACACGGCTTGCACAAGTGGTGTGTAAAGGTGAGAAGCGGCGTTCATGGCTTCCCATAACTGTTTTCCACTCGGTAGTTTTGTTCTATAGCCATCTGGTAGTGACTCAGCCAGCTTTCGTACGGGGGTAAAGCCGTTCTCATGTAGTCCTGTACTCTCTACTAAAACAATGGTGTTACCAGGAGAGAGTCTAGAACCATCTATGGGAGCGACACCAGGGGGCATAATCCCAAATACAGAACCAGCAATATCAAGTCTATCTTCAATAATTTTGGTTTTAAGTTGGGGTGTTTCTCCAGAAATATATACACATCCAACTCGTCTACACCCTTCCACAACTCCATCCAAAAATCCATCTAAGAAAGCAGAGGTAAATACGGTTTCAGGCGTGCTGGAAGGTAAATATAGTCCCAACAGTACTGTTTGCATTCCTGACGATGCTGCATCATTGGTCAAACAAGAGATGATTTTAATCCCAATGTTCCACCAGAATTGCCGCAGTTCTGCTTCTGAGAGGTCATCAGGACGAGCATCATCAGCAGTACCCAGACCTTCGGGGACAAGGGTCACAAACAGTTCTTGAGCGCTTACATCCAAAAACGAAGCCAGATTGAGACTAAAAGCGTTAGCACTTCCCCCCAGCCCCCCACTAGGTACGCCACCATAAGCTGAAGCAAATTGTAGTGTCCGTTTCGCAGCCTCGATAAAGCGTCGCTTTGCTGCATCTAATGTGTTGTAATCGACTTGATCGAGAGCTTGAGTCATTGGGTGGTTCCTTATTAGTGGTGAGTGCTGAGTGGTGAGTGCTGAGTGCTGAGTGAGGGAGTGATGAGTAGTGAGTGCTGAGTGAGGGAGTGATGAGTAGTCATTAATTATTTTCCCCTGCTCCTCTGCTCCTCTGCTCCCCTGCCCCCCTGCCCCTCTAGCCTCTATTTTTAATTTTGAATTTTGTAGGCGTGAGCTTTCCCGGTGGGTATTTTGAATTTTGAATTGTTATGTTGTGGTCTGCCTGTGGTGATAGCGTAATTAATAGCTAACAATCGTAACCATAAGCCTGGATTGTGGGTTTCTAGCCACGGTTTAACCTGGACTAAAAAGTTGGGAAACCAGGCACTCAGTAAGGCATTAACTAGAGCATCACGACCAAAGTTAGCGTAATTTCCTAACCATCTGAGCAAATCTTTGGCTCCAGCCAGTTCCCAAATCCACCATAATAAAGCCGGATTTTTGCGTGCGGCTTTCAGGGCTAGGCGGTTGAAGGTGAGCCAGTCACACCTATCTTTGATGAAATTATCTGCTACTTCTGGCGGTTCATCTGTGAGTAGCCCAAAGAAGGTATTGAGCATGGAGTTGATGCGCTGAGGTGGGATGAATTTCCCTGTGGGAACCATCATGCCTTTGGAAAATAGCCAAGTCACAGAAACATTGCTCTGATAGGCGCGAATCAGATTCAAGTGACGGAATTTTAATAAATCATGCTTAAGGGCTACATTTAATAGGGTGGTGAGGCGTTCTAAGTTGCGGACTAGGGAACCAAAACCAGTAAATACTAGGGGTGATTGGAGGGAAGCTGCATCACCGATCGCAATCAATCTATCAAAGGCGATGGTGCGATCGCTACTGCCAATACTAAAATGTCCAGGTATGTAACCAAATGTGGGTTTTTTCCACACCAGCTTTTCCATATCGCAACGCCGATACTCTGGCAAAATTGTAAAAAAGTCTTCGTACATTTCCAGCAAAGAACCAGGATTTTCTGGGTTGACTTCGTGGTAGTGAAACAAGTAAATCGTCAATTCTTCACCAATTCCGGGAAATAGTTCCCAAATCAACTGTCTCCCACGAGAAATATCACCGTGGCTATACAGTACATCTCCATACTGGGAATCCCATACTTCTGGTGCAAATCCCTTGTCTATGACTGCACCCACTGTTGGACAAACACTATCAAAAGCACGACCACCGTTTAATTGCCAAGCAATTGGGGAAGCCGTTCCCATCGCATCTACCAATAGTCGCCCACTCACTTGTTTCTCTACTTGTGTGGGTAAATGCTTGACTGTAACTACAACGTGTGTATCATCAATATCTGCCCGGATAAATTCTGTCTCGTCCCAGATTTCTCCACCGGTGGCTTTGAGCTTCTGCCCACACAGCTTGAGCCATTTTTCCGAATCTAAGGCTATATTTAACACCGTTGGCGTGTGTAAAACAGGCGATCGCAATTTCGCTGGGTTATTCCCGTCAAAAAACTTATTAAATCCGTCCTTATACTCACGAGCAATCACTGTTTCCAGTTCGGCTGTCGTCACCAAACCCAGATTCACCAAACTTTGCAGTTCATCACGAGAAATATTCCACTCCCGATTCATCCGCCCAAACGGCAGACGTTCCACCAGCAACACCTTATACCCCAACTTCGCCATCACCGCCGCATGAATTGCCCCTAATGCACCGCCGATGTAGATCAGGTCATATTGGGGATTGGTAATTGGCGATTGGGAATTAGAGTTAATTCTCTCCTCTGTGCCTGTGCGCCTGTGCGCCTCCGCTTTTTCCCGATTCCCAGTCCCCAGTCCCCAGTCCCTATTCCGCGAAAACACAACCTGACGAGGCTGCTGTGGATGCCGCACTCCTTCACGCCATCTTTGTTCCCACCAATAAGCACGTTGGAGGTCGTATTCCCCGTTGGGCATTTTTTGGAAATATTTGACGGTAAGAGGGTAGTAGGGAGCTAGGGCTGAAAAAATTGATTCTTGGGATAAATCAATTTTGGGTGGTTCTGGGTAGTTGTGCGGAAAGCGCTTTCTGAGTTCCGTGGTGAGGCGTTGTAGAATTTCCTTCTCACCTGCTAATGGCTGTTCTGCCCACCGAAAAACCTTGAGGTAAGTAGTTCTCTGGACAGACCAGACAAATACAGAAATTTCTTTCGGTAATTTTTCGGAAATATTTGTACCACTTGTTGTATATTTACTAGATAATTTCAGACGCAAGCCGTCTGGAGTCAGTATTTTCTCCCAATTTTTTGGGTCAAAATCTGCTTGTAGCCAACTGCGTACAGTAGCCGTATCAGGAATCGGAATTTCAAGATAAAGAATTTCTTTCATGTGTTTCTGACATTTTTGCTAATCTACTCATTCAGACAGATATGCGAACGGCATAAAGTACGCTAAACTCCGCCCTATCGGTTTTAATAAAGATTCCGTAAAGAATTTTTAATAATTTGTCAAATTTTTTTTCTCATTTTGTAACTTTGTAAACCCACGCCATGAATTATCCCATTCCAGACAGCCCTCAAGAAATTTTTGCTTTAAAACAACAACCTGTAGATGAAGAATTAGTAGCCTCAGCGATCGCCGGAGTGATTAAAATAGTGCGATCGCAAGGCCAGTCCCTAGAAGATTTAACAGCCCAATTACTAGCAGATGACCCATTACTAGACCAGCAACAACGCCGATGGCTTAGTAAGTTGGTCACTCAAGTGTGGGAGAGTTTTACATGAGAGGGGCAGAGGAGCAGAGGAGCAGAGGAGCAGGGGAGGCAGGGGGAGCAGGGGAGAATAATTAATGACTACTCAGCACTCAGCACTCACTACTCAGCACTCAACGCACTGCTGCTTCTGCTTGAGCGTGCAGTAACAAGCCGTATTCCAATCCCTCAACAACTGCTTGATAAGAAGCTGCCAGAATGTTTGGTGATACCCCTACAGTTGTCCAACGTTGATAACCATTGCCAGATTCCACTAGGACGCGGGTTTTTGCTGCTGTACCTGTGTGTCCATCCAGAATCCGCACTTTGTAATCTGTCAACTCAAATGTCGCCAGTTGCGGATAAAAGTTCACTAAAGCTTTACGTAAAGCTGCGTCTAAAGCTGCTACTGGGCCATTGCCCTCTGCCGCTTCTAAAATATTCCTACCGTTGACAGCAACTTTTACTGTGGCTAAGGCATTAGTTGTTTCTTTCCCTTCTACCAAGTCGCAGTGGACTTGAAAGCCTTTAATTTCAAAAAACTGTTGTCTGCCTCCCAAAGCTTCATACATTAAGAGTGCAAAACTGGCTTCGGCTGCTTCAAATTGATACCCTTCACTTTCCAATTCCTTGAGGCGCTGAAGAATTTGTTTTGCTTCTGGTGTTTGCTTGTCGAGTTCAATCCCAAAAGTCCGGGCTTTAGCCAAAACATTACTGATACCTGATTGTTCAGAAATCACAATCCGCCGCCGATTTCCTACCTGTTCCGGCTGGATATGTTCATAGGTGAGGGGATTACGTTCTACAGCTGAGACATGAATACCACCTTTATGAGCAAAAGCCGAACGTCCCACAAAAGGAGCGTGTTCATCAGGGGCGAGATTTACCACTTCACTGACAAAGCGACTGGCTTCTGCTAGTTGACCTAGCTGGTGTTCTGCGATACAGCTAAGACCTAGTTTCAATTGTAGATTAGGAATTAATGAACATAAATTGGCATTGCCGCAACGCTCACCATAACCGTTGATCGTACCTTGTACCATTCTTGCCCCTGCCATCACAGCTGCTATAGCATTAGCCACTGCCATATCAGAGTCGTTATGAGTGTGAATACCGATTTGGGTAATGGGTAATGGGTGATTGGTGATTGGTGATTGGGAAGAGAAACGAGAATTT
The DNA here is from genome assembly GCF_013393945.1 of Nostoc sp. TCL26-01. Classification (NCBI taxonomy): domain Bacteria; kingdom Bacillati; phylum Cyanobacteriota; class Cyanophyceae; order Nostocales; family Nostocaceae; genus Nostoc; species Nostoc sp. TCL26-01. Next base: position 3,231,884 of record NZ_CP040297.1, read on the forward strand.
TCTTCTTCTCTCCTTGTCACGCTAGTCACCTCAACGAGGGAAACCCCCGCACAGTGCTGGCTCCCCTTGTCCCCTTGTCCCCATTCCCCAGTCTCCTTTACCACATCTTTGACAATCTCGCTAACTTCGTGAGGTAAAGTACCACCATTGGTATCACAGAGGACTAACCATTCAGCGCCTGCTGTCATCGCTGCTTTTAAGGTCTGTAGGGCATAATCTCGATTGTGCTTGTAGCCATCAAACCAGTGTTCAGCATCGTAAATTACCCCCCGTCCTTGAGAGCGAAAAAACTCGATAGTATCGCGGATCATCGCTAAATTTTCTTCTAGAGTCGTCTTGAGACTCGCTGTAACGTGTAGATCCCAAGATTTACCAAAAATTGCTACCCAGCGAGAACCCGCCGTGAGGATGGCTTGGAGCATTGGTTCGTCTGCGGCACAAGTATTTGGGCGACGAGTTGAACAAAATGCAACAATTTGTGCTTGTTTTAGCGGATCTTCTTGAAGTTGCCAGAAAAATTGAACATCCTTCGGGTTAGCTCCAGGCCACCCACCTTCTATGAAGGGAATTCCTAATTGGTCGAGTCGGTGAGCAATGCGTAGCTTGTCTTCTATGGAAACTGATAATCCTTCGCGCTGAGTGCCATCTCGTAGTGTGGTGTCATAAAGCCAAATCTGAGGTGAGGAATTTTTGGTCATAGGACTAAGACTTTGGAGACAACTTGAAAGGCAATGTGCCAAGATACAACAAAAAGCCAGTTTGCTATTTAGAATATGCCTAAGGTATTAGCTCAGGGTAAAACAATTGAATGTAGTCGCCAAGAAAATTTACGCAAAATTCTGCTAAAAAGTGGTATTGACCTCTACAATGACGGTGCTAAGGTAATAAACTGTCGGGGTATTGGTAGTTGTGGAACCTGTGCGGTCAAAATAGAAGGTGAAGTGTCTGCCGCAAACTGGCGTGATCAAACACGGCGATCGCTGCCTCCTCATTCTCCTACAAAAGACCTGAGTTTGACAAGCCAAACGCAGGTCTTAGGTGATGTAAGAGTAACAAAATTTGATGGATTTTGGGGTCAAGGTTCTCAGATAGTGTGGCAACCAGAAGGTTAGGTTAAAAAGGAGAAAATCAAGATGGGTAGATGGACACCGCTAATTTTAATGGCTGGAGGCTTGGCAATTCTCATGGGTACTTTGCTAGGCATCAACTTCCCTATGGGTGGACAGCAGCAAACCGCCAGCAATCAAACGGCAACGAGTAATGCTAATGCTCCTGGCGGCAAAACATCAAAGGTACTCCCGGCTAACATTAATGTTAATAGCTCCTCTGCTAATCGCAACCGGAGCAACGCGAATACTAATACCACTGACAACAAAAATAGTGTAGCCCAAGATAATTTCAACACTAATAGTGATACTTCTACTGACACTGCTGAAGAAAGAGGCAACAGCAACACAGAAGAACGCCGTTCCACCAGCAACAGAACCAGTGTTGCTCAAAATAATAACAATACCGATGATCTAAATTCACCCTCGGAAAATACACAAAACACCAATACTACAGAGGTGCAATCAACAGATACCAATCAAGCAAGAGAACCAATTCGCGCTTTGTGGTAAGAGAGGGGCTGGAGGGGGTGCAGGGGTGCAGGCGTGCAGAGGAGCAGGGGAAATAGTTAATGACTACTTACTACTCAGCACTCAGCACTCCTCACTCAGTACTCACTACTCCCCCACTCCCCAGATTTTTCTAGTTATGAGTTATTAGTTATGTACTAATGGTAAATAGCTATTAATAAATGACTACTGACTAATGACTAGTGACATTGTAATTATTGGTGGCGGTGTTATTGGGTTAGCGATCGCCATTGAACTCAAATTGCGCGGGGCAAAAGTCACCGTGCTTTGTCGTGACTTCCAAGAGGCTGCTGCTCACGCCGCCGCCGGGATGCTAGCCCCAGATGCGGAACACATTACAGATGAGGCGATGAAATCGTTGTGCTGGCGATCGCGTTCTCTCTATCCAGAGTGGACACGCAAGCTAGAAGACTTAACTGGTTTAAATACTGGTTACTGGCCTTGTGGGATCTTAGCCCCTGTTTATCAAGAACAAGGGAATAAAGGTGTAGGGATTCAGGGGTGTCAGGGAGAATCACCTGCTTATTGGTTAGAAACAGCTGCTATTCATCAATATCAGCCGGGGTTAGGTGCGGATGTGGTTGGTGGATGGTGGTATCCAGAGGATGCCCAAGTTGATAATCGTGCCTTGGTTCATGTTTTGTGGACAGCTGCCCAAAATCTGGGTGTGGAAATTAAAGATCAGGTTACTACAGAAGCATTTTTACAACAGCAGGGACAAATAGCTGGTATACAAACAAATATAGGATTAATCCGTGCGGATCACTATGTTTTAGCCACAGGTGCTTGGGCAAGTGAATTATTACCTTTACCTGTCAGTCCTCGTAAGGGGCAAATGTTGAAGGTAAGAGTACCGGAATTTGTCACAGAATTACCCTTAAAACGAGTCTTATTTGGTGAGAATATTTACATCGTACCGAGACGCGATCGCTCTATTATAATTGGGGCAACCAGTGAAGATGTCGGCTTTACCCCCCACAACACCCCAACCGGCATTCAACACTTACTCGCACAAGCTATTCGCCTATATCCGCAGCTACAGCACTACCCTATACAAGAATTCTGGTGGGGATTCCGCCCAGCCACCCCCGATGAATTACCCATTTTAGGCACTAGCCACTGTCCAAACCTCACCCTAGCTACAGGTCATTATCGCAATGGCATCTTACTTGCGCCCATAACTGCCACACTCATCGCCGATTTAATCTGGGAACAAAAACCCGAACCCCTACTCTCTCACTTCCATCATTCCCGTTTCCACAACCAACCATCTATCCCCCCCATGCTCACCCACTCAGCACTCACTCCCACACTCCCACACTCCCACACTCCCACACTCTCACACTCTCTTACTCAGCACTCAGCACTAATCATCGCTGGCAAAACCTTCCAATCTCGCTTGATGACTGGCACAGGCAAGTATCGCAGCATTGAAGAAATGCAGCAAAGTGTTGTAGCTAGCGGTTGTGAAATTGTGACTGTGGCTGTGCGACGAGTGCAAACCAAAGCTCCTGGACACGAAGGTTTAGCAGAAGCCCTCGATTGGTCAAAAATCTGGATGTTACCCAATACGGCTGGCTGTCAAACCGCAGAAGAGGCAATTCGTGTTGCCCGATTGGGACGAGAAATGGCTAAATTATTAGGACAGGAAGATAACAATTTTGTCAAGTTAGAAGTCATCCCCGACCCGAAATATTTACTACCTGATCCCATTGGCACATTGGCAGCTGCCGAACAATTAGTCAAAGAAGGCTTTGCTGTATTACCTTACATCAATGCTGACCCCATGCTAGCCAAGCGTTTAGAGGAAGTAGGTTGTGCCACAGTCATGCCCTTAGCATCACCCATAGGTTCAGGACAAGGGCTAAAAACCACCGCCAATATTCAAATCATCATCGAAAATGCCAAAATCCCTGTCGTAGTAGATGCTGGTATTGGCGCACCCTCAGAAGCAGCTCAAGCGATGGAATTAGGCGCTGATGCCTTGTTAATTAATAGTGCGATCGCCCTAGCCCAAAACCCCCCAGCAATGGCTCAGGCAATGAGCCTAGCCACCATCGCCGGTCGTCTCGCCTACCTATCCGGCAGAATGCCCATCAAAGACTACGCCAGCGCCAGTTCACCGCTAACAGGCAAGGTTACGGGATAGGGAATGGGGAATGGGGACTGGGGACTGGGGAATGGGTACTGGGGAATGGGGAATGAGGAATAGGCAATAGGCAATAGGCAAGAATTTGTGTAACTCATCGTTTTCAAGTTCTTAATTATTGACTATTGACCAATGACCAATGACCAATGACTATTGACTATTGACCAATGACTATTGACTATTGACCAATGACCATTGACCATTGACTATTGACTATTGACTATTGACCAAATGTAACGATTTGTCTCTAATTGTGTGAGTAAAAGATACGAGTCTTTATAAAATGAAATACAAAGAAATCAGAGCAAGGAATTAATTCATGCCCTATACAACCGAAGAAGGCGGACTTTTAAACAATTTTGCCAAGGAGCCAAAAGTTTATCAAGCGGAACCTCCAACAGCAGGACAAAAGCGTACTTACGTCATTTTAGGAGTCGCCGCCATAGTTTTGGTTAGCGGTTTAATAGTTGTCGCTTTCTCCGTTTCCCATGTGAGTTGAGACAAAAATTTTAATAAAATTTAATTTTTTTCTCTTTCAGGTTCCTATTTTTTTCAGGAACCTGGTTTTTTGTATTTTGGGAAAATAGCAGCCAATTACAGTATATATTTATACTTGTTATCCTATAATCTAAAATGTATAAATTTATCCTGAGCAAAGTAATATTAAGTGGATTATGGTCATAGTTAAAAAATTGATCCTGTTAGGATGAAATTTATAAGGGGCTTAAATTTGTTTTGGCTCTTGAGCCGTCATGAGCGTGAATGATACTGCACACTCCGATAATTCTGCTTGGAATCGGCAAGTCTATCATCGTCTAAAACTTGCCCTCAGTCTTGGTTTGCGGCGGCAACTGTTTTTGGCAGTTTGTGATGATTTACATCTGAGAAATCAGGTTGCAGCTAGGTTACATTCGACTTTGGCTTATCCTGTAGGACAGGTACTATACCAGCCTGCTGATGGACAGGAAACTAGTACACCTGCTTATCCTCGATTAGTGACTTTACGGTTAAATTTCCAAGAACCCAATCCCATTACACAAATTAATCAGTGGTTGGCTAATTATCCCCCGCCAGTGGTGGGAGCATCTAAAGATTCTCCAGGAAAACCCTTACCAATACCCACATTTCAAATTGTTGGTGTGGAACAACTGACTAAACAACCAGTAGCGAGTCAGCGTTTATTTCTGCACTATCTTCGCTTAAGTGAGCAGTATTTTGCTAGTCAAGAATCTAGCCGATTTCTTGAATCTAGTGTACTTTTATGGGTATCACGTCCTTGGTTATCTGCTATTCAGCAGTCAGCGCCACAATTTTGGCGTTGGCGGACTGGTGTGTTTATCTTCGCGGGAGAACCGACACCAACAACGCAAAATACCAGTCATCCAGAACGGTTTTCTAATTCCCGGAGTCTAAATTTAGATAAAATCGAGCAATCTGTGTTGGATGAGTTAGATATAGAGACAGAAGTGAGTGCTATATCACCTACAGACTTGAAGTTTGGGGATGACTTAGCCTTGCCAATAGAAACGCCGCAGCAGACAGATACAAAAGAAGAGGTTTTGCCGTCAATCTCAGAGTTATTCACAACCAAGCAAAAACAGCAGGAATTCACTGCTAGGTCGAGTACGGCTAATCGCCCATCATTGGTGTCATTTTCTCATGTCAGCCAGGAGTTGAGTGAGTTGGTCTGGGCAACGATTAATCCCCAAATTCCTTTAGAAAATGAGGATAATTGGCAACCACAGCAATTTTTATTAGAAATTGAAGAGTTGCATTCTCGTTCAGCAACGGGAGAAGCTTTGGCGGTAGCTTATCATCAGTTAGGTAATTTATACCGTCTGCGGATTGAACAGGGACAGTCAACGTTAGAAAATCTCATGGTGGCAATTATTGCCTATCAGGAGGCGATTAGCTATGACGAAAATTCGCCGCAATTGCCAGATATTCTCAATGACTTGGGTACACTCTATTGGATGCTTTATCGTACACCAACGAATATTGAGGAAGGACAGAGTTACATAGAGCAGGGAATTGAGTTTTATCAGTTGGCGCTGAAGATGATTTCTCCAGAGACACACTCAGAAACCTATGCGCGAGTACAGAATAATCTAGGAACAGCCTACGGTGATTTGGCACGTTTTTTGAGTCCGGCGGAGAATTGGCAAAAAGCTGTTGTGGCTTATGGTGAAGCTTTGCGCCATAGAACAGTTGATTTAGATCCGCTAAAATACGCTGCTTGTCAGAATAATTTAGGTACGGCATACTGGCATTTAGCACAATATAATCAACCAGTATTGCATTTAAAGCTGGCGATCGCCTCTTACAAACAAGCCCTGGCTCATTACAATCCCCAGGAAGAACCCTTAAAGTATGGGATGATTCAAAATAATATCGGTACTGCTTACTGGAATTTGTCACAGTACGAGCAACCAAAAGAACATCTCCAGTTAGCCGTTGATGTCTACCGCGAAGCTCTAAAATATCGCACTCCAGCCACCGTTCCTAATGCTTGTGCGGCTACCCAAAATAATCTGGGTACAGCTTACTGGCATTTAGCTAATTTATCTCAAACACCTAAAGATATACGACAAAAGTTGCTACAACTATGTATTGTTGCTTATAAAGAAGCGATCGCTTTAGCTCATTCTCTGAGTCACACATCCTTGAGCTTTGATTTATTTGCCACCCATAATAACTTGGGACTAGCCCATTATCAGTTAGTCACAGATAATACTTTTAATGGGGATAAAATGGAGCGATCGCAACATCTAGAAGCAGCATTAGAAAACCATTTGCAAGCCTTAAATGGTTTGAGTAAACAACCAGAGGCTTATCAAACAACTTTTGCTTATGTCGTCAAAACAGTCCGAGCTTTCCACAGCGAATTAGGCATTCAAGGACAAAATCTCGCCTTATCTAAAGTTCCTGGTCATTTGTTACCAGAAATTTTGCCGAAGTTGTAATTTTTCACAGAAAATAAAATTAAACTTCTTGTCTGATTGGTAGAAAAAGGCTAAATAAAAGCTATGACGATAACTACCTATAAATGGACAATTGAACGCTATCACCAAGCAATAGCAGCAGGCATCTTTGATGATCAGCCAATTGAACTATTGCGCGGCGAACTCATAGTTATGCCTCCAGAACGAGAACCTCACGCCTACTACAACACAGAAGCCGCAGATTATCTCCGTATACTGCTCGGTGAACGGGTAAAAATCCGCGATGCCAAACCAATCACACTCCCCAACAACTCAGAACCTGCTCCTGATATTGCCATTGTCAAACCTTTAGGCAAAGTTTATCTAGAACATCATCCTTATCCTGAAGATATTTTCTGGATTATCGAATTTTCTAAAGCTACCCTCAGCAAAGATTTAGGTCAGAAAAAGGAAATTTACGCTGAGGCAGGCATTACTGAATACTGGGTTGTCAACCTGAATAATTCGCAATTGCAGGTCTTTCGTGACCTCAACAATGGGCAATACACAACTGAACTGACGCTAACTAGAGGCACTATTTCACCCTTAGCCTTTCCTGATATTTTTGTCCAAGTTGAGAGTATTACGGGGAATAGGTAATGGGTAATGGGTAAGAGTTTTACCAATGACTATTGACTATTGACTGGTTGAGTGCGTAAGTTCTAAAACTAAGCATAAAATCCATAAAAAAAGCCCTTGCTGTTAAGCAAGAGCTATTAAAAGCGTTTGATTGTCAGTGATGAAAGAAACTTGGCTAATTAGTCGAGTTCATTCATGAACAATACTGGTTCGGTCTCACGGTCGATACCCTTCTCGAAACCGCCAGCCGCCGCACGAGCGCGTCCAGCGTGCCACAAGTGACCAATCAAGAAGAAGAAGCCTAGTACGAAGTGAGAAGTAGACAACCACGCACGAGGAGATACGTAGTTGAAAGAGTTAATTTCGGTAGCCACACCACCTACTGAGTTCAAAGAACCTAGAGGTGCGTGAGTCATGTATTCAGCAGCACGACGAGCTTGCCAAGGCTGAATATCGTTCTTGATCTTATCGAGATCCAAACCGTTGGGTCCGCGTAATGGCTCTAACCAGGGGCCTTGGAAATCCCAGAAGCGCATGGTTTCACCACCGAAGATGATTTCACCTGTAGGTGAGCGCATGAGGTATTTACCTAGACCTGTGGGGCCTTGAGCAGAACCGACGTTAGCACCTAAGCGTTGGTCACGAATCAAGAAGGTTAAGGCTTGAGCTTGAGAAGCTTCAGGGCCTGTGGGGCCAAAGAATTCACTGGGGTAAACTGTGTTGTTGTACCAAACCATTGTGGAAGCAATGAAGCCCATGAGGGACAAAGCACCCAAGCTGTAGGAGAGGTAAGCTTCACCAGACCAAATGAACGCACGACGCGCCCAAGCAAAAGGCTTGGTGAAAATGTGCCAGATACCGCCAGAAATACAAATTAAAGCAATCCAGATGTGACCGCCGATTACGTCTTCTAGGTTATTGACGCTGACAATCCAGCCTTCACCACCGAAGGGGGCTTTGATCAAATAACCGAAGATGACAGCCGGGTTCAATGTGGGATTAGAAATGATCCGCACATCTCCACCACCAGGGGCCCAGGTATCATAGATACCACCAAAGAACATTGCCTTCAGCACCAACAGTAACGCACCGACACCTAGAATGATCAGGTGGAAACCGATGATGTTGGTCATCTTGTTCTTGTCTTTCCAGTCATAACCAAAGAAAGAGGAGTACTCTTCTAAGGTTTCTGGGCCACGAACGGCGTGATAAATACCGCCAAAGCCTAGTACAGCAGAGGAAATCAGGTGGAGTACACCGACAACAAAGTAGGGGAAGGTGTCGATAACTTCACCACCTGCGCCCACACCCCAGCCTAGAGTTGCTACGTGTGGTAGCAGAATTAAGCCTTGCTCATACATCGGCTTTTCTGGGACAAAGTGAGCGACTTCAAATAATGTCATCGCTCCAGCCCAGAATACAATCAAACCAGCGTGAGCAACGTGAGCGCCCAGCAGTTTACCAGATAAGTTGATCAGGCGAGCGTTGCCAGACCACCATGCAAAGCCAGTGGACTCCTGGTCACGTCCGCCGCTTATTACCGCAGGTCTATTAGAGAGCGTTACCACGTGGTAGTACCTCTTCGGGGAATACAAATTTTTCGTGAGGCTGATCTTGAGGAGCCATCCAAGCGCGGATACCCTCATTCAGCAAAATGTTCTTGGTATAGAAAGTTTCAAATTCGGGGTCTTCTGCCGCACGCAATTCTTGCGATACGAAGTCATAAGCCCGCAGGTTGAGTGCCAAACCGACGATACCGACAGCACTCATCCACAAACCTGTGACTGGTACGAACAACATGAAGAAGTGCAACCAGCGTTTGTTGGAGAAAGCAATCCCGAATATCTGTGACCAGAATCGGTTAGCTGTCACCATGGAATAGGTTTCTTCTGATTGGGTGGGGTTGAAGGCACGGAAGGTGTTTGCACCATCGCCGTCTTCAAACAGGGTGTTTTCTACTGTTGCCCCGTGGATGGCGCAAAGTAACGCTCCACCTAGGACACCTGCTACGCCCATCATGTGGAAGGGGTTGAGTGTCCAGTTGTGGAACCCTTGCAGGAATAGCAAGAACCGGAATATGGCTGCGACTCCAAAGCTGGGGGCGAAGAACCATGACGATTGTCCCAATGGGTACATCAAGAAGACGCTGACGAATACCGCGATGGGTGCTGAGAATGCTAGGGCGTTGTATGGTCTGATCCCTACTAGCCGCGCAATCTCAAATTGTCTGAGCATGAACCCGATTAATGCAAAGGCTCCGTGTAACGCTACGAATGGCCATAATCCTCCCAATTGAACCCAACGGGTAAAGTCTCCTTGGGCTTCTGGTCCCCACAACAGCAATAGCGAGTGTCCCATGCTGTCTGCTGGACTTGATACTGCTACTGTCAGGAAGTTGGCTCCTTCTAGGTAGGATGATGCTAGTCCGTGGGTGTACCAGGAGGTGACGAAGGTTGTGCCGGTTAGCCAACCGCCTAGTGCTAGGAAGGCGCAGGGGAATAGTAATACTCCTGACCAGCCTACGAATACGAAGCGATCGCGCTTTAACCAGTCGTCTAGTACGTCAAACCACCCTCTGCTGGGGGCGCGTCCTACTGCGATGGTCATTTAACTAAATCCTCTTTTACTAAAATTGCAACGTTCTTTAGGCATTGCCTGAGTTGGTAAAACCAACTTTAGGCCTGTGCCACGAGGAAATAACGTTTTTTTTGGCACTCTCAGTAGTTGTTTGCTGCTGAGTTCCTGAGAGTCTACAACTTTGTTAAGTCGTTATTTCTCAGGGTTGTACCGTTACACCTACCATTAGCTAGTAACCTAGCTTGTGGTAACTTAATGCTTCTTAACTTATCACATTTGTTGGGGTTTTTGCTTAATCCACGCAAGTGAATCAAGGATTTAACATGAACCTATCAAATACTATCAATATCAGAAATTTTACAATCTGACACAACTTTTCTCAGAAATCTTTTTGTCAGCCCCTGCATCCCACTAGTACCGCAAGGCGGAATTCGTCATTCGTCATTCGTCATTCGTAATACTCGCCAAAGGCGAGAAGCAAGCTACGTAATTCGTAATTAATTACGTTTTTACAAGGGTTTCAGACATTTTCAATGGGTAGACTTATTTACGCCGTGTTTTACTAGCTACTGAATCCCTTTGTGGGTAAGGTTATTTGCTCACTAAAACTTCCCGTGATTCCCTTCTGGATACAAAATGATAATTAGGGACTAATTCACGGTAAACGGCTAGTGTTTCTTCATTTACTCTAGCAGCACGGAATCTTTCTGTATTTTGTTGAGCGCGGATTTGCCACTTACGGAGTTGCTGAGGATCTTTGAGTAACCGAGTTAAAGCTTGTGCCAAGGTGCGACTGTTTCTAGATGGTACTAAAACCCCAGCTTGCCCATTGTCTAACGTCTCAGGAATCCCATCTACGTCGCTAGCGATAATGGCACAACCAGCTTCTCGTGCTTCTGTCAAAACTAAACCAAAAGATTCGCAATGGGAAGCCAAGACAAAAATATCGGTGGCTAGCATATAGCGTTGTGGTTCTGGCTGAAAACCTTCAAAGTGAATGCGATCGCTCACAGGTGTGTTGTGTGCCATAGTTTCAAATATGGCTCGATCTGGCCCGTTACCTACTAGATATAAGTGTGCTTGGGGAAATTCATCAGCAATTTGGCTAAAAGCTGTGATTAACTCAGCAATGCCTTTACGAGTATACATCCCGGCGACAGTGGTAATTGCTGGATGGTGCAAGGGCTGGGGTTGATAATCTTGGAGTTGACGATGGCGGGGACTGCCTAATCCACCATTGGCAACTACGCGCAGTTTGTGGCTAGGGATACCACGCTGTACCATAGAATTGGCTACTGCATGACTAACGGCGATGACTCGATCTGCCAATCCCATGAGAACTGCACTACGCTGAAATTCATTATGTACTGTAGAAACTAAGCTATAGTCAAAACCACTTCGCAAAACTCCTGCTAGTACAACACCTGTCATCATGTGTGCGTGAACTATATCTGGCTGAAACTTGGTGATAATCTCTCGAAAACGCCAACCAGATTTCATAATATTTAGTGGTTGCCTAGTCTGATCTAAATGAAAGTGTTTAGCACCATAACGAGTTAATAATATTTCGTATTCTCCCCCAGCAGAAGCTACGGCTACTTCATGGCCATTTTTAGCTTGTAAACAGGCAAGGTCTATTGCTACATTGACAATGCCGTTACCAATTTCTTGTATATGATTAGATAGGTGTAATATTTTCATTTAAATTTTTTCCATATGAATAAGACAGGTGTAATTTTTTATCTGAGCGAGGTAACTTTAAAGAAAATCTCGTGAGTATTTAAAAATTGCTGAATAAAGCCTCTAGGTAGATTAGTAATTTGGGATGAGTATGAGTGAATTGCTTGCTTTTTTTTATCTTGAACTGAGGCAATAGAGAATTTATAAGCAGCAGTGAGATCAGATAATTTCAGTAAAATAAATAGGGGTGATCGCCAAAATAACCAGACTGGATATTGAAAGATATCTGTTGTCACATTTAATTGAGCGATCGCTGTTTTTACTAAGTCATAAGTTGCTTCATGATCTTTATGGCAATCTTTGCTATGGGGAACGTAAATTTCTTCTGGTTGCTCATCTTTGATTAATTGAGCTATTTGTTGAATTGTCTGATGGCGTTCCTGATGATTTAAATCTGGTAAATATCCATCTGGCTTACCTAAAAAATGAATATTTTTTGCTTCTACACCCAAAATTTGTAATGCTTTGACTGCTTCTTGTTGACGAGTTTGAATAATATGATTTTGTAACTCTGGACTGAATGCTCCTTGTCCATTAGTTAAAAAGACTACTGTCACTGGTATTCCCTGTTCTCTTTTGTGGGCAATCATCCCACCACAACCAAAGGTTTCATCATCTTGGTGTGGAGAAAATATTATGGCTGATTTTTGGTTATTGGCTAATGGTTGACTACCGCCTGATAACAACCATTTCCATAACAGCCAAGCATGGAGAAATTGCAACTTCTCCAGCCATGTATGAGGAATTAAATTTTGTACATATTGTAGTTGTTTTTTGACGATCATATATTTGTTTGGTGAATATGAAAAATCTAGATATTTTTAGTGATAGAAGTGATAACTATATTTATTATGAAGGATTTATACTCTGAAAACAAATTCAATTGGTTATTGTTTGCTTTAAATGATTTTTCATTTGTTGAATAAATCCCTATAAGATAATAATCGCATATCAATATTTTATGATAAAGATTGTGTAGGGAAAATGTCTAATCTTTTGCTGATTTATTGAAATATAGAAATCTGGCTGATTTTTGCAAAAACTGTAGCGATGGAGATTAATCAGCAGAATATTTTAACTGGGATCATCAGGTATTAATTGTTTGAATATAGTAATCATCAATCATTCTTACTCAACAAAATTCCCGACTTCTTTTGAGAAGTCGGGGATCTAAAACTATTGAGTAATATACATTTATAAGCGATACATAATTACTTTGCCTTTCCAATTTTCTTCTACAAATACTAAATACTCACCATTGGAACGACGAAAAGCGCGGATACCGTAGGGTATATCAATCCAGCCACTTTCTTGATTTACTTCTATCCCAGGTTTTAATGTTTTAATCATAGTTCCTGTCTTAGCATCGTAAACATTGACTGTAGCTGTTTTTGATGTGACAGAAAACACATAATCCCCCGCTACACTGATAGAGGCTGTGACTATTTCCCGCTTACCTGTGGTGTCATGGGGTAGTATAATGCGCCAACGGGGAGTGCGATCGCCTTTACTCCAATTATCAAAACGTGCAACCTCAGAACCTGCGGCTTTAGCATCATCACCAATTGAGGGATGTTCAGCTGTAAAACCTGATAGATACATGGTATCGGTTTCCGGAAAATACTCGATGCGGCGCAAATCGGTAAAGATGCTGGGAGTTTTGTCTCGTTTCCGGGAACTAGAGGTGTAGATGGGGTTGCCATATTTATCTAGTCCTTGCAGGGGATAATGACGAATACCATCTTGAGTCCGGAGAGTTTTCCAAACATCGCCTTGGCTATCAACCCACCATCCCCCCAGGTAGGGATAGTCCTCGCTATTATCGTATTCTCCCTGATCAAAAGCACCATTACCATTGCGATCGCGCCAAATCCACTCACCTTTTGTTGGCTGAAAAGGAGGCCATTTACCGGGAACCGACTGTTTCCCGCCGCCATTCGTCCCCACAAACATTCCTGACGGTATCGCCACTGTTCCATCTGTCGTGGGATTAAACCGATAAATTTGCAGAAAGCTATTGTACATATCGGTGAGGAACAAAAATCGCTTACCTTTGATGCGGCGAACAAAGGTAGCATCTGGTGATGTATGCAGACGTGGATCTTGAGGATATTTGAATCCGTTTAAGGTGTAAGCTTTATAAGACCATTGCTGACCAGCAGGCTGTTGATAATTCATGGTGAAATGCTCTTGCTTGGTGAATACATCTAGTCCATCTGTACTAGGATCAGCGTCAGCATTTTCGACAAAGAATAAGCCGAGTAGTCGCCACAATTGTTTTCCCGATGGCGAAAACTTTCTTAAATCGGTTCCAGAATTTTGGAACCCATTATTATTTACATAAATATTACCTTGAGCGTCTGCACCGACTCCCGTCAATCCATAGAATTTATCATTTTTAATTTCACCGGGAACGCCGCTAGTAATTCCCCCTTTGTTCCCCAAAGCTTTGATTTGGACAGGTTGGTTGGTGATGTTGTAAATCAGCACTTGCTGACGTGTACCATTGTCGGCAATTAAAAGTTTACCCTGATGATCGATAGCGATCGCACCTGGTGCAATAACATTAGTAATTTGTTGCGGTAATTGCTCTCCTGTGGCAGAATAATGCAAAATTTTAGCCGGAGTTTTGGCATTTTTACCTTGTATAATCCAGAGGGTATGCTGTTGATCAATAGCTATAGCTCCCGGATTAGAAATACTAAAACTACGTATTTCCTGCATCGTGTCTGTATTATAAACACGAATTTTATTAGTTACAGCATCACTAATATATAACTCATTCCCAACAGTTGCTAAACCAGTTACTTCACTTTTAGTACTGGTAATTAACATACTTTGATCCCAACCGCGTCCACTAGGAAAGGGTGCAGGTTTGCCAGCTAAATCATAACGTCTGACACAATACCAAGTTGTACCTTCTGGGGGATAATCCTTATCTATTTTGCCAACTGATCCTTGACTAATGGCAATGTAAATGTACTTATCATTAGCTGTGACAGCTTTACCGCCGCCACGACTCCAACCGTGAGTGTCACTGAGAACTCCTAACACATCACCATCTTTATATATTGCTGCTTCCGCGCCTGCTTCATCCCAGTGACTATTGGTATAGACTGTGCCATTGGGTGCAACATACATTGCTTCTACATAATTTTGCACCCATTTCTTCCCACCGAAACTATTACCAATCCAAGATGTTTTGTCAGTAGTTATGGGAACCTCGCTCATTGTCCAGTTCATCGGTAAGCCAATAGCAGTTAGCCAAAAGCTGGTGCTGATAGCAAATAAAAACAGCAAATATTTTAAAAGTTTATGTTTTTGATTTTTAAAAAGAATTTTGTGGTTCTTCTTGTGCAGAAAATGTAGCTTCATATAGATGATAAGTAATTATCAATAGTGCTAATTTACACAAATATTTGGCAATGATCTGGCTTAAATGTTCAATCTAGTTCTATTTAGGTGTATCTAATTTTCTAGTTGACATTTCAATCACAGAGTATTGTTCGTCTAGGACATATACATGAATAACAAATGGTGATGATTTTTCAAAAGATATTTACCAAATATTTATCAAAAACACATCAGCCTTTCATTTTAGCGATCGCTGATAATTATCTAGAATTTGTGTATTGATATTTACTGTTTTTGGCTATAAAAAATATCCTAGAGTTTTCACCAGGATCTATTTTTAACTGATTGGTTATTAGCAATCACAGCAGAAAAGTCAGAGTTATCAATAATACAAGACTATTATTGTTAATAAAGATATCCAGTTTGGTCATTAACTATACATTAATTGACAAATAGAATTAAATGATTTAAAAATATTCTTCTAGAAAGCAAGATGATTTATAGGTAATAATTCTCGTTTAAAGATTTGATAAATAAAAAATCACCATAATAGACAATTTTAAATAAAATCTACATCAATTTATATGCAACGCTGACTGATAATTTCCATAACCAGAGAATATAAGTAAGTAGTTGCACAGAATTAAATTAATTGATGTAGGAGGGATAAGTATTGGATCAGCATTATTAAATCCAATGCTAAATGTATAAAAATTATACCTAGACTGACAGCGAAGATATTACACTAAAATTCCAGATATGATAGGAGATGAAGAAGTGGAGGATCAGCCACAAAAAATTAGTTCTATGTCTGCTTCCATTCTCACTCTAGGCATAGGTTGGTTTCCTAATACTCCTGGAGGTTTAGAAAGGTATGTTTATGAACTAATTCATCAATTAGTAGCTAATCAAGACCAAGTAGAATTATGTGGTGTTGGCTTGCCAGAAAATGAAGCTAATTTACCTATTAAATTAACTAATCTGGCATTACCTGATATGGCAATTTGGCGAAGACTTTGGTCTATTCGGAGTAATTTCCAAAAAACCAGAGTTGAGAAACCTGATGCCATTAACTTACATTTTGCTTTGTATAGTTTGCCAATTTTGGATATTTTACCAAAGGGAGTACCAATTACATTTAACTTTCATGGCCCTTGGGCAGCCGAGAGTCAGCAAGAGATAGTTAAAAATAAACTGAGTATTTTTTTCAAGCGTCGCTTGATAGAACAAACTACTTATAATTGCTGCGATCGCTTTATTGTTCTCAGCAAAGCCTTTGCTGATATTCTACATCAACAATATCAAGTACCGTGGGACAAAATCCACATTATTCCTGGTGGTGTGAATATTAGTAAATTTCAAGTCAATTTATCCCCACAAGCAGCTAGACAGCAGTTAAACTGGCCAGAGGATCGCCCAATTTTATTTACATCCCGTCGCCTAGTACATCGCGTAGGATTGGACATACTATTGCAGGCATTAGCCATCATTAAACCAAAAGTTCCGGATGTTTGGCTAGCGATCGCCGGACGTGGTTATCTGCAACCAGTGTTAGAACAACAAGTGCAAGATTTAGGGTTAGAAAACAATGTTAAATTTTTAGGTTTTCTGCCAGATCAACAGTTGCCTTTAGCTTATCAAGCTGCTAACTTAACAGTGATGCCTAGTCAATCTTTTGAAGGATTTGGATTAGCGATCGTTGAATCTCTAGCCTGTGGTACTCCAGTTTTGTGTACCCCTATTGGGGGAATGCCAGAGATTTTACAACCCTTTTCACCAGAGTTAATTACTACTTCTGCTCAAGCCACTGCTATTGCTGAAAAATTAGAGCCAATATTGCTATCACAAATATCAATACCTTCTAGAGAAGACTGTCAGCAATATGCTGTCAGTAACTTTAACTGGCAAAAAATTGCTCAACAAGTACGGCAAGTTATCTTAGCTTAGAAGCCTACAAGCTTTTTTTGACTGACATATTTTTCATATGAGAGATTATTTAATTTGTCAGTCCCCTAATTATTTGATTCAATAATTGGAGTAAAACTTATATGCCTGTAATGAATGCTGTCTGTAATCAGTACTTTATCCATATCAGAAAAGGTCAAAAACCAATTCCTTGGAATATATATGACAGTAACCCACCAGTGCAATTTGGCTTGACTGATTATTTTGGCAAAGTATTTCAAGCTATAGAAAAAAGTTCTGCTATCAGTGGGTTAGTTTTTTACATTACTTGGGACGAAATTGATGAACTCCCTACTTATGGAGATAATGTTGTTGTTTTCGTTGTCGGAGATGAATGGTATCGTATACCCAAATATTTTCACAAAGTTAGAGCTGTTTTTAAATGTCTAGGAACACGTCCAATTCTAGGATGTAACCCGATCTTTCAACCTTCTTTACTTAACTTGCTAACACTAATCCAATTTCTGCGAATCTTGATTGTTTGCTTACCTGGGTTAGTGAGATATCAATTACATAAGCTCAATAGCTGGTTTTCAGGCACAGGTAGAGTTACTCCTATTTATGATATTCCTTTGGGTTATAAAAACTCCAAAGATTTACCAATTAAGCCTCTAGAAACACGTCTTTATGATACTTATTTTTCTGGCAGTATTCTACACACAACATTACCAATTTGGTCGTTGAAACGTTGGTTAGGAACGCCAAAAATTATTGCCCGGAAACTTATGATATCGAGCCTCAAAAAGTTGCAAGCCAAAAACCGTAATTTGCATATTGAATTATCAATCACTGCTGGTTATCATAATAGAACCAATAAAGAAGAACGTAGTTATTGTGAAACCATGATGGACACAAAAATCTGTGTTGTTCCTAGAGGGACATCTTTTGAAACAACTCGCTTATTTGAAGGGATGAAATATGGTTGTGTTGTTGTTGCTGAAGCTTTACCCCAACGGTGGTATTTAGATGGCGCGCCTATTATCCAAATAAAAGATTGGCGGGATTGGGAAAAAGTTTTAGAAAGGCTTCTCAACAATCAACAACTGATGGCAGAAATGCACCAGAAATCTCTAAAATGGTGGCAACATAAATGCTCGGAAGCTGTTGTCGCAGATTATGTTGTAGAAAAATTAGATGGCAGTGTCAAACTCAGAAATAAATATAGGAAATTGTCGCCTGTCTCAAATTTGTCTATTTCTTTAACTCCACCCTAATTTAATAATGTGACTAATTTGTAATATCCTCAGATCAGTTCCTGATTATATGAGGTACAGTCTAAACTCTAATTTTCTCAATAATTTGTAAATCAACAGATTCCTGATTTATGCAATCAATCAGGAATCTATTACTAATTTTAGTCAAAATATCAATCTATGAAAATCTTATTTTTAGACCAAAGTGGTAAACCAGGCGGGGCAGAATTATGTTTAATTGATATTGCTAAACCTTACCGCGATCGCTCTTTGGTATGCTTGTTTGCAGATGGCTCATTTAAAACTTTATTACAGCAGCATCAGATCCCTGTTGAAGTTCTCACACATCAGTCCATTGCAGTCCGTAAACACAGCAGTTTATTTCAAGCCTTTAGTAGCTTGGGACAACTGACTCCACTCATAGCTAAAGTCGTGCAAAAAGCTATGGCATATGATGTAATCTACGCTAATACACAAAAAGCTTTAGTTGTGGGTGCGATCGCTAGCTTAATTGCTCGTCGTCCTTTAGTTTATCATTTACACGATATTCTTTCTTCGGAACACTTTAGCCAAACTAACCTCCGGGTTGCTATTAACTTAGCTAATCGTTGTGCTGCACTCGTTATAGCTAATTCTCACGCTAGCCAACAAGCTTTTATTCAAGCTGGCGGACGACCAGAATTAACTAGAGTTATTTATAATGGATTTGATCCCAAACTCTATCAAACTTGTGCATCAGACATTACCAAATTACGACAACATTTAGGACTAGAAGGTAAATTTGTCGTTGGACAATTTAGCCGACTTTCACCTTGGAAGGGACAGCATATTCTCATCGATGCTATTGCCCAATGTCCAGAAAAAGTAACGGTAATGTTAGTTGGTGATGCACTGTTTGGAGAACAAGATTATGTCAAACAATTACACCAGCAAATTACTCAATTAAATCTCCAACACCGGGTAAAATTCTTAGGCTTTCGTAGCGATATTCCCCAGTTAATGACAGCTTGTAATTTAGTAGCTCATACTTCCATTGCACCAGAACCTTTTGGTAGAGTAATTGTGGAAGCAATGCTGTGTGGTAAACCTGTCGTTGCAGCTAAAGCCGGTGGTGCAGTCGAATTAGTTGAACACGGTGTTAATGGTTTTTTAACCACGCCACAAGCACCCCAGGAACTAGCACAAATTATTAATAGCTGTCTTCAAGAAACAGCAAAAACTACGACTTTAGCCAATCATGCTAGAGATATGGCTAGTCAGCGTTTTGATGTGACAATTATCAATCAGCAAATTGCTCAATTATTGTCTAGTAAATTTGAGAGTAATTACTGTTGAGTATTGGGTTGAAATATTAAATATGTTCCTCCCAAGCCTTCGACAATTGTGCGTGTGTTAGCAACCATCATATTTTGATAAGTGTTAGCCTCGCTATCTGATGCTCCCAGACTTTTAGTATACAGTTGGCGTTCTGATAATTTTACTTCTGCGGCTGTAGCGATTGGTTCAATTAACTTAGAAGTATCTGTTACGTCGGCAAAAATTGTGGGGATATTTGATTCTTGAATATATTCAACTAAGTTTTTTAACCTTTTATCTGTCGCTTGTACTTCAGTGCCAATACTAGCTGTGGGAATATTATATGCTTTGGTATAATAATCAATGGCATTGTATGTTGTGACTACTTTACGCTTGTCTTTGGGAATGGTAGCAATTCTAGATTTAATCCAACTATCGAGTTGAGTGATTTCACTTTTAATTTGTCTAGTATTTTTACTATAAACTGTGGCGTTAGTCGAGTCTAATTTCTGGAGATTAGTATTAATAACTTCTACCATTTTGATGGCATTTTGAGGATTATGCCAAATGTAGGGATTAATAATTGAACGACCATTTACAGAAAATCTTTTGGGTTGGGTAACTGCTATTTGACTGACAGCTACTTTAGGAGCAGAGTTTTTTGTTGCTTTGATGATTTTGATGAGTTCTGGTTCTAAATTATAGCCGTTATAGAAAATTAATTTAGCTTGGTTAATAGCTTGAGTGTCTGTAGTTTTTGGTTGATAAGTTTGAGGATTTTGCTCAGGAGAAATCAAACATATGAGATTAATTGTATTTTCCGCAATCTGTCTGGTTAAGTCACACAGGATGCTGGTTGTAGCTACCACTTGGGGCAGGTTTTCATTAACTATGCTAGAAGTCTGAGTAAAAGATTTATTGGTAGGTTGATTTTTGCACCCCAGGAATCCCAGCATGAAAATAATCAGGATAATTTGTAAGGAATTATTTGATGGTAATTTATTTGGTATAATTAATATCATGTGTGGCTAAATACTCATAATTAATCTAGTTAACGTAGGTGGGGTTGGTTGGGTTATAGCGTTTCTCATTTAAGTGAGGTACATATTTTTAGTCAACAGAGGCTACCCGCATTTCTCACAAGCAGTAGGGGCGGGTTAACAGATATGCTGACATGATTCACTAATATCTCACTGAACCCGCCCCTACGACCTCTCGACTAGACAGGTGTACTTCATCGGCATGAAAATCACTGTACTACTTGTATTGAAAAACTTAAATTTTTGTCATATATTAATTTAACAAATCAGCCAGCTAAATAAAAAATAAAAGCACAGCGATGCTGTGCTAATTAAAGATTTATAAATTTTTGGTTCAAAAGTTACCAGAGGGTAATTTACCTTGTAACAAATTAAGTTTAGTTTGAACACAATTAGCACAATTACAAGCCAATTGGTCGGTGATGGGATTAGATGCTTGAGTCAGATGTGGCATTTCTGGTAAGACAGGTTGTGCAGATACTAATGCGATCGCTTCTGTTGTAGGTGCAGATTTCATGCTAGTGGCATTTGCTGGATTTACTACCAGTAGTATGGATGCAACCAATACAGGACAAGCCAGCAAAACTAGTTTGACTAAGTACATATTTCACAAATAGTTACTATTTCTGATACAGCATAGCCAATTTATTAACTAAGTTCAACTTTTGTGAATAAGTATTATTTAATTCTGTGAATAAGTATTATTTAAGTACGACCAAATCCTTGACCCCGCAAAACTTTTGACCAAATCATTAATTCGCCTTGATCACCACCAGCAGCTATAAGTTTACCTTGGGGATGCCAAGCTAAAGTAGAGAATCCATCTTTAACACCTGTGAGAATTTGCGAGACTTCCTTAGCTTGATTCCATAAGCACAACCAACCATCAGCCGCAGCTGAGGCGAGTAAAAAACTATTGGGTGCAAAAGCGATCGCATTTACAATACCCACATGATTAGCTAAAACTCGTGCTTCCCAACCCAAGTTCTCATCCGCTAATTTTTCCCACACTACAATACCCTCAACACTAGAAGATGCAAGTATGGGCGCACCTAGTTGAGTTTTAGGTTCTGACCACGCCAATTGCCGAATCTTACCAGGAAAGCCACGCATTACCCAAGGGTCAGGATTATCCCATTCTAAAACGCTGACACTACGATCCATATTGCCAGAGGCTAAGAATTTACCATCCGGTGACCAAGCCATAGCAACACTAACTGTAGGCATATCTAGAATATACGGTTCTTCATCCCAGTTTTGCGCATGCCAAATTTTTACGCCTTTATTCCCACCAATCGCCAGATACTTACCATCACAACGCCAATCAATCCCCAATGCAGAGGAGTCAGCAAAATTTAAGGTGACAACAACCTCACCCTGATCAGCATCCCAAACTTGGACTTTACGCCCTAAACTAAAAGCTAGCTGATTCCCAGCATGACTCCAAGCTAGTTTATCTACCCAAGCGGGTGTGTTTTCTAAAGTAATAATTAATTCTTGTTCTCGCCAAATTTTTACTCGTCCATCTTGTCCACCCACAGCTAAAAACTTGCCATCAGGTGAGAATGCAACGCAGTCTACCGATTGACCATCACCAGTTTGCAGCGTGGTTAAATTGCCATCCTGCCACAATACCACTTCCCCAGCCGCCGAAGTTGCTGCTAAAGTTTGCCCTTGTGGTGACCAGGCGATCGCTGTAACATAATCTGCCAGCATCCCTGAATAGACTGGTGCAAATTCTTTGTTTTTCTTAGTTGTAGAGTTCATAGTTGAGGAAGATAGAAAGGTACTGAGGAATAGAAACTAGAGACTGAGAAATCTTACCCAATCCCCAGTCACCAATCACCAATCCCTAACTTATACAAGCAAGAAAATCTTGCTGAAGCTGAGTTTCATCTAGATTACGTCCAATGAAAACTAGTTCGTTTTTACGCTTTTCGCTAGGTTTCCAAGGGCGATCTGGTTTACCATCAAAGATCATGTGTACCCCTTGAAAGACAAAGCGGTTATCTTCACCAGCAATATTTAATATCCCTTTCATGCGAAAAATATCTGGACCTTTGGTACGCAATAACTCTGATAGCCAAGCGTTTAATTTTTCTCCATCAATTGCCCCATCTTTGACTAAAGCCACAGAAAAAACTGTATCATCATGTTCGTGGGTATCTTCACCTAAAAAATTCGGGTCGATTTCTAGCGCCCGACTTAAGTCAAAAGCTTTGACACCCAACAAAGCATCCATTGTTAATTCGGAATTTTGAGTACGGTAAATTTTAGCGATCGCATTCATTGATCGAATCCGCTTTTCTAATTCATCTAATTCGGCTGGTGTGACTAAATCAGTTTTATTAAGTAAAATTACATCAGCAAAAGCTATCTGTTCTTGGGCTTCATCCGCATCCCAATGTTGCCAAATATGTTTAGCATCCACCACTGTCACCACCGCATCTAAAGACAGTTGACTCTGCATATCTTCATCGACAAAGAATGTCTGAATCACCGGTGCAGGATCTGCTAAACCCGTAGTTTCAATTACTAAATGGTCAAACTTATCACGTCGCTTCATTAAATTGCCAATGATGCGAATTAAGTCACCGCGCACTGTACAACAGATACAGCCGTTATTCATCTCAAAAATTTCTTCATCTGCATCAATAACTAATTGGTTATCAATGCCTACTTCCCCAAATTCATTGACAATCACAGCAACCTTTTTGCCATGTTCGTAGGTGAGGATGTGATTGAGTAGGGTTGTTTTACCTGCGCCTAAATAGCCAGTCAAAACAGTAACGGGAACTGAATCTGTGATTACGTCAGCCACCATACTATATAAGCCTCTTATCTCACCAAATGGATAATCATTATCGCCTATGATAAGTCTTTTTATATTTTTGTGCGAACCAAGTTAAAACTAGCCTTTCCCGACGGGCATACAACATTACTCAAACTTTAGTAGATTAAGAATGTCTTTTTCTTTGTGTCTCTGTGTCTTTGTGGTTAAAAAGTAACCTTATTTACCCCATCCATACAGAGAAAAAATTTATAACTAGATATCTATGACTGCAACTATTCCTCCCAAAACCCCCAAAATCCCTACCCAAGCGATAGGCGCTAAAATTTTTCACTCAATAAATATTATTAGTTTGTTCCTCATGCTAACTAGTGGATTACAAATTTATAACGCTAATCCCGTTTTTGGTGGACGCGAAGGGTTACATATTCCGCCTATATTTACGTTAGGCGGTTGGTTAGCAGGTGGTAGACACTGGCATTTTGCTACCATGTGGTTATTTTCTTTAAATCTTTTGTGGTATGGATTTTATATTTTAATCACTCGCCGTTGGCGACATCGATTTGTTGGTGCTAATGACATTAAAGCATTGCAAAAAAGTCACAATTCGCAACGTTTAGTTTATGCTTGGCATCGTATTGTTTATACATCGATCATTCCTATTTTGTTGCTAGCATTGCTAACGGGCATAGGTATGTATAAACCTGCTCAATTTCCCTGGATTGTGGAGATGTTTGGTGATTGGCAAGGACTGAGAATTATTCATTTTACCTCAGTGCCGATGGTGATAATTTTTGCGATCGCTCACTTTTTACTAGGACGCAAAGCTGGGGGTGAGAAACTTATAGAGTCGATGTTTTGGTAATGGGTTAAGAGGGAATAGGCAATAGGCAATAGGCAATAGGCAATAGGCAATAGGCAATAGGTTTTTAACAATTAAGTGGGAGTTTTATATGGGGTTGATTCATGTTAATCGTTCGCAATTGACACGGCGCAGATTTTTTCAACTATCTGGGATGTCTGGTATGAGTTTGCTACTGGGGGGTTGTGGTACACCAGTGTTTGAGGATTTAGTGGGGACAGTTTCTCAACCACTAAATCAAAGCTTAGAAACATTAATATTTAATCCACAGAAGTTAACACCAGAATTTTCACCTGATGAAATTCAACCAGCAGCTTTAATCGTAAATACCTTTCGTTCTACACCTATTATTGATGTAGATAAATATCGTTTAATCGTAGATGGAGAAGTTAATCAGCCTTTAAATCTCAGCATGGCAGAAATTCAAAACTTACCCTTAAAATCAATGATTATTCGCCATGTTTGTGTAGAAGGTTGGGCAGCGATCGTGCAATGGGGTGGTGTACAACTCAGAGAAATTATTGCCTTAGCTCAACCAAAAGCTAATGTTAAATACGCATATTTTAAATCAGCAGATGGTTATTATGAAAGTTGGGATATTGCCTCATCTCTACATCCACAAACCCTATTAGCTTATCAAAAAAATGGTGAACCTTTGCCCATAGATAATGGTGCGCCATTGCGTTTAGCTTCGCCAATTAAACTGGGTTATAAGCAGAGTAAGTGGGTAGTTCAGATTACATTAGCAAGTCAACTATCAATATTCAAAGGCTATTGGGAAGATCAAGGTTATGAGTGGTTTGCCGGTTTGTAATATAGCAGGGTATGGAGTTAAGTCAACACCATGCCAATTATTTCGGTAATCATATCGTCCTTCTATACTAATTATAACAATGAGCTTTTTTGATAAACTGCATACCAGCATCTCCCAAAATAATAGTTTACTCTTTGTCGGACTTGACCCCAATCCAGAGATGATGCCTGAAGATTTTCAATCTCAGGATATAATTACCGGATTATGGGATTGGTTACAATTTATTATTCAGGAAACGGCTGATTTTGTTTGTGCATATAAGCCAACTTTACGATTTTATGAAGTGTTGGGTATTCCAGGTTTAGAATTATTAGATAAAACTTTAGCCGCTATTCCTCCACATATCCCCATTATCTTAGATGCTAAACATGGTGATTTAAATACTAGTACTATTTTTGCACGGACTGTATTTGCTCAATGGGGGGTTGATGCAGTTACTCTCAGTCCTTATATGGGGCAGGATAATGTTGCACCATTTTTAGTTTATCCTGATAAAACAGTCTTTATTTTGTGTTGTACTTCTAACCCAGGTGCAGAGTTTTTACAACAATACCCCCATCAAGAATCACCTCTTTATTTACAAGTTGTTAAAGAGTCAAAAAATTGGGGAACTCCAGAACAATTAGCTTTAGAAGTGGGAACAACTAACCCAGAGATTTTGGCACAAATTCGCCAGGTTGCGCCAGAAAGGATAATCATGGCACGAAGTATTTGGGCAGAAGGTGGTAATTTAACTCAGCTTTTAGAAGTTGGATTAAATGACAATGGTGATGGGTTATTGATTCCTGTTCCTCAAGATATATTAGCCAAGCAAAACTTATCTGCGGAAATACAATCTTTACGCCAAGAAATTAATCAGGTAAGAGATAGAGTAATTCTTGATGGTTCTACCTGTCCTGTCTGGTTACCTGATATTTTTGCTGTGAATAAACATCCTCTACACGATTTAATTTTACAGCTTTATGATATTGATTGTATTATGTTTGGTAATTTTGTCCAAGCATCAGGAGCAGTATTTCCCTATTATATTGACTTACGCAAAATTATTTCCAATCCCCAAGTTTTTAATCAAGTTCTCAGTGCCTATGAAGAGGTTTTAAAAAACCTATCTTTTGATAGATTAGCAGGTATTCCTTACGGTTCATTGCCAACTGCTACAGGTTTAGCTTTAAGGCTTAATTGTCCGATGATTTTTCCGCGCAAAGAAGTCAAAGCACATGGCACTCGAAGGATAATTGAAGGAAATTTTCAGCCTGGGGAAACAGTGGCAGTAATTGATGATATTCTCATCAGTGGTAAGAGTGTCATGGAGGGGGCAAAAAAGTTAGAGTCAGCCGGGTTAAATGTTCATGATATTGTGGTGTTTATTGACCACGAACAAGGAGTTAAAGATAAATTACTGGAAAACGGTTATCACGGTCATGCAATTCTAACTCTCTCAGAGATTACAACTGTTTTACACCAAGCAGGGCGGATTAATGATGACCAATTTTCAGCTTTTAATGCTGAATAATAGCAATTAGAGGTGATTTATCAAGTAAACCTTAAATTGTCGGGTGCGTGATGGCAACGCTTAACGTACCGAGAAAGATGGTGCGTTACGGCTCATTTTTACTTCTCGATTTTTTAAAATCATATATCAAGGTTATATTATATCAGTATGAATTTCTCACTCAATCAATTACTTAAATGGTTAATTTTAACCCTGTTGTTTCCTTTAGTTTGTTTAAACGGATGGCTAATTTTTCATTTTTTCCAGTATTTTAAACCGTTGGTGACAATTTTTGTCTTGGCAACATTGCTGGCATTTATTTTAAATTATCCTGTTTCCTTACTCCAGAAAAGAGGAGTGAAGCGTAGTTATGGAGTAGGAATAGTATTTGTTTCTACGGCTGTAATTTTAATCGCTGCCGGGATCACATTATTACCTGTAGCATTAGAACAATTCCATGAAATAGTTAAAGTGTTGCCTCAATGGGTTGATTCTAGTCAAGAAGAGTTGCAAACTCTAAATGATTGGGCATTTGGTCAAAACTTAAAACTGAATGTCGGTCAAGTATTAACAAGAGTAATTGATAAATTACCAGATGAGTTGGAATATTTTTCTAATAGGATTTTAAGCATTATTATTGATACTATCGATAGTATTTCCGAAGCTATTGTCACGGTTGTCATAACTTTTTATCTTTTATTAGATGGCCCAAGAATTTGGGAAAGTATTTTTAAAAAGTTACCTTGGTCTTCAGCGCAGCAATTCAATGAAGCTATTCAAAGAAATTTTCAAAATTACTTGATTGGTCAAGGTACTTTGGCTTTACTGATGGGAATTTCCCAAACTTTACTATTTTTAGCTTTTCAAGTGCAGTTTGGCTTACTCTTTGGTTTAGGAGTTGGTTTTTTAAGTTTAGTACCTTTTGGTGATGTTGTTAGTTTAATTGTCATCACTGTGATTGTGGCAACACATGACTTTTGGTTAGCGATCAAAATTTTGGCAGTGGCTATCTTAATTGATCAAATAATTGATCAGGCGATCGCACCCCGTCTTTTAGGTAGTTTTACTGGACTTAGACCAATCTGGGTGTTAGTTTCTTTGCTGGTAGGAACTTATATCGGTGGCTTGTTAGGGTTGCTGATTGCTGTCCCTGTTGCTGGTTTAATTAAAGAAACAGTAGATGGTTTTGCGTCCGCTTCTACTGGTATCGATAACACTTTAGCAACTGAAGCAATCACAGAAGTATTAAAACCCAAACCCACCTCATCCTGATCTTGGTGTACTTTTTTATATGAGCGATCGCACAACTCCGATTTTCTTGAGTTTACACCTGATTTTGCTCCAGCGATCGCCATCCCATCATCAACTATATACATTTGTGCGTTTCCGAAATCTCACTATGTTGCAAAATAATCATAAAAGTTATGCAACTATTGCATTTATGCGGATGCGCAAAAGTCAACTAGATGGCATTCTCTATGATTAGGAATAGAGTTGATGGCATACATAAACCCCTGGCTTTGACTGGGGGCTTTTTATTTTGGTCAATGGTCAATGGTCATTGGTCATTGGTCATTGGTCATTGGTCAGCACTCATCACTTCCTCACTCAGGACTCAGCACACCCTTCTCTACGAGAGGCTACGCCAACGGGAACGCCAAGGGCGAACAGGACTTAGCACTCATCACTCTCTCACTCCCCTACAACAGTGTAGACAATATGTGGAGATGGCAAAAGCGATCGCTGCTAGGCTGAGGCTAGTGGCTAGATTGATTACACCTATGAAATGCTTGAGGATGAGGAGAAGAGTTAGACCGGCACTGTTACCGCCAAAATATAGGCCTGTGCTTAAACCTGTTTGATGAAATGGTACGGATGATAAAGCAAAGGGAACCATACTAGTAAAAACTAAGCCCAAGGCAATTCCGCAGCTGATTAATAAGAAAACTGCCATGATAGAGTTAATGGGGAAAAGTGCGATCGCCATCAATAAAACCAGACTACCTAATCCTAATTGCATAGATTTCGCTGCGCCCCAACGACTTGTCCACCATCCCCAAGGATGAGCAGAAATTGCCGCAATTAACAACACAATTGCCGAGATCATTGCTTTGGGTAAAAAAGATATTTCTATTTGCAAATGTGGGATCAAAATAGCGAATATCATATTAATTTCCAGACCTGCACCAATACCGACTAAACTAATAAATATCAATCTTCTCTGAATAATTGATGGAGATTTACTAGGCACAGGTGGCATAGGTAAAGCGGCAATAGTATGACGGGGAATATTTTTTAAAAACAATATTGCACCAACAATTAATATTATTGCTCCCATCAGGAAACTGAAAGACTTACCTAATTGACGAAATACTGTTTCCAAAATCGGATTTAAAGCTCCCACCAATCCCAATACAGTCATGACAATGGCGTTAGCAATTGGTAATTCTTGTGTAGGCGCAAATTGGATGAGCAGCGCTACTACAGGCCCTCGAATTGCGATCATCGCAGCCAACCAAACACCCATTAACAGTAAAAATAGCCAGCGAAATCCACCAGGCAAATTTGCTGGCAATAAAATAGCGATGAGCGCAAAAAGTAATCCTGCTAAAGTTACACCAATTGTAATTTGTGGGAGACGACTACCATATTGTCGGAGGATGCGATCGGACAATCCACCAACTAAAGGTTCCATTACACTACCAATAAGCCCTTGAATAATCCCTAATATGGCTACTAATTGCACAAATCCCAAATCTGAGAGAATTTGTGATTGATACATTCCATAAATCATTAAACTAACTACAATCGCAGCCAACATGGCAGCAAGCCCCCACACCTGCCGCCAGAGAATAGAAGAGTGTGGCGTAAAAATAGACATATAATACTAATTTAAAATCAAAAAAATCAGCTGTATATCTTTCTTTGTGACTTCGTGTCTTTGTGGTAAAAAATGATTTATTTAACCACAAAGACACAGTATCAGGACTGATCTCACCGCCTGCGCGGACTAACGTAAAATCTTGATTTTAAACCGCGTAGGCGGGTTTTGTCTGTGTAGCTGCGACTTCTAGTCGCCTGGTGCAAGATGTGAGCTAACGCTACACTTTCAATACCCACATAGAACGAGTGCTGGTGCTAACAAAAGAGGCTGGAACATATTCAATTTGCACACCCAAAGAGACAAAAGCTGCACGAATAGCGGTTGCGTGGGCCGCTTCATCAGCACCAATACTAGCGCCAGCCGTGATTAAATCTGGATTTTTTAGACGAGCAATTTCTCCTGTATAGGCGATCGCTGCATCAGTTTCTAGGGCTAAAGCCAGCTTGGCAATATTCACATCTGAATCGAGATTGCCTTCACCCCGTTGAATATAATAGGACAAATCATAACTTTTCTCAGCTTTCACCGGATTTGCGCCTAATTTACGCACCACCTCTGCTAACTTATCTCGGTGAGCCATATGATCGGCTTGGTTTCTTAGTGCTAAAGCTTTCACAGCCTGACCAACATTTGTATCACTTAATTTACCGGCAGCGACACCATAAGCCCAGATTGCTTGATGCTCATAATAAAGAGCGTTATTCAGAATTTTGGCATCATTAGCATTGTGAGATTGAGACTTGGGTTGTCTAGCTTCAGCCGTCAGGTGAGAAAAACCCAAAGCTGCGGAAACACCAGCGATCGCACTACCAATCACCAGACGACGGCGAGAAGTCGATGCAGAACGCCGAGATGGAGGTAACAGTAAATCGTTATCCATAATAAAAACCCCTAAGTTTGTTGAACTAAAGGGGTATACGACGAATATTTGCTTTTGGATCTGTGATACACAAAAATTTTTGATTTCGCTTCGCGCGTCATTTGTCAATTGTATTATTAGAGTCTTGGGTTCCCAATCCCCAATCCTCAATCTCTCATCTTGCACCTAGCCTTAGCGATTAGAAATCGCGGCTATACAAACCAAGTCCGCCTGCGCGGACTAGAGTAAAATCAAGCTTTTAACCCGCGTAGGCAGGTTTTGTCTGTGTAGCTGCGACTTCTAGTCGCCTGGTGCAAGATATGAGCAATCCCCAATAGACTAATCATTAATCGCATTCAATAGCACTTCAGAAAGGCTTAAATCTTCCATATCTTCCATCGTAATGGTGTCGCAAATATCAAACTTCGCACCAGCACTTTGCAACTCATCATCCAACACTTTCAAAAAGCGAGTAGCTTGTTGGTCTGTACCAACTTGAATAAAAGAAATCGCTAACTCTTCGTCTCTATCCATACGGCGAGAGGTTTCAATTATTACCCGCATAACTGCTTTGCGATCGTCCGGTTCGCCATCAGTGACAACTAGAATTGTTTCCCCATTAGGTTTAGTTTGTCCAGAACTTTTACGTTGAAAATAATCATCAGTTGCGTGCTTTAACACCGCAGCTAAATCAGTAGTACCTGAAGGATCATTCTCCTGGAAAATTTGTCCTACTTTAGCTGAGGTAACATTCTCATACCGCTTAAATCTTCCAGAAAATACATAAATAGTAATTCCATCTGGATCAAATTGTTCACATTTACTTGCCAAAGCTAAGGTAGACTCTTGCGCTGCTACCCATCTACTTCTACCACCCTTCTGATCTGGAGTGGCCATACTGCCACTTTTGTCAATAATCAAAGTATAATCCCGATTTTCTAGCATAATATAATTTTCCTATGATGAGTAAGAGAGTGAGAGAGACAAATCAATTCAAAATGACGCGACGTTCCTGCGTCGCTAACGCTGCGCTATCGCGGACTCGCTCTAAGCGAAGCTATGCCGTTCGCGTTAGCGTCTCTGAAAGAGAAGGCTTTACGCTGCGCTAACAAAATTCAAAATTCAAAATGGAAGAAGGGGACAAGGGGACAAGGCAAATGACTAATGACCATTGACTAATCAGTAATTGCATTCATTAATACATCTGCAAGACTCATATCTTCTAAATCGTCTAGAGTGATGGTGTCGCAAATATCAAATTTAGCCCCAACACCTTGTAGCTGATCATCTAAAGCTTTGAGAAATTTCGTAGCTTGAGCATCGGAACCTACTTGAATGATGGAAATAGCTAATTCTTCATCACGTTCCATCTGCCGAGTAGCACTGATGATAGTTTCAAATACAGCCTTGCGATCGTCTGGTTCACCGTCTGTAATGACTAAAATTGTCTCACCATTGGGCTGAGTTTTACCACTGGTTTTGCGTTGAAAATAATTATTCAAAGCATCTTGGAGTACACTTGCCAAATTTGTTGTTCCCGCAGGATCATTCTCTAAAAAGATTTGGGCAACTTTAGCAGAGGTAACGCTTTCATAACGTTTAAATCTCCCAGAAAATACGTAGACAGTAATGCCGTCTGGATCAAACTGTTCACACTTTCTTGCTAAAGCCAGAGTTGATTCCTGGGCTATCTCCCATCTGCTTCTACCACCTGCTTGATCTTGGGTAGACATACTCCCACTTTTATCAATGATTAGTGTGTAGTCTCGGTTACTCATCATACTATTCCTTCAATTAGTACCCTGTGGTTCTTATAGTCTACCTGTTGGGTATTAGCACGACACCTGCTAAGGATGGTTTGTAATAATATGTGAGTTCGACCAATCTGTTTTCAGCATCTCTAACTTGATTGATGTAGTTTCACTTGCAACTCATTTTTGATGCGATTGATGATAGAAGTCTCATCCAGTGTGGCTAAAATCCTGTTAATTACTGCTTTTGGCCCGTCTGGTCCCCATGTTGCGCCATTGGCTAAATAAGCTTTGGTAACTTGTCCAATTCCATAGGAAGAGACACCAGCTACCCCCGCTTGAGTTAACGCAACAGATACGTAGGGAGCGAGAGCAACACCAGCTGTAGCTGTAGCAGAAAGACCCAGTAAAGTTTTTAACCCACTCAAACCTAGATTTGCTAGGAGTTCACTGACACCGATACCACCCATACTTAAG
This sequence comes from Nostoc sp. TCL26-01, assembly GCF_013393945.1. Lineage (NCBI taxonomy): Bacteria > Bacillati > Cyanobacteriota > Cyanophyceae > Nostocales > Nostocaceae > Nostoc > Nostoc sp. TCL26-01. Next base: position 3,264,325 of record NZ_CP040297.1, read on the forward strand.
GCGATTTTTTGCAATAATTGCACAGCACCAGCTTCAGTCATGGGGATACCATAGAGTTTAGACAACCCTAGAATTAAAGCAATATCTATAACTATGCTACTTAGTATATCTACTATAGTAATGGGATTGAGAGCGATCGCCACAGCTTTAGTCATGACAGCCTGCCAAATCAACTGATTGGCGTTCTGTTCTCGAATCATCAATTTGCGCTGCACCAATTGCTCATTCACATTGTCAGCATACAGCATGGTATTCAGCGCCACTAAAGCTTTACCTTCACGTTGCAAAATCTCCAAAATTTTCAGCTTTAATTCGCCAACTTGAGCCGTACCTGGACGCACCTGCAAACCCCGACTTCCATCAGGACGACGTACAGATGTTTTCACGATTGGCGATGCAGCCGTCATGACGATTTCTAGCGGCGTGAGTAACTCTTTGACTCTCTCATCCCGAATTTTCTGATAGATTGTGATCCGGTCTGCTTCGGGATATTGATCTACCTTGTTAAATACTAAAATGATCGGCTTACCAGCTTCTCGTAACTGAGAAAGCGCCTCATGTTCTATCTTCGTCATGTCGCCAGAAATCACGAACAGAATCAAATCTGCCTGTTTGGCAATTTGTTGTGCCAATACTGTACGTGTTTCTCCGTCAATTTCATCTAACCCAGGTGTATCAATTAACTCCACCTGCGATTGCCCAACAGCAGGTAAAGTCACTCGCAAGGCGCATTCTGTTTCTCCAATCGCCTCTTCATTAATGTGCCAATTTACTCGTTGAGCCGCACGAGTTACACCATGTAAAGGGCCAGTTTCAAAGACAGTTTCCCCAACTAAAGCATTGAGTAAGGAAGACTTACCCCGTCCCACCATGCCAAATACGGCAATTTGCACTACCATGTGATCTAATTTCCCTAGCATGGTTTCTAAATCAGCGATTTCCGACTCCAAGCCAGTTTTTTCTTGCACACTGAGGTCAAGATTAGCTACTAAGTTTCGTAGTGCCGTTTGCGCTTGTTTATAATTCAGTTCTGCTTGAATATCCTCAAAGCTAAAAATGGCACTATCTAACTCTTCTTCCCAGTTGGGTGAATCGCTATGATGAGGTTCGGGGAGTATGGAAGTCATGTCAATTTTAAATTTACCTCTTGCTTAATCCTAGTCATTTTGCACAGGGGTTTGGGGAGAGTATGATTTGAGAAATTGTTGAGTTAATGATCAATGAGCGACTCACAAACAAGCAAAAACTGGTATTCACAAGACTTGGAACAACGAAAAAACTGGTACTCACAAGTTGCCAATGCCTATAACAAAACTAGGCCACGCTATCCTCAAGCAATCATTGATCGTGTTGTTGAGTTAACACAACTTGGTTCTGATAGTAGCATTCTGGAAATAGGTTGTGGCCCTGGAAATGCTACTTTGGCATTTGCTCAGTTAGGTTTAAAAATGGTGTGTCTAGAACCTAGTCCAGCAGCTTGTGACATAGCTAGACAAAACTGTGCAGCCTATCCCCAAGTAGAAATTCACCAGACCTTATTTGAAGACTGGGAATTAGAACCAGCAAAATTTAATGCTGTTCTCGCAGCTACTTCTCTCCATTGGGTGACACCAGAGATAGCATATCGCAAAACAGCAGCAGCCTTACAAGACAATGGTTTTTTGATTTTACTGTGGAATATGACACCTCAACCCCAGTATGCAGTTTACCAAAAGTTACGTGAGGTTTATCAAATTCACGCGCCTTCCCTGGGGCAGTATGAAGATAGAAACACTCAAGAGCGCATCCTCCAAGGATTCGGACAGAAAATTCTGGATTCTGGTTTATTTGAAGATTTAATTTCCGAAAATATTATCTTTACTATTACATATCATGTTGATGATTATTTACTGCTGTTGAGTACTCTATCGCCTTATATCGGATTAGATGCAAACATCAGAATTGCCCTATTTGCCGGATTAAAAGACACCATAGAGCAGCATTATCAGGGCATGATAGAAATTTCCTTCCTCTCAGCTTTTCATATTGCTAGAAAATCTTTATCCATACTGGATTTTTAAAAGGTTGTTTGAAAAGTCAAAAAGTATACTATAAACCCCTCTCCATAGAGCGAATCGCTTCTCGTAGAGTACCTCTCATACCATTTCACTTTAATAATGATACAAATACGTGAGTCCGTCAGTCCGTCAGGGATTGTAAATCCCTGTCTCATAGCTAAAGTCCTCTCAAGAGGACTGAATATCAGAGTCCATTTTAATGGACTTAAGCTATGAGACCACCGTTTTAACGGTGGGCGGACAATACCCAACGAGTAAGCTATATGTATCAGGATTTTTGTGAATTGGTATCACGCCAGTTGCTACAACGGGGGAAAAATACGCAACGCACTGGCTCCCCGAAAGGTCGAGAGGCTCTGAAACCCTGATTTTCTTGTTTCCTTTCCTTACTAGGAAGGGGTTAGGGGTTAGGTTTTTGAGATTTTGGTGTTACGCATGATTCTTTTAAAACATCCTCTCAGATTTACTTATCTTGTATTAAAGAAACTTTAGCTAGGGCATCTTTAACACTTGTTGGTAGCTGACGCATAATTTTACCTCTTTCCCGATCTAAAGCTACTAAAGTGACTTTGGCAGTAGTAAATAATTGCTCTCCATCAGTAGAAACGATCGCATAATCCCAGTTGAGACGAACACCAGTTACATCTGTCATGCGCGTTTTGACTAAAACTGTCATACCTAGTTGAATGGCACGATGATAACGTAGGGAAAGTTCGACAACTGGCAAATCACATCCCAAAGCGACTAAATCAACATAATCAATACCTATGGAACGCAAGCATTCTATCCGTGCTTCTTCCATCCAGTTGATGTAGCTACCGTGCCACGCAACACCTGCATAATCAGTGTGATGAGGTTGTATTTTTACAGGATATGTAAACCAGCTATCAAAGTCGGTAGTAGAGGGAAGTTCGATCGCACTGGTAGATGGTATTTGTGCTTGGCTTAATTGTTCTTCAGACATTTTTCTCTTGGCAACTATGATTTTTTCACATCTGGAATAGCATAAAAAAGCAGTGTATTGTAAAGTCTATTGAATTTATTAGTGTTCCCACTCCTAAATAATGGAGTATATTATCATGCAATATCATCTCCGCTATTTAAGTGTTTTAGTTTTACCTGTAGTTATTTTCTGGAGTTTTGCGTCGGTAAAATCACAAGAGCAACAAGTAACTTTTCCATATAATAACGGAAGTACACCTCAAACATTATCTCAAAAAAATGACCGATCGCTTCTGGAGGATCTCAACACCCAAGCGATCGCTGACTCCCGACAAAACCAACACTCACCTGCATTACAAAAATTACAGCAAGCTTTGACCCTAACTAGAGAAACAGGCAATATTTTTTGGGAAGGTGTAACTTTAAACAATATCGGTAGAGTCTATCAAAATCAAGGACAGTATGAGCTAGCGTTCAAATCTTTTCAAGCAGCAGCAATTATCTATAAACAGAATAACAATCTTGTGGAACGAGGCAAGACATACAGTAACATCGGCTACTTGTTTCAAATTCAAAATCAACCAGAGTTGGCAATTTTTTTTTACAAGCATTGTGTAATTAATCGTGAATTAGCACGTTTACAACCATCTACTTTATCTGCACCTGAACCAAATGCTTACAATCTGACGGTAGATCAAACATACCGAATTTTAAGTGAAACATTACTCAAACAGGGACGTGTAGCCGAAGCACAACGGACTATAGATTTACTCAAGGTAGAAGAACTACACAATTATCTGCAAAATGTCCCTGGAAATAAACGCACGGCTAAAGGTATTGAGATTATCCCAGGCGAAAAGCCTGTTAAACAGAAGTTAACCGAGACGGTAGATAACGCGGTGGTATTGGGTAAAGAACTGACAACATTAAGAAAAATACCTCCACAAGTGCGATCGCCACAACAAAACCAACGCATTAAGCAACTGGTGACACAACAGCAGCAACTTTTAGACGCATTCAACAAATTTATTAGTAGTCCAGCCGTAACAGCACAATTAGAGCAAATTAGCCGGACTGCTAGACGGCAAAATTTAGATTTAGAAAATATCAACGAGATTCGAGATAATCTAGCTAGACTACCACAAAAATCGGCAATTATCTATCCTTTAGTTCTCCAGAATAGTTTGCAGTTAGTCTTAGTCACTGCCGATGCGCCACCAATTTATCGGACTGTAGATGTTTCTAGAGAAAAACTCAACAAAACCATCGCTACCTTTCGTCAAGCCTTAACTAATCCCACTCGCAACGTGAAAACACCAGCACGTCAATTGTATGACTGGCTAATTAAACCCATAGAAACCGAACTCCAGCAAGCTGGAATAGAAAGCTTGCTTTATGCACCAGATGATCAGTTACGCTACATTCCCCTCTCAGCCTTGTATGATGGTCAAAAATGGCTAGTTGAGCGTTATAGTGTCAATCACATTACATCTGCTAGCTTGACTAACTTGAACACTCCCCGCGAGCAAACTTTGCGAGTTTTAGCGGGTGCTTTTACTCAAGGTAATTACCAAGTTAGTGTGGGAAATCGCCAAGTTGCATTTTCCGGCTTGCCATTTGCGGCTTTAGAAGTGGAAAATTTAGCAGCCACTTTTCCCCAGACTAAGAAACTTTTAGATGATGCTTTTAGTCCCCAGGTGACTGTACCGCAAATGGATGATTACACAATTGTGCATTTAGCAACTCATGCCGCCTTTGTCGTGGGTAAGCCACAAGATTCGTTCATTTTATTTGGTAATGGCGATCGCGTGAATCTGAATGATATTTCTACTTGGTCACTACCTCATGTAGATTTGGTAGTCTTGAGCGCCTGTGAAACTGGTTTGGGTGGCAAGTTAGGTAATGGACAAGAAATTCTAGGCTTTGGTTATCAGATGCAAAAAACTGGTGCTAAAGCAGCGATCGCTTCATTATGGTCTGTAGATGATGGTGGTACGCAAATATTAATGAGTATTTTTTATGCCAACTTATCGACAGGAAAAATTACGAAAGCCTCAGCTTTACAACAAGCTCAAATAGCTTTGATTACTGGCAAGTTAAATTCAGTTAACAACAAGTTTTCCACTATTAATGCAAGTAACCTTAGTCACCCATACTATTGGTCACCTTTTATTCTGATTGGTAACAGTTTGTAAAACTTTCTTAATTACGAATTATGTAGCTTGCTTATCACATAAAAGTGAGTATTACGAAGGCACAAGCCTTCCCGTAGGGTATTACGTAGCTTGCTTCCGCGTAGAGGTATTACGAATTACGAATTACGAATTAGTATCAGACCCTTGGCCAGTTTTGCCGAGACATGACAAATAGACAAGACAAGGGAATTTTTGAACTTGGAATTTTGATATTTAACTTTTACTTTTAAATATCCCTGGTTCCTGCTGAGTGGGTAAGACAGCTAAAACATCAGTTTGAGAACAATATTTCAGGTCTTCATGACAGTCAAGACGCACAAGACGTTTGCCATGACTAGCATGATGGAATAACCCCAGTAGATCCTTTTGCCATTGGGAGTAAAGAGCGATCGCACTAATTACTTCATCATTCCCAGCTACATCTTCTGGGGGTAAATGGGATTGTTCAACTACACCATGAGCGATCGCACCTGCACAAGCGGTATCCTCCAAAGAAAAACTCCCTTCCCAACCTGAACCGACAATCCAAACTGTTTCCGGTTGCTTTTCCACAAGATAATTAACTACTGCGGCTCGGTTAATAAAAGCGGCTGTTAGTACAGTGGGGGAGTCTTCTATCCTTTTTAAAGCGCGAGTGCCATTAGTAGTACTAATAAACAAACGCCGTCCCTCCACCAATTCTGGCGTACAGTCGAGAGGAGAGTTACCCAACTCAAAACCAGCAACTTTCGCACCACCACGTTCACCAGCACGCAATCGTTTTTGTGCTGGCCAGGTTTCACTGACAGCGATCAGTTGTTCTAAATCACTGAAGACTTGCACAGCTTCGCCTCCAGCCGATAAGACAGTTGCTATAGTACTCGTAGCTCGCAAGACATCAACTGCGATCGCGCAGTCAGGAGCTTGACCTGTAGGAGTTTGTTCCGGGGTATGGTATACGAATAGCTTCACGCGCGGGATACACCTGCTCTATATAAATACTATTGTCGAGATTACATTCTAATTGGTGTCACTTACCACAATGACAATTAAGAGTCGTTTATTTCTTATGGTTAGAAAAGAGTCTTTCTTATCATAAGCAGAGATTAAGGAACGAGGGGACAGGGTGCAGGGATGCAGGGGAGAATAATTAATAGCTACTCAACACTCAGCACTCCCCACTCAGCACTCCTTTACTTACAACCCAAAGACTCACGAGTATCTACACCAGTTTTAGAATTCACCCCACTAGCTTTAACACACAGTTTTTTCACCTGTGGCCCATCTAAAACCGCATTGGTAAAATCTGCACCAGTAACGTCAACATTGTCAAAACTAGAACGCAGCATCATCGCATCTGCCAACACAGCATCAGTCAAATCAGCGTTTGAGAACTTAGCTAAATAGGCAATCCCGTTGCTAAAATCTACACCATGTAGATTAACTCCCTCTAACACCGTGCCGTTAAATACACCACCACGTAAGTCGGCATTGCTAAAATTAGCATTCTCTAAGCTGATATTGGTAAACTCAGTACCAATTAAACTTTGACTACTAAAATCTTTTCCCTTGAGTTCATCACCAGCCGAACGAGTAATACTGGAAGAACTAGCAGCTTGCGCCGACAGAGGAAACAAAAATAACACCACAGCTAAAACAAGACTAGCTAACACTCGGCAAAATTTCATAACTTTTTCTTAATAAATCTCAACACTCCACCATAATATTAAACACTAGTGGGGAGTTATGAGTAAGGGGTGGGGAGAGTGGGAGATGGGGGGAGTGGGAGATGGGGGGAAAGAGTAATTAAGTAATTTTCTCCTTGTCCCCTTCCATCTCCTTGATGTCAAAACTGAAACCTTCCCGTAAGATACTAAATGTTGGAGTGCGATCGCATAAATAAAACCACCTGTGGCTAATCAACAAGATACCGCCCAAACCCTAGTCAGAACCCCTTTATATCAACTGGGTGTAGAACTCAAAGCCCGCTTTACCAGCTTTGGCGGCTGGGAAATGCCAGTACAATTTAGTGGTATCGCCCGCGAACACGCAGCCGTGAGAACTACAGCCGGGATGTTTGATATTTCTCACATGGGCAAATTTACTCTCCAAGGTAAAAACCTAATTTCTCAACTCCAAGTTTTAGTTCCTTCCGACTTAAATCGGTTACAACCAGGACAAGCTCAATACACTGTGTTGTTAAATCCCCAAGGTGGCATTATCGATGACATCATCGTCTACTACCAAGGAGAAGATCCGACAGGTACACAAAAAGCATTCATTATCGTTAATGCAGCCACCACAAATAAAGATAAAACTTGGATATTGTCACACCTCGACCAAAATCAGGTGCAATTTCAAGATTTATCACCAGCAAAAGTCCTGATTGCTATCCAGGGGCCAAAAGCCATAAATTATCTACAACCATTTGTCCAAGAAGATTTACAACAACTCAAAGCCTTTGGACACCTAGAAACAACAATACTCGGTCAAAGAGCCTTTATCGCTCGCACAGGTTACACCGGCGAGGATGGTTTTGAAGTTTTAGTAGACCCAGCGATCGGGGTAGAATTGTGGCGCAGTCTCAACAATGCTGGCGTTGTTCCCTGTGGCTTAGGTGCAAGGGACACCCTACGACTAGAAGCAGCAATGGCCCTTTACGGACAAGATATTGATGACAACACCACCCCTCTAGAAGCAGGTTTAGGGTGGTTAGTTCACCTCGATACCAAAGGAGATTTTATCGGTCGGTCAGTTTTAGAGCAACAAAAAGCTACAACTGTACAACGCCGACTTGTAGGCTTGCAAACCCAAGGACGAAATATTGCCCGTCATGGCTACCCAGTGCTAGCAGACGGTAAAGTAGTTGGAGAAGTCACCAGTGGTACTCTATCGCCCACCCTGGGTAATCCTATTGCCCTAGCCTACGTTCCCACCCCACTCGCCAAAATCGGACAGCACCTACAAGTAGAAATTCGTGGTAAAGCCCACCCAGCCGTTGTAGTGAAACGCCCGTTTTATAAGTCGAAGAGTAAAGGCTAGGGGCTAGGGAAGGGGTGCAGGGGAGGCAGGGAAATGCTAATGACTAATGACCATTGACCATTGACCATTGACCATTGACCATTGACTAATGACCAATGACCAATGACTAAATATTCTATCTACAGTCTGGTTAATTACTAAGTATGATGTGAATTACTTGGGAACGCTCATTGTTTTGATGTCTAAGAGGAAGTGAAATGTCTTTTGAATACCCTCAAGATTTGAAATATTTAGATACTCATGAATACGTGAGGCTAGATGGGGAAATTGCCACTATTGGTATTACAGAGTTTGCCGTAGACCAATTGGGTGATGTAGTATTTTTGGAACTGCCAGAAATCGGTGACTTACTAACTAAAGGTGATACCTTTGGCTCGATTGAATCAGTTAAAGCTGTTGAAGATTTAAACGCACCCATCACAGGTACAGTGGTAGAACGCAACGAGGCTTTAATGGAATCTCCCGAAGCCGTTGCAGATGATCCTTACGGTGAAGGGTGGTTTCTCAAAGTCCGTATTAATGATCCTGATGAACTCATTGATGCCTTGACTGCTGATGAGTATCGCGCTGAGGTAGAAGGAGAATAGGAGAACGGGAAGGGGAAGATAGAAATTTTTCCCTTTCTCCTCATCAGAACCGTGAATACGCGACATGGAACCAACACCAGAGCAACTCAAATCGCTTTATCAAAGATGTGTCAGAGTGAGCAATTTGTTATTACCCATAAATTTGGTTAGATTTGATAGACGGACTAACCGAATCGTAATCTTGGTTGGAGACACAATACAAATAGAGATACTTCCAAATGGGGAGGTGATAATCGAGTGAATCGCAATTACGAGTCAATGACAGAACAAGAATTGCGCGATTACGTAAGACGCAATCCTCAAGACGAAGAAGCATTTCAGTACTACCTGACTATCATTCGCTCTCGTCCTGGTGTGCTTTGCATCACAGATGAAGAATTTGAGTATGAACTATTGAGGCGAATTAGGCAATCACAAGGTTAAAGTAAATGGGGTTGCCGTGAGTCTTTGCTGTTTTTCTGGTTTGTCTAGTCAATAGTCAATTGTCCAAAATCAGCAGAAACCTTAAATTTTGACTGTTAACTGTTGACTATTGACAGTCTTTATGAAAGTTTATGTGTACAAGTGGCATAAATCCTCAATTTATCAAAGATGTGTCAAAGAAAATACCCGCTACTCTGACGAGTTAACTGTATTTGTTGCAAAATATAAATAAGTTGCGTCTGGAGTTTAGTTTAGTGGTATATTATGCCTCTATAAATCAGTCTTATAGCGATCGCCAACGACTAAGCGATCAAAAGCAAGATTTAAATAATTTTATACATAGACATATAGGAACATCATCACCAGACATTCAGCAAATGCTTGAGGTCTTGGGCTTTGCTACTCTAGATGAGCTAATTGATCAAACAGTACCATCGGCAATTCAGCTAAATCAAGCGCTACAGTTACCAGCAGCACAAACTGAGTACGCCGCACTAGCCCAGTTAAAACAAATTGCCTCGAAAAATCAGGTGTTTCGCTCATACATTGGTATGGGGTATTACGATACGATTACTCCACCCGTAATTGGACGAAATATTTTAGAAAATCCTGGGTGGTATACTGCCTACACTCCCTATCAACCAGAAATTGCCCAAGGACGACTAGAAGCGCTGCTGAATTTCCAAACCATGATTATCGATTTGACAGGGTTGGAAATTGCCAATGCTTCCCTACTAGATGAAGCAACAGCCGCCGCCGAAGCCATGAGTATGAGTTATGGTGTTGCTAAAAATAAAGCCAATGCCTATTTTGTTTCTCATGATTGTCATCCCCAAACTATTGATGTCTTGCAAACACGGGCTGAACCTTTAGGGATTAAAATTATTGTCGGTGATCATCAGACCTTTGATTTTACTCAACCGATCTTCGGGGCAGTTCTCCAATATCCGGCCAGTGATGGTACAATCTACGACTACCGCGCTTTTATCGAACAAGCCCATGCTCAAGGTGCATTGGTCACGGTAGCCGCCGATCCTTTAAGCTTAACTTTACTGACTCCTCCCGGCGAATTTGGTGCTGATATTGCCGTTGGTAGCACCCAGCGCTTTGGTATTCCTTTAGGTTTTGGCGGCCCCCACGCTGCATTCTTTGCCACTAAAGAAGAATACAAGCGGCTAGTTCCAGGACGAATTGTGGGTGTATCGAAAGATGTCCACGGTAAAACAGCTTTGCGGCTAGCTTTGCAAACCCGCGAACAACACATCCGTCGGGAAAAAGCTACCAGTAATATTTGTACAGCCCAGGTACTACTCGCTGTAATGGCAAGTATGTATGCTGTCTATCATGGTGCGGATGGACTTAAACAAATTGCCGAAAATATCCATCAGCTAACTGTAACTTTGGCAGCAGGATTAAAGCGTCTGGGTTACAAGATTAGTTCTGCACATTTCTTTGATACCTTGCGAGTCGAGTTAGGCGAAACTAATTTAGAAACTATTCTCGAAGGTTGCCAAGCCAAAAACATTAACTTGCGGATTTTTGATCATACTGCTGTGGGTATCTCCTTAGACGAAACTACCACACCACAAGATTTAATCGACTTGTGGCATATCTTCGCAGGTGAAAATGAGCTATCCTTTACCCCAGAAGAACTAAAATCTTCCCAATCTCTCCCCCTCCCTCGTACTACTACCTACCTGACTCACCCCATATTCAACCGCTATCATTCCGAAACAGAATTACTGCGTTATCTCCACAAATTAGAGACTAAAGATTTGTCTTTAACAACATCGATGATTCCCTTGGGTTCCTGTACGATGAAGTTAAACGCCACGGCGGAGATGATACCTGTGACTTGGGAAGAATTTGGCAGAATACATCCTTTTGCGCCTTTATCCCAAACACACGGTTATCAAGTCTTGTTTCAACAACTAGAGACATGGTTAGGAGAAATTACCGGATTTGCTGGTGTTTCCTTACAACCTAACGCTGGTTCTCAGGGAGAATATACAGGATTGTTGGTAATTCGTCAGTATCACACCAGCCGAGGAGAAGCACACCGCAATGTTTGTTTGATTCCTACTTCTGCACATGGGACAAACCCGGCTAGCGCGGTGATGTGTGGGATGAAGGTTGTCGCAGTTGCCTGTGATGCCGATGGTAATATTGATGTTGATGACCTCAAAGCTAAGGCAGAAAAACACAGCCATGAACTTGCAGCTTTGATGGTGACTTATCCTTCAACTCATGGTGTGTTTGAAGCAGGTATTCAGGAAATTTGTGCTGTAATTCATAGTCACGGTGGACAAGTTTACATGGATGGGGCAAATATGAATGCCCAAGTGGGTATTTGTCGTCCTGGTGATATTGGCGCAGATGTCTGTCATTTAAACTTGCATAAAACATTCTGTATTCCCCACGGGGGCGGTGGCCCTGGTATGGGTCCGATTGGCGTTGCATCTCATCTTGTACCATTTTTACCAGGACATCCAGTCATGGGGACTGGGGACTGGGGACTGGGGACTGGGAAACAAGAAATATCCAATACCAAAGTTGGTGCTGTGGCGGCTGCGCCTTGGGGAAGTGCTAGTATTTTGGTGATTTCTTGGATGTATATTGCCATGATGGGAGCTGATGGTTTAACCCAAGCAACTAAGGTGGCAATTCTCAATGCTAATTACATCGCCAAGAGACTAGAAGATTACTATCCGGTGTTGTACAAAGGGCAGAATGGTTTAGTTGCCCATGAGTGTATTTTAGATTTGCGATCGCTCAAAAAATCTGCCAACATCGAAATTGATGATGTCGCCAAGCGTCTGATGGACTATGGTTTCCACGCGCCGACTGTCTCTTGGCCTGTGGGGGGGACAATTATGGTAGAACCTACAGAAAGCGAATCTAAAGCAGAATTAGATCGTTTTTGTGATGCGCTGATAGCAATTCGGCAAGAGATTGCGGAAATTGAAGCAGGTAAGATGGATACTCAAGATAATCTCTTGAAAAATGCCCCCCACACTGTCGAAAGTCTCATCAGTGGAGAATGGCAACATTCCTATTCTCGTGAACAAGCCGCCTACCCTGCACCGTGGACACGAGAACATAAATTCTGGCCGAGTGTAGGTAGAATTGACGCGGCTTTTGGAGACAGGAATTTTGTTTGTTCTTGTCTACCGATGGATGCTTATAGCTAACTCAATTTGTAGTTTTGGTAGATTTAACATAATTAGGCGATCGCTCCACATTGTAACTGAGAAATGATTGAGCGATCGCTTTTTATTGCCCATAGAACAATTTATTCATAGCATATCCGTCAAAACAACTAGCAGACAATTTTGCCCCAAATTCTACAGGTTTATCCGTTTTAACCCGGACGATTGGAGGATATGCGATTGGGTTAAACTAACAATGCAGTCATCAATACTCTGTTTTTTATTTTCATACAACCATAGCTGTTGACGCTCAACTTCTGCAACTATAAGCAAAATTTTATATTGTCTTAACTTATTGAAGTGCGTAATGTGAGGTTGATGAGAAAAAAATAGAGCGTAAACCAAAAGCCCCTGGAGACGTAGAGTCAAGGGGCTGATGAGAAAAGAAGACCTGGCGAAGAGCGATTGTAGCAGAGGGCGACCCCTAAACTATCGTAGCCGCAGCAGCGTTTCACAACTGAGTTCGGGAAGGGGTCAGAGTGGTTCCACCGCGCAATCAACACCAGGAAAAGCTGTAGAGTCAAAGACCCTGAAGACTGCAAAAAACGCGAAACCAAAGAATGAGAGGTCAAGCCCTCGGTCTGTTAGCACGGCTCGGCTGCATACATTACTGCACTTCCACCTACCGCCTAAGAACGGGTGTTCTGCCCGTGACCTTACCTACTTAAAGTAGTGAGAACACTCATCTTGAGGTGGGCTTCCCACTTAGATGCTTTCAGCGGTTATCCACTCCGCACTTGGCTACCCAGCGTTTACAGTTGGTACAATAACTGGTACACCAGCGGTGCGTCCTTCCCGGTCCTCTCGTACTAAGGAAGGCTCCTCGCAATGTTCTAACGCCTGCACCGGATATGGACCGAACTGTCTCACGACGTTCTGAACCCAGCTCACGTACCGCTTTAATGGGCGAACAGCCCAACCCTTGGGACGTACTTCCGCCCCAGGTTGCGATGAGCCGACATCGAGGTGCCAAACCTCCCCGTCGATGTGGACTCTTGGGGGAGATCAGCCTGTTATCCCTAGAGTAACTTTTATCCGTTGAGCGACGGCCATTCCATACTGCGCCGTCGGATCACTAAGGCCTACTTTCGTACCTGCGCGACTTGTCGGTCTTGCAGTCAAGCTCCCTTATTGCCTTTACACTCGCCGCACGGTTTCCAAGCGTGCTGAGGGAACCTTTGCGCGCCTCCGTTACCTTTTAGGAGGCGACCGCCCCAGTCAAACTGCCCACCTGAAACTGTCCTACTACCGGATGACGGTAGTTAGTTAGAATCCTAGCTTCGCCAGAGTGGTATCTCACCGTTAGCTCCATCTTCCCCACAAGGAAAACTTCATCGCTTCCCACCTATCCTGCGCAAGCGAAGCCCGGACACAATTCCAGGCTACAGTAAAGCTTCATAGGGTCTTTCTGTCCAGGTGCAGGCAGTCCGTATCTTCACAGACATTCCTATTTCGCCGAGTCTCTCTCTGAGACACCATCCAGATCGTTACGCCTTTCGTGCGGGTCGGAACTTACCCGACAAGGAATTTCGCTACCTTAGGGATCGTTATAGTTACGGCCGCCGTTCACCGGGGCTTCGGTCGTCAGCTTCAGTTGCCCTGACCAACTTCCTTAACCTTCCGGCACTGGGCAGGCGTCAGCCCCCATACTTCCTCTTACGAGTTGGCGGAGACCTGTGTTTTTGGTAAACAGTCGCCTGGATCTCTTCACTGCGACCCACTGCTGAGGTGGGCACCCCTTCTTCCGAAGTTACGGGGCCATTTTGCCGAGTTCCTTAGAGAGAGTTATCTCGCGCCCCTTGGTATTCTCAACCTCCCTACCTGTGTCGGTTTCGGGTACGGGTACTATATGTTCATCACATTACTAGCTTTTCTTGGCACTATCTTTCACCACTCGGAGTTCGTAAACCCCTCCCAAACCAATCAGGGTATGGCTATTTTTCATGCGTCCCTAGAAATGCTCCCATATACTAGTCAGGGATTGTTGACCCTGTGTCCATCGACTACGCCTTTCGACCTCGCCTTAGGTCCCGACTAACCCAGAGTGGACGAACCTGGCTCTGGAACCCTTAGGGTTTCGGGGTATTGGATTCTCACCAATATTTGCGCTACTCAAGCCGACATTCTCACTTCCGTCTCGTCCACAGCTGCTCGCCGCTACTGCTTCTACCTACTACGGAACGCTCCCCTACCGATTATTATTAGTAATCCCACAGCTTCGGTACATCGCTTAGCCCCGTTCATTTTCGGCGCAAGAGCGCTTGACTAGTGAGCTATTACGCACTCTTTCAAGGGTGGCTGCTTCTAGGCAAACCTCCTAGTTGTCTGTGCACTCTCACCTCCTTTATCACTTAGCGATGATTTGGGGAAATCTTAGCTGGTGGTCTGGGCTGTTTCCCTCTTGACGATGAAGCTTATCCCCCACCGTCTCACTGGCAATGTGTTCTCTGGGTATTCTGAGTTTGTCTCGATTTGGTACCGGTCTCCCAGCCCGCACCGAAACAGTGCTTTACCCCCCAGGTATAATCATTACCGCTGCGCCTCAACACATTTCGGGGAGAACCAGCTAGCTCCTGGTTCGATTGGCATTTCACCCCTAACCACAACTCATCCGCCGATTTTTCAACATCGGTCGGTTCGGACCTCCACTTGGTGTTACCCAAGCTTCATCCTGGCCATGGTTAGATCACCAGGGTTCGGGTCTATAAACACTGATTACCGCCCTTTTCAGACTCGGTTTCCCTTTGGCTCCAGCATTCTCGCTTTAACCTACCAGTGCCTATAAGTCGCTTAGCTCATTCTTCAACAGGCACGCGGTCATCCGTTTAATCGGACTCCCACTGCTTGTAGGCTAATGGTTTCATGTTCTGTTTCACTCCCCTTGCGGGGTTCTTTTCACCTTTCCCTCGCGGTACTGGTTCACTATCGGTCACACAGTAGTATTTAGCCTTACGAGATGGTCTCTCGCTGATTCACATGGGATTCCTCGTGCCCCATGCTACTCGGGATGCAGCTACTATCCTTTGATTTTCGACTACAAGACTTTCACTTTCTCTGGTGCAGTATTTCGCTGCTTCGTCTAACCTCTAGATTCGATATCGCTGTCCCACTACCCCAAAAGGTTTACCCTTTGGTTTAGGCTTTTCCCATTTCGCTCACCACTACTTTGGGAATCTCTGTTGATTTCTCTTCCTCTGGCTACTAAGATGTTTCAGTTCGCCAGGTTGGCTCTTTCCTGTCTATATATTCAACAGGTAGTATTTAGGGTTCCCCCATTCGGACATCTCCGGCTCATAGTTTGCTTCCAACTCCCCGGAGTATTTCGTCGGTAACCACGTCCTTCTTCGCCTCTGTGTGCCTAGGTATCCACCATTAGCCCTTATTCGCTTGACCACAACTTCTTTGGTCTTTTTTGCTTCCACTTTCATTCACACTAACTAATGTCGTGTCAATGTCTGTTTCTGCCTGCTTTTCGCGTTTTTATGCAGTTTTCAAGGTTCTGGCTAGGTCTTCACCCAGCAGTCTAACAACACTATTGTGTTTCCTAGTTGCTGAATTTTTCCCTCTTTTCTTTTTGCTCTTTTTTCCAGGTGGAGGTTAGCGGACTCGAACCGCTGACATCCTGCTTGCAAAGCAGGCGCTCTACCAACTGAGCTAAACCCCCCAACACAATTCAAAATTCCAAATGCAAAATTCAAAAACAATTTCTTAATTTTGAATTTTGAATTTTTAATTTTGCATTGATTCAGGTGGGCCATCCTGGACTCGAACCAGGAGCCTCACCCTTATCAGGGGTGCGCTCTAACCACCTGAGCTAATAGCCCCAATTCAACCCAAACCCAATCATAGTTTGAAAGCTTTTCTCTACACAACTTTTTCTCTCTGCGCACGACCTTGAGTAGACCATCTTGATGCTTACTTGCTTTTGGCTTTGGCTTCTCAAGTTGGGTAGGTCTCCCTTAAAGGAGGTGATCCAGCCACACCTTCCGGTACGGCTACCTTGTTACGACTTCACCCCAGTCACCAGCACTGCCTTAGGCATCCCCCTCTCCGAAAAGTTGGGGTAATGACTTCGGGCGTTGCCAGCTTCCATGGTGTGACGGGCGGTGTGTACAAGGCCCGGGAACGAATTCACTGCAGTATGCTGACCTGCAATTACTAGCGATTCCTCCTTCACGCAGGCGAGTTGCAGCCTGCGATCTGAACTGAGCTACGGTTTCTTGGATTTGCATCACATCGCTGTGTAGCTGCCCTTTGTCCGTAGCATTGTAGTACGTGTGTAGCCCAAGACGTAAGGGGCATGCTGACTTGACGTCATCCCCACCTTCCTCCGGTTTGTCACCGGCAGTCTCTCTAGAGTGCCCAACTTAATGCTGGCAACTAAAAACGAGGGTTGCGCTCGTTGCGGGACTTAACCCAACATCTCACGACACGAGCTGACGACAGCCATGCACCACCTGTGTTCGTGCTCCCGAAGGCACTTTCTCCTTTCAGAAAAATTCACGACATGTCAAGTCTTGGTAAGGTTCTTCGCGTTGCATCGAATTAAACCACATACTCCACCGCTTGTGCGGGCCCCCCCGTCAATTCCTTTGAGTTTCACACTTGCGTGCGTACTCCCCAGGCGGGATACTTAACGCGTTAGCTCCGGCACGGCTCGGGTCGATACAAGCCACGCCTAGTATCCATCGTTTACGGCTAGGACTACTGGGGTATCTAATCCCATTCGCTCCCCTAGCTTTCGTCCCTCAGTGTCAGTGCAGGCCTAGCAGAACGCTTTCGCCACCGGTGTTCTTCCTGATCTCTACGCATTTCACCGCTACACCAGGAATTCCTTCTGCCCCGAACGCACTCTAGCTTTGTAGTTTCCACTGCTTTTATCTAGTTAAGCTAGACTCTTTAACAGCAGACACACAATGCCACCTGCGGACCCTTTACGCCCAATCATTCCGGATAACGCTTGCATCCTCCGTATTACCGCGGCTGCTGGCACGGAGTTAGCCGATGCTTATTCCTCAAGTACCTTCACTTTCTTATTCCTTGAGAAAAGAGGTTTACGACCCAAGAGCCTTCCTCCCTCACGCGGTATTGCTCCGTCAGGCTTTCGCCCATTGCGGAAAATTCCCCACTGCTGCCTCCCGTAGGAGTCTGGGCCGTGTCTCAGTCCCAGTGTGGCTGGTCATCCTCTCAGACCAGCTACTGATCGTCGCCTTGGTGCGCTCTTACCACACCAACTAGCTAATCAGACGCGAGCTCATTTTCAGGCAGCAAGCCTTTCACCTTTCGGCACATCCGGTATTAGCCACCGTTTCCAGTGGTTGTCCCAGACCTGAATGCAGATTCTCACGCGTTACTCACCCGTCCGCCACTAAATCCTAAGATTCCGTTCGACTTGCATGTGTTAAGCATACCGCCAGCGTTCATCCTGAGCCAGGATCAAACTCTCCGTTTTGAAGCGTTTGTTGCTCTTCTTTGCTGATTCTCACCTCAGCTTGGTGTTTTTTATTTTCTTGACGCAGGGTATTTGTTGTATACTTGCTTTCAAACTATAATATTTTCAAGGTTCGGTCGCCTCCGGAGCGCCGCTTTTTCGCGTCCCTCTTTCAGGCACTTATCCAATATATCTAACCTCCCACCTCCTGTCAACTCTTTTTTTGGAAAAAGTTTTCGCTTTTGGCGATATCACTGTAAAGCTTATGAAATGAGGGTTTTAAGCTATAGTGTTCCTGAAAGTGATGAGGAAAGCAAGAAGGTTGTGATTAATGCTAGTATTTTGCCGCCTTGGATAGTTTTAGATTCTTTATTGCACAGCTGGTTGTTAGAAGATATTGGTAGGGGCGATCGCACTACAAATAGTCTCATAGCTCCAGATACTACTTCAGGAACAGCCAAATGGATTGCCAAAGCACCAGGGATAGTTGCTGGATTACCATTTGCTGCTAGGGTGTTTCAGCTTTTAAATGAGAAAGTTCAGTTTACTCTTACATCTGATGAGGGTGCATTCTGTGAGTCAGGACAGGTAGTTGCAGAAATTCATGGTTCGCTGGATGCTTTATTGATGGGAGAAAGAGTTGCGCTGAATTTGGTGATGGGTTTGAGTGGGATTGCCACGCTCACTAGTATATATGTAGAGCGAATTGCAGACTTGCCTGCTCGCTTGGTGGATACACGGAAAACTACTCCAGGATTGAGATTGTTGCAAAAGTATGCAACGGCTTTAGGTGGTGCAGTTAATCACCGTATGGGATTGGATGATGCAGTAATGATTAAGGATAATCATATTACTGCGGCTGGGGGGATTGACGCAGCTATCATGCAGATACGTTCTCAAATTCCTTATCCTTTGACAATAGAGGTAGAGACGGAAAATATAGAACAGGTGAAGCAAGCTTTAGAGCATCAAGCGGACATTATTATGTTGGATAATATGCCATTGGATATAATGTGTCAGGCAGTGCAGTTGATTCGTCAGCAAGATCGCCGAGTAAAAATTGAAGCTTCTGGAAATGTGACTTTAGAGACGATTCGCGCTGTGGCTGAAACCGGTGTTGATTATATTTCTACTAGTGCGCCGATTACACAGTCGAAGTGGTTGGATTTGAGTATGAAAATTATTTGAGTAGCTTACTATTACTATTGCTTCTTCACTTTTGCCACTAAAGTTTTTGAAGTAACAATGCGGTTTGATATTTTGAATCATGACTCAACCAGTAATTGAAAGCATATATACCGATGGTGCTTGCACAGGTAATCCTGGCCCTGGGGGTTGGGGTGTTGTAGTTTATTTTCATGATGGCTCAGTTCATGAAATGGGTGGTGGGGCTAGTCATACCACGAATAATAAGATGGAGATGCAAGCGGCGATCGCTGCTTTAAAATTCCTTCACGATTCTGGACAACCTCAACCTATTACCCTTTATACCGATAGTGAGTACTTAATCAACTGTGTAACGAAGTGGGTAGCAGGCTGGAAAAAAAAGGGTTGGAAAAAAGCCGACGGTAATCCAGTTCAGAATCAAGACCTTTTGGAAACTTTAGATGAACTGAATACAAAGCAGGTGAATTGGCATCATGTTCGTGGTCATTCTGGTAACGTTGGTAACGAAAGGTGTGATGTGATTGCTCGCTCTTTCGCTAATGGTAAAGTCCCGTCTCTACAGCAACTTCCTACTTTCAATTCTCACAAATCTTTACCTGATCATTACGAAAATCATGTAGCAAAAGTACCTGATTATGTTAAAACCTCTACAATAGTTCACAAAAAAACACAAGAAATCAGTACTTCTGCTTTAAACATCAACACTATGGAACCATCTACCGCACACGCTGCGGCTACAATCGATGAAAAACCGCCAGAAAAGCGGGTTGAACAACTCCGTAACTTAGTAGAAACTCTGCATATTGCCGATGAAATTGCGGAAAAAGGCTACTTAATCACTAGTTCTGAGCTAGCAGATTTAATGGATGTCCATGCCAGCGCCGTCACCAGCCGTGGTGATCAGTGGCGTTGGCGCAACTGGATTGTCTCACGGGTACGCCGTGAAGGTAATCAAATTCTCTGGGAATTGGAACGAGGCGATCGCTTGGGAGGTGAAGATGAGTGAGTGCTGAGTCAAGAGTGCTGAGTTCCGAGTCAACGC
The DNA here is from genome assembly GCF_013393945.1 of Nostoc sp. TCL26-01. Lineage (NCBI taxonomy): Bacteria > Bacillati > Cyanobacteriota > Cyanophyceae > Nostocales > Nostocaceae > Nostoc > Nostoc sp. TCL26-01. Next base: position 3,284,399 of record NZ_CP040297.1, read on the forward strand.
ACTCAATATTCAGCACTCCATACCCACAACTAGGTACTGTATTTTCTACCCCGCCATTCTCGTGGAGTGCGAAATGCCGATAAAAAGATTCGTAGTACTGCCAAAGGATCGGCTAGAGGAGAAAGCCAAAACAACCAACCACCTTGAGATGTTTTCCGGTCATAAGAAGGTGCGATCGCCAGTAACATGGCAAAGCGAATTACTAGCAAACACAAATTTAATCCCCATAAAATTAGCAAAGGAAGTGTGGGAGGCACAGCCAGAAGAAAATAACCCAATAAGCAACTCAGGGAAATTAATAGAGGTAAACCTTGAACTGCTGAAAGTAACCACAAATCACCCCAGACTTGTGCGCGGGAAGAGGCATCTTTGAGGTCAAGACTACGCCCCCATTCTTTCCAAGTCTCTAATGCCCCCTCATACATTCTGACTTTTAAGACCTTTGCACCATCTAAAAACCCAACTTTAAAACCTTGGGCGGCGATATGGCGTGCTAGGGTCACATCATCACAGAAAGAGTTACTAGCGCTGCTATAACCACCCACAGCAGCCAATACAGAACGACGACATAAAAAGCACTGCCCATTCGCCATGACCCTTTCTGGCTGTTCTGTGGTGATGCCGGCTGGGTCAAATCGGTAAAGGAGCGTCATGAGTAAGGCGGGTTGCAGCCAACATTCTCCGGGATACTTGAGGAGGAACTGGGGTGAGAGCGACACCATATCGTATCCTTTTGCTTGGGCTGTTTTGACTAAACTAGCAACTAAGCCGGGATGGGGTTGAGTGTCTGCATCCATCCCTAAAAACCATTGACTATCTTCTGAACTGTGTAAAAAGCCGTTATGCAAAGCCCAAGGTCGCCCTACCCAATTGGTTGGTAAAGGGTCATCGTTGATCAAGCGAAAGCGGGGGTCTTGCTGCTGTGCCGCTTTTACCAAGTCGGGAGTCCCATCTTGAGATTTACTATCTACAACAATTACTTCTCGAACTTCGTAGCTTTGCTTACTCAATCCTGCCAACAGAGGACTGATGCGAAGGGCTTCATTCAGTGTGGGGACAACAACACTAACACTACCTAAAAGCTCTGGTGTTGGCTGTTGGGGTTGAATTGGCGGTAAGCGTCTTGGCCCTTTAAACAACCGAGATAGGAGAATTGCTGTTGCTGGCAACTGGAGCAGTAATAACAAAAGCGACAAGGCGCTTTCTATGGTCAGAATATTATGCAATTTGAAATCGCTACTATAACAAAGGTGAGTATTTAGTGCTGAGTCACCGAAGTTTGCCTGGAGGGAAACCCTCCTTGCAACTTCTCGCTGAGTGCTGAGTGAAAAATCTAACTTAGCACTCGTTACTCATTACTTGGCTCTGAAGTTTTGTAATTCCCGCCTACTTTAGCGCGACTTTAACACTGGCTATAGAGACTTCATTAGTTGCTGGCTCAACGGTAATTGGGGTTTGTACAGTGTGGCTTTTCCACCACAATACTAAAGCTGGAGCTACGCCTAGCACTAAACCTAACAATACAGGGATAGAAAAACCTGCTGCCAAGCTCATGACAGTTGCAAAGCCAAAGTTGCTTAAATAAACGGCTAAGGGTACATTGAGTTGCGATCGCTCAAATGTAATGGGATGATTTCTCCATAAAAAAGCGGCTACTGTCATGAACACTGAGCCTGTACCCATCCAACCAACAAAGTTTTGATAGGGCATACCAAAAAAGGCTCCTGGTTGTTGCCAATACCAAAAAGGCAGAGAAGTTTGGCTCATAGCTGGATCAAGTACAAAATCCCAGGAGGTGAGTAGCAAAGCACCCAAGCCAATTGCACCTGCATGACGCAACAAGCTAGGTTTTTTATCTACATCTAAACCAGCACGTCCTAACAGGTAAGCTGCACATCCCACATAAAACCATGACAAAGGAATCGTGAACGGCACTAAACCAGCAATTTTATAACCCAAACCACTTAAATAACTGTAATGACCAAAAGGAAAGCCTGTGCTAGTTCCCAATAGTTCACTGGTTAAAGAGATCAATACCGCAGGCAGCATAAAGCCTAGAGCTAGACCTAAACCCAATGTCCGCAGAGCGTATAAAAATACGGCGGCTGCACCCAAAATCATGTAAACTACACCACCACCAGCCATGCTCCATTGCATAGCTGTTTGTCCTATCTCAGATAGATGAAAAAGTACTTCAGCATTAGGTACAACAAGTAGTATGCCTACCAAGCCAAACACCATTGATACGATATGACCAATCAGGCATACACGTTCAGCAATAACAAGTTGTTTCATGACGATCCCTTAGACACGATGCGATACGTAGATACTCAGTTGCTAATAGTTTACAAATATTTACTAAAATATTTAACTAGTTTTTACCCTAATTCTCTGCAAAATTGTCTAAACTTTTTTTGCTAGAGAGTATCAGCCTATTGATTGCATGAAAAAAAATAGGATGATAAGTTTATAGTCTAAGTCATTGGTGTAAAAATCTATCAGGGTACGTTAAACTTTTTGTGGGATTACATCGTGGCTGGCCATTCAATCCGCTAATGCCCATCAAAACCCTTATCTACTGTGAATAAAGTTCCTTGGATAGCTTTAGCCCTGTTAATACTTAGCTACAGTACTCTGGGATGGGTATTGTCTGAATCACAAGCCCCTTGGTTTGCTTGGATTGTAATTATACTGACTATATTACTGTTAGTGGGGATGTTGGCTGCTCCTTATTCAACAATAGCTAGGTATTCTAGCGTTTTTTTAAGTTCAAACACCAGGGCTTTTTTGGTAACTATGCTGGGAGCATTTTTATTGTTTATAGTGCTTGCCTGGTTTCGAGTCTTTCTTGATATTTTATTAGTGATTGCTGCTGGGATTTTGGCCAGAATTGATTTCCAGTCCGTTGGCTGGAAAACTAGACAAGCTTTCGTAGCTACGTCTATTTTTTCAATTGCTGGGATAGGATTAGGAGCTTTTACTTATGACCTGTTAAAGCAGCATCTGATATGGCAATTAATCCCTCTGAGATTTTAGTAATAAATTCTATGAAAAACTTAACTAAGTTTACTGAGGATGGGCATTGCCCATCCTTTTTTTAGCTAGCAACTGGTTCTGCTGCCACTACTGGGTAAACACTGACTTTTTTCCGAGTTTTACCTTTTCTTTCAAAAGTAACTACACCATCAACCAACGCAAATAAAGTGTCATCTTTGCCAATACCAACGTTGTTACCAGGATGAACCTTGGTTCCACGTTGACGGATGAGAATATTGCCTGCACGCACTACTTGCCCACCGTAACGTTTCACACCCAGGCGTTGAGCATTAGAATCACGACCGTTGCGTGTACTACCTGTTCCTTTCTTATGAGCCATAACTTCCTTATGATTGCTTATTTCTTCTATTATTCAGCAACTTCTACATCTGAGGTACTATCAACGACAGGAGTTTCAGCAGTTGCACTGGCTGTGAGTACTGTACCGTTAAAGTTGATGGAATCAATTAAAAGTCTGGTGATTTCCTGGCGATGTCCCCGTTTTTTGCGGGTTTTCTTTTTCGGTTTCATTTTGTAAACCAGGACTTTGCGGCCTCTTAAATGCCGCAACACTGTTCCTTCTACTGTTGCACCTGTGACTAACGGTTGTCCGATAGTAACTTCACCGTCATTCTGCACTAGTAATACTGAATTGATTGTAACTTTTTCGTCTGGTTGAGCAGAGAGTAGTTCGATATCGTAAAAACGACCAGGCTCAACTCTTATTTGTTTGCCACCAGTCTCAATAATTGCGTAAGCCATGAAATTATCCTTGAGGTTGCCGTACAGGTAGCTGGGTGAATCTCTTGTAAAAGATGCGGTTTGACGCTTTTACCAGCTTTTTTTAGTATGTCTACCTGATCCGAGCGAGAATTAGACAGACAATCTAAAATTTTATTTCATCAATTGCTGTTCAGTCAATATTAAATTGGTCTTTTTTGCATCATTGGCTAAAAAATTTAAAAATCCAGAGTTTCTCAATTAATTTCGCCGGAATTTTCCGAAATCTCAAAAGTGCTGGATGTAGTTAATAGGGACACAGAACAGCACCAACAAATCTGAGTAATGGATCTCCTTGCTCAGATTTTCTCTTTAAATTACCTAAGAAGATAGGGACTAGACGCTAGAGAAAAGAAGTTTTTATTTTTAGGTATATTTTTTTGGTGATTAGCTGATGAACAAGTTTTTACTAGCTTAAGTTGCTCTCCACGCTATCTAGCCAAGTCTATTGCAAATCTATTGTAGGTGCTGGCTGAGGTAGAAAAGTAAAATGGAAGTATGCCACTCAACGGGAGAAAATAAGATGACAGCCCAAGTTATCGATACGAGTACAGAATTAATCGCCAAGCTACAAACTCTACCAGCAGAACAGCAGCAGCAGGTGTTAGATTTTGTCGAATTTTTAGTTCAAAAATATGTTCAAGCGCAACAACCTCAACAACCACCTGAGAAACGTGTACCAGACTTAAACCGAGGAGAAATTTGGATGAGTGATGATTTTAACGATCCTTTACCGGATGAATTTTGGTTGGGAGAGGGTGAAGTATGAGATTTTTATTAGATACTCATGTACTTATTTGGTGGTCATCAAGTTCAGAAAAACTGTCTGCTAATGTTTATAACTTAATTAATGACACTAGCAATACGCTTGTGTTTAGTATTGCTAGTGTTTGGGAAATGCAAATAAAATTGCAAGCGGGTAAGCTAAATTTGAGTTCACCACTGCCGACTTTGCTGGAAACGCAAAAGCAAGTGAATAATCTACAGCTTTTACCGATTGAATTATCACATATTTACGCTTTAGACGGTTTACCAAACCATCACCGCGACCCTTTTGATAGGATTCTAATAGCCCAGTCAATAGTTGAAAAAATAACTTTGTTAAGTATAGATGCCGTTTTTGATATCTATCCAGTGCAAAGGATATGGTAAACAGTGACAATTTCATTAAATAATATGAAAAGAATAGACGTTGAGCAAAGAACAATTTTGGTAGGCTTGGCAGGTAGCCACGGTTATGGGTTAAATCGTCCTGATTCTGATTTAGATTTTCGGGGTGTGTTTATTGCACCGAAGAGATATTATTTGGGATTTGATCATGTAGAACAAAAAGATGCTGGTTGGGATGAACCGGGACTGTTTTCTTTTTTGGATGGGAATAAGGACACAGTTATCTATGAATTAAAGAAAATTCTCCAGTTGTTATCGGGGGCTAATCCTAATGTTCTAGAATTGCTATGGTTAAATGATTATCCTGTTTTAACGAATGTGGGACAGTATTTAATCCAACATAGGAAATTATTTTTAAGTAAGAAAGTTAAACATACTTATTCTGGTTATGCCTTTGCTCAAATTAAAAAGATGGAAACTCACCGTAAGTGGTTATTAAATCCACCAGAAAAGAAACCATTACCGTCTGATTTTGGCATAGAAGATGAGCCACCACTAATTAAAGATGATTTAAATGCTTTTTTGGAGTATCTTTATATTTTAATTAGAGGTAGGATTGAATTTTTAGAAGAGGCAGAACAATTATATAAATTACTCACGGCCGATATTGATTTTAAAGGTGTGTTAAAACAATATACTTTACCCGAAGAAACTTTGGAGTATACTCAAAAGTTAACAAATAGCCGTAAAGATTTTATTCGCTTGCTACAAAAAAGCCAGAATTACCAGATAGCTTTAAGAGAGTGGAAATCATATCTCACATGGCAAGAAAATCGGAATCCAGCTAGGGCGGAGATGGAGAAAAAATCTGGTTTTGACTTGAAGCATGGAATGCACTGCATTCGATTGTTACGCAGTGGGTTAGAAATATTGCAGACTGGAGAAATAACTGTAGACAGAAGAATAGCGGGTGATGCTGATAATTTAAAAGCTATCCTCAAGGGGGAATATTCTTATCAAGAGGTGATGCAGATGGCAAATGATTTAGTTACTCAAATGGATACTGTTTATGAACAATCACCTCTGCCGCACAAACCGGATGTAAAACAAATAAATGATTTATGTATGGAATTGGTGGAAATGCAGGGTTGGGGTGATTAGTAATTTGTGAATTCAATTAGTTTTGAGTTGTCGTAATTGATTTTTAATACTATTTATTGCTTTTTGCCATTGATTTTGTTTTACAGGTGTGGGTATAACTGCGGCTGGTAAAGCAGGATTAAGATGTCGATAATAATCCCAAATTTCCCAATAGGGACAACCTGGTTGAATGCGGATACCAGCCCAGTGGAGATATTGCAGGGGTTGATTAACTGTAGGATCAAATAAGAGATGATTTTCGGCTTGAAAATGGGGTGAACCTGCCCAATTTCCTGGTGCTTTGCCTTCTCGTCGGACAATATTGAAGCGCCGGGGAATGCGCTTGAGCAACATATAGTTGATAATGGGTTGATCAGATGTTTTTTCAGAAAAGTCGAAATATTCAGGATGGGCTGCGCTTTCAGCAAAACTGGCAAATAAATCATCAACGGAAATTAAATTTTTCTTGGAACCCCAGAAACCACCGTTAAAAATATCTTGAATTTCGTTTTCATTAAAAACTTTGTCTTCTAAGACTTGGGGAGAAAAGACGTTTTTAATACCTCCTAAATGTTGATAATCGCAATAAATAAAATCTGCATTAGCTAGATAGTTGAGATTATCGATGATTTTCTCAAAGACAACAATATCGGTATCAATATACAAAAACTCGTCAAATGGGCCAAACCAACAGGCTTGTTTACGAAACTGATTAGGACGAGCAAAAAATTGTGTCCCGAAGGTTTCATGTAATTTGTGGGAAAGATAATCGATAAATTCTAAATCTTCGTAGACTTGAACACCATAATATTGTTTAAGGGTATCAGCTATATGATGGTAGTTTTCATCATAGGGAATCATGACAATTGGGGTGTCAGTGTCATGCAAGCGGATACTATTGAGTAGAGCGATCGCTTGATCTGTTACCTTGTCATTAGCGATAATATATATGCCTCGTGTCATCTGCTGTATAACCTTAATTATTAATTGGTTAATATTCTAGGAATTGACTTGCTGATATTTGGATATATTGTCATACACCCAGGCGTTGATTTTTTTACGTAAATCTTTATTACGGTTTTTGAGATTTAGCTGAAATACTAGTTTGAGTAGAGGATGGCGCAAGAATTTATCTAAGCGGAGATTCCACAGATCACTATTACATTTTAATTCAGGATAATCTTGATAAAATTGCTGCCAATCATTACGGGCATCTACGTTAGTTCCATGACGCAATGTTAATCGTCCATAGTGATGAACGTAACTGCTGACCATTACTACTTCTAAACCCATTGATTGCAGTTTGATGCTTGTATCAATATCGTTAAAGTTACCAGAATAACGTGTTGATAAGCCGCCAATTTTAGTAAATACTTCTTTAGGAAAAACATTGAGGTTATAGCTCATGATGGGAGCATAACAACTAAATTTTTGTGAACTATGGGATGTTCTTTGCATGGGTAAGTCGCATCTTGATAGATAGGGAATTAAACAACCGATTTGCAAATCTTGATGTTCATCAATAAATTGTTTAAATCCTGTGAAGGTATCAGGAAAAACATAGATATCAGATGCCATTGTGACTATCCAATCTTCCGATAAAAAATTTACTCCATAGTTGTATGCTTCGGCAAAAGACATGGAATGTCCAGAATGTTGATATTTCACATCAATGGATTCACAATAGGTTTGAAATTCATTATCTACTGTGTCTGAACCATCTACCAATACGACTGAATTCACTTCTGGACAGTTTTTTAAAAGTGATACAGCAAACTTAGCTGATTGTTTAACTGAAGGTGGATGATCAGCTTTCGCAAAGTAATTAACAGCAACTCCAAACATAAGTATTTTTGTTTCCAAGAATAATGGGTAATGTAAAAATCTATTCACTGATATAGGACTAGTATTTGATTATTGAAAAAAATCAGTACTAGTGGAGGAACTTCTTACCTATTGCCTATTGCCTATTCCCTATTGCCTACCTACGCAAACTATTTCAGTAATCAAATCGGATTCCTATAGTCAGGTTTTATACTTTTAATCCTAACTTTTTAAAAATCCTGGTAGCTAAATTGGGAGTAACTTTGTAGGGTTTAGATTTAGTTGTAAACTGAGGTCTTTTTTCTGGTTCATGGAGATAACGGTAATGTAAAAAAAGCTCACGATAGGGAAAATCGATGTTTTCTCCATCGCAAACACTGTTGAATAGCCTAGATTTTAAACCGATATAATGTAGATAAGTTATTTGATTTCCCCGATCATAAAGCAGGTTATTTCTGGTTTGAAAATGTGGGGAAGTAACACAACAACCAGTGACTTCTGTCTTAGGCAGATGCCGAGCGAAATTATAGCTGGATATGCCTGAACGCATGACCATGTAGTTGAGAATTGTTTGGTCAGGAGCGTTCATATATAATATTTCTGCTTCACCTTGTTCTAGACAAGATAATAGATAATTCCGGCGTTCCTCATCAAAAACTCCGCGTTTACTACCATACAAACCTGCACAAAATATTTCACTTTCTAAACGCTGTTGGGGAAAAATATTCAGTAAGTTGGTAGAGTTGGCGTTATATACATGACTGAGGTCTTTATATTGAAAGTCATAGACAACAAAGTCATGACTATTTAATTGTTGAAAGATGTAATCTAGAGAATTGAGAATCAGAATATCGGCATCTAAGTAGATAAATTTGTCAAATATGCCATCAAAACCACAGAATCTTCTGTGCATTCCTAAGCGATAAACTTTTGGAATCCCGTCCTCTTGCCAATGTTGCCAAGCATAGGGATGAGTTTGCCAAACTTTTGTCGAGAAATCTTCCCAAATTGTAATAGCTTTGGTGTCTGTAAATAGCTCTACGTTATCTCTATGTTGGATTTCTTCTTTGACTAATTCTAAACGGTCATCATAGGGGATGATACAAATTGGAAAGTTTTTTCCAGCATTGACTTCAATACTATTGAGTAATGCGACTAATTGGTGATAAACTACGTCATTAGCAAGTATGTAAATACCATCGACCATTGGTAAAATCCTCTAATATATTGATCAATTAAGTATGGTTTTTGGTGTAATTCGAGAGCCATTCTAGAAGGTTTAATTTGTGTAATATAATTTGTCTAGCTTCGGCGATCGCTTCTTTGGCTTCATACCAAGCATCAGGGGTTGCTGTCACTTCACGGATGTAAGCTAACCCTTTTTCATCTAAACTAGGTAATCGCAAAAAACTTCCTGGTGGTAACAATTTATCTGCTGCTGGCCCCCCATAATAAATGGGTAAACACCAAGCCAATAAAGCATCCCACAATTTTTCGCTAACATACCAACTATTATCAGCATAGTTTTCAATAGCTAAGTTGTAATAATAAGGAGCGATCGCATACCATTTATTACCAATTTGTCCCTTACCATTGGCCCAATCTGGTAAGTCTCGACCATACAAATCAAAGTCTAATTCATGATTGCGTAAAAGTCTTAAAAAGTCTAAGCGTTGGCGATGATTGGCTGTGCGATCAATCCCAGATGTAATCCAACTGCAAACACGGGTTTTTGGCGGTGATGGTAAATCATTTAAATCTCGAAATGAGTTAGCAACATACCAAATAGCAGGCATATAATCTGGTTGGGGTGCAAAGTCATCTGGCCCGGAAATATAACCACAATATGCTTCCGCTTCCCGATAAAATCGCTTGTTCGCCTCCACAATTTCTGTTAAAGGTGGTTCTCTTAAGAGATAGATGACACGCTCTTTTGGTACACCCCGGAGTTTAGTTTTGATGGTTTCTATGGCTTGATGGTAACTTTTTTCGGCTTTTTGATTATTCACCCACCAAGGTTGTTTTTGTGGCTGTTTGGGAAAACTGGTGTAGTTATACATCAGTAAAAAGTCGGGTTTGGGGTGGGTGCAGTGAATTTGCATATTTCCCCAAATACCAAAGGGATGGGGGGTTTGTTGCCACATCCAATCTTGTCTTTGATCAAGATTGGGATAGCTACTCATCATACCAACTGTTTTTATAGTCATTTTCCTCTGGATGATTTTGGGATAATTTTTCTAAAGAGCAATTACATCTTCAATTCTTTTTAATTTATCGATTAAGTATGTAGTAGATTCATAGGAATCAGCAATTAATTGAATTTCTTCTTGGGGATTTTCGACTAAGTTATCTGCCAAAGACTTGAGAGAACCTAGTATAGGGTTAAGACACTGGCGGAATTCTTCAGAGATGTATTCAAATTCTTGATTTTGATTCATCTCACTATTTTTAGTATCACCTAGAGCAAAACCATTTGCTTCTTTTTGCAGATGATTAACATCATCTAAAACATCAATTGTGTTGAGAATTCTAAAAGCTGAGATATAAGCTTGTTCAATTAATTGTTTGCGATCGTGAGAATTATCTGCCAGATCATCTACCAGTAATCGCAGTAATCCCAGCATGGAATTGAGGCGTGTGCGAATTTCGTGAGAAATCCGGACTAAACTTTGATGTTGTTTGGTAGAAGCTTTAGGATGATCACTAAACTGCATGGCGTAGAGGCGAGAGTAGTAACCACCTTTGAGTAACAGTTCCTCATGGGTTCCTACTTCCACCACAGAACCTTGTTCTAGTACAGCGATTTGGTTAGCTTTTTGGACTGTAGAGAGACGGTGGGCAATAACTAAGGTAGTGCGATCGCGGCTGAGGTCATCAAGTGCTGATTGTACCAAACGTTCTGATACAGTATCTAAGGCACTGGTGGCTTCATCTAAAATCAGAATTTCGGGATTTTGTAGCAATGCGCGGGCAATGGCTAATCTTTGTCTTTGTCCACCGGATAACATCACACCGCGATCGCCAATCAGAGTGTCAAATCCATGAGACAATTTACTGATAAATTCATAAGCATTGGCTCTTTTGGCTGCTGTGATCACTTCGTCTTCTGTAGCATCTTGTTTCCCGTAAGCAATGTTAGTCCGCACCGATTCGTTGAACAAGAAAGTATCTTGACTGACAATTCCCATCTTCTGACGCAGGGATTTAATATCAAAGTCCCGCAAATCTGTATTATCGATAGTAATACTGCCTGATATGGGGTCATAAAATCTGGGGAGTAAATCTGCCAGCGTGGATTTACCAGCACCGGAACCACCGACTAAAGCCAAGGTTGTCCCACGGGGTAAAAATAAATTCACATCCTTGAGGACTAACTTATCATGGCCTGGATAGTTGAAGGACAAGGAATTAAAATGTATTCCCTGTTCAAATCTTGTGTAAGTAATCTTGCCATTTTGCATAAACGGCTTATTATCACGACGCAAAAAATCAGTGACAATATTCACACTAGGCGCATTGTTAGCAAAACTACTCCGCAGACCATTTAACTGAGAGACTAGCGGTAATAGTCGCAAGAGAATTAATAAATATGTCAGTAAGACTGTAGAAAGAGAAGAAATTTCATTAGCAAAGAAAGTTTTACTCAGGTAAACGATCGCAATCAAAGCGGTAATTCCCATCACTTCACTGATAGGTCCAATCGCTTGGGAATTTACCTGAGATTCAAAATCTGCCTTTTCGCGATCGCGGATTAATTTGCGAATTTTTTCATACTCTTTATTTTCGTTTCCTGTCGCTTTGACAAGACGAATACCGTTCAAAGTTTCCAACACAGCAATTGAGTAAACCCTAGACATATCACTCAACTGTTGCCCAAACTTTTTAGAACGAGAAATCGCATATTGATTAGTTAAGGTGACAAAAAACAATAACACAGAGGAAGCTACAGTTAACTGCCAAGAAATTGACAGTAATAAGCCAGTAAAAACTAAAATTGTAATAACTGTAATAACTACTTTGATGACATTACTAATCGAACCTGCTGCACGACCAATTTCTCCCCCCAGACTATTGAATAAATCACCCACTCTCATCTTGGCATAGTAATCTAAGTCAACCTCCAACAATGACCTCAGTCCAGCTTCCCGGATATCTGATGTCAGTTTTCTGGTAAATGAACTAGATGTTAAAGCACTGGTGTAAGAGGCTAAATTTTTGAGAATAATTGTTAAGACGATCGCTCCAGACATCACCCCTATGCGGTAATTTTCTGGGACATGATCAAAGGGAGACATGATTGATTTGAGTATGGGAGGAGCATCAGTTAAGTCAACTTCTTGTCCAACTATTTTTAAAATAATTGGGACAATCAATGCCGTGCTGACACCATTGAATAAAGCCCCAGAAAATCCCAACACTATCGTCAATAAAATCCAGCCTGGGTAAGGTTTAGCAAATCTTAATAATAGTTTCCTGGTAGACATTTGTTTTTATGACAATTAGTTAATGGTGAATTTGGTTTATTGCGGCATTTGCAAGGCTGATAACTAATAAAACTTGAGTAAGTTGGCGCATGGTTCTAAGTAAACTAAAATCCTGATGTTTTTAAAATCTGTGCATTTATTTTTATTCCTCGGATAAATTTCCTAAAAGTGAAGCATTATAACTGAGCAATTAAAGATTGGAGTGTGGTAGCCATTGCCCCTAAACTATATTTTTCTACACATTTCTCTCTAGCTTTAACACCACGCTCATTTGCTACATCGAGATTCTCGAAGATTAGCTGAATTTGCTCTGCAATCTGTTCTGGACAACCAGGGTTAACTAAATAACCAGTTTCACCTAAAATTTCTGTAATATCTCCTACGCGAGTTGATATTACAGGTTTAGCCATTGACATCCCATCTGTCAACTTTAAAGGAAATTGCGCGCGGGAAGTCAATGTATCTCGTTGGGGAACTACAACCACATGAGCTGCTGCTACAATCTCTGGCATCGATTCTACTGGACACTTGGGTAACTTAATTATCCACCGTCCCCATTTTTGCATCAGTTGCTCGTCGTAATCATCGTAAGGACTACCACCGACAATCACTAGTCTCAAATCTGGCTGATTCAATAAATCCAAAGCCATTAACACATCTTCTACCCCTTTATGAGGTCTAGGTGCGCCAGGAAACATTAAAACTCGATATTGAGCTAAACCATAACGCTCTCTACTGACTTGTGGGTTATACTTACTGGGGTCAAACATCTCCGTATCTTTGCCATTGGGTACGTAAACCCCGCCAAAGCGTTTTTGCAGGAATTCAGTATCTACTGTCACGGCATCAGCTTGTGGTACTAATTTTTCCATCCACTGAAGATACAGGGGATAGTCAGGAAATCGTAAAGCCCCATTTTGTTTGAAAATATCACGATACAATTGCTTAAAACTAGGACGATATTTCCATTGATCACCACCATGCCAACTGAGTTCCCAATCATCCATGTCTAATATCAAAGGACGGCGATGATTAAATTTCTTGAGTAATGACACCCCAAAACTCGTTGGCTTAGGTTTGACTGCATAGATAATATCGCCGTCTAATTGTCGCAAAAGTTTTTGAGCCGAGCCAATAAAGTCAGGATAATTTGTTCCTGGGACAGAAATAACTTTAATTCCCGATGGGGGAATAGCATACAATTCTTTGCCGTAGATAAAGCCGAGAATTTCTACTTGATAATTGAGAAATTGTAAAATCTGAGCCAGCAAAAAAGCTCTAACGCTACCTCCACCCGATAAATCACTCACAACTAATGAGACTTTCATATTTTTAAATAAAATTTTCTATTAAGGGTAAAAAGGAAATTGTACTCGCTAAAGGTTTTTGCTGAAGAATCGATAAATCTTTTTTAATTTGTTCTACTTTACTACCACTTCCTCTATGTCCTTTACCTGTGTAATGGATAATATAGCTGTGGAAGCGATGCTGGACAGACTTTCTGCCTTGTTGATAGACAATATATTTGGCCGTTTGATTTTTCTGCTGCTGATACTGCTGATAACTAGGATAAATTGCACTAAGTAGCTGATTAGTGAGTTTCAATAACTGATTAATTCTGCGTCCAAATCTGGCTAGAGAATTTTTGACATCAGTTGTATGATTAAATTTGTAGCCAATATTGTGAATAGGTATGTTGAGTTTTTGGATAGTATAATTTAAGAGAGTTTGGTCATAAAAAGAGCCTGTTTCTTGCGACCATTCTAAGAGTCCGTGTTGATCACTGAAAATTTCTTGATGACACTTAGAAACAACCATAACTCCAGCATTAAAATAGGTTCTTTTCCACCCTATATTGCCCAACTTATCCTGAATATTGTTAATAGCTCCATCATGGAAATAAGTATAATCACTGACCAAAAAGGCTCCAAACTTATCTTCAGGAACTAACTTAAATAAATCTGGACATTCTGGTTTTACAATAATATCAGTATCGATATAAATCAGGCGATCGTATTTCTCCAACATTTCATAGATTTGAAACTTCTCAAAGTTATAGTTCCCTAAATTCATCTTAAATTCAGAGATGACTATAAAATCTGCACCTATTTTATCTGCATAAGCTTTTAGAAGTGGATGAGTAACTTGACCCAGACGGAATTCGTCTCCAGTACAAAGCGTTACTAAGGCTTTCATTACTCGCTCTCCATTGATTTGAGACACTAAAAGTAACTAATATCATAAAGTTTACTCTTATAACAACTCTTGTACTGAGCGAGAAAAGTTTTCCCAACTTAAATTTTCTACAGTTTTTCTCACATTGGCTGGCACTTGAAATGCTTGTTCAATCAAATCGCAGATTACCTCAATAGAACTATCCACATCAAAGATAAAGCCGTTTTCTCCATGAACTATCAAATCAGGAGCAAAGCCAGTATTGCTGGCGACTGGCACTATATTACACATCATGGATTCAATTAACGGGATGGGGCCTCCTTCGAGTTTGGCAGTAGAAACAAAGACATCCATTTTGGCATAGTGTTGGGGATACTCAGTGTAGGGAGCTTCAATATAAGAAAAGTTTGGTAGAGCCTGCATTTCGGTGAATCGATCATAATTTTTCCACCCCTTACCCAAGAGAATAAATTGACGCGATCGCATTCTCTTGATAATATTCAGTATTCGCTCTGGTTCCTTGCGATAATAAAAAGCTGTACAAAAGCCTACCGCACCATTTGAGCGTTCATGAGGTTGAAAAAGCTGCGGATCAGCTGCACCTAAGATATAAGTTACTTTTTGAGATTTCAATCCTTGGGAAACCAAAAGCCTAGCAAATTGTGAACAAGCACATATCACCTTAGTAGCTCGATTCAGTACATAAATAAGTTCATCATTACTAATACCCATATCGTTACGGGGATGAGTATGCCAGACTAAGATTTTACTGCCCCAAATAGAAGGGTTAAGCTGCAAGCAAATTGGTAAAAAAGAATAGTGAGCAAAAAAATAAGCTTTTGCTGGTGGTAAAGCAGATTTAGAATAATGGAAGCAATACTTCCCAGGGAAAAATGCAGCAATTTCTCTACATATCGCTTCTAAGATCCAGCCTTTAGCTAAATCTAATACGATAAACACTAAGTCATATTCTTCTATCTTATTTCCTGGGGATAACTGACTTGGCAATAATTTATTCGTCAAAAATTTCCCATAAGAAATAGTATATGGAACAAGATGAGCTGGCTTCGCAACAACAGCTTGTAATTTGTTTTTAATAACCTTCAGCTTTTTTTTTAATAAAAACCGACCCATATTTCTCACCCAGTAAATTAAATTTTCCCGATTTTTTGAGCAAACCTGGGCGTTTATCCTTTTAATAACTTCATTTTCTCTGTAAATAAAGATATTATCTTTTTGGAGCGTGGGCCACGATACTTTTCATATAGCAAGAAGCTGGGAGTAATCTGTCTAATTTTATTTAATATCTGTATAGTTAATTTATTGTTGACTTTAAATTTTTTGTCAAATAAATTTATAGGTGGCGTAACTATTTTTATTAGCCTATTGAAAGTATCCTCATCTTGTTCTCTGATAGCTTCTTCTAACAGATGTTCTATCCCAACTCGGCAAAACTGGTTTAATTCTGGATAATTTTTGGCTATAGTTTCGTAAAATAAAACATAATAGTTCCTCATGTAATTCCAATTATTAGTACGATTTGACTGATGCTTTGTGTAATATGCACCAATCATCGGTGTATAAACAAAGTTTGCACCTGCTTTTAAGATATCTACGGCAAAATATCTATCTCCTAAAGCTTTGAAATATTCAGGAAACTGAGTTTTACTGAGAACATTTTTATGGATGAGCATAGCCTGCTGGAGGCAAGGATGAGGCGAATTTGTTAAAAAGTCAGGTATCAGTAAACGCTGAATTAATTGCTCTGTTGCTAATGCACCAATAATATTTTCTTGGCGATTGACGATATTTTCTTGAGCATCTATGTATACTCGCTCATAATCTGCATACAATACAACAGAATCATGATCTGTAACCTCTGCTAAATAACTTAACTGTAATCTAATTTTGTCTTCATGAATCCAGTCATCAGCATCTAGACATTGAATCCATTCTCCTTGGGCTTGTCGCACACCAAAATTGCGCGAAGATGGTAAGCCACTATTCTCTTTAAAGAAGTATTTTACTTGCGGATAAATACCCGTTAGTTCCTCAGAAACTAGCCGTGTATTGTCAGTAGAACCGTCATCTACTATCAGACATTCGATATTATTATATGTTTGTGATATGACACTTTTAACTGAACGCTCAAGGTAATGACCTTGATTAAAGCAATTAATAATAATTGAGACAAGTGAAGACATTTGTAAGTGATTCCTTGAAGAAAAGTTGATCAGTCACTACTAAGACTCTAGAGTTAAAAGTAGTATCTGCTTGCTTTCAGGACTTTTGGTTATTAAGATAGCATAACTTTTTCGGGGAATCGTGGATTACTGTATTTAGTTGATAGTTCTCGTGAATTTTTGGGTTTGTAGCGAGATAATTGTTCTTGAGGCTAGAGATAAGCATGGTGACTGAGAGTCAGTCTATTGTAGATACAGATTACCAGTTGACTAGTTTCACCTGTCCTGTCTGGATATGGTCAAAAATTCGATTAATTTGCCGACGTTCTCCCTCGCTAATATCGATGTGATTGAATATAGTCGCAGTTAGTAAAGCATGATCTTGACGACTCATTTTTCCAGAACGGAGAATTCTGTCTACAATTTGCTTGGCTATCATCTCTGATGGGGTATGACAAATGTTGTAATTGTACCAATGGTCAATACTCACAGACTCTCCTATTGCATACAAACTTAAAGAACAAAGCTAACTCATGTCACAATCCAAAAATTAGATACATAAGTAATTTTGAAAGTATATGTAAAATTCCCATAAATTTACATATATCAATCAATCTGTATCTAGAGGTTTTTTGGGATTGTACTAGCAAAAAAGAACACAATAAATCTAACTTTACATTTATACTTACTCCCAGGGAAGTTTTACTGATAATTAAAAATATTCTCTATACTGTTTTAATACAATTTCAGTGTAAGTACGGTTGTAGATCATCAAGATTAAATAAAAATTTCAACTTACACAAAAAGGATACGTGTTGGATGAATCAATAAGACACCCAAGCAATTTCTGAATACCCATAGTCTCGGCTAAATCTTTTTACTACATAACTACATCAGTTATTACAAATTTAAATCCTATATTTTACGCTGTGATTTGCAAACATCCAGAGTCAAAAACTAGCTGGGACTTTTGGTTACAAGTACGTATCAGCTTATGTCTTTTGATATATTATTGTCACGACAGTGATCCCATCCAGGGGGATGGGATAATATTTGACTAGGTTGGCAAACAGTCAAGCTATATATAGCCTTAGATGATTTTGCCTGCCATTTTGGTTTATATTGAGGAACTGACTGTGGTTGCCACACCGGAAAAATTGCAACACACCCAGGAGCATTTATCTAGTCAAGACCGAGTAGCTGTATTGCTCATGGGTTATGGCGAAGTAGAAAGCTACGAAGATTTCGCTAACTATAACGAACAGGCTCTTAATCTCCTGACAGCAAAATTTGCACCAGTACCAACTTGGATTTATCCACCACTAGCTAAGTTATTGGCATTATTTGATCGTCACGAATGGGGACATACACACCACGATTTTATTTCTCCCCACAATGCCATCTTTGAAAAGCAGCGTGCTGGCATTGAACAAAATTTACAAGCAAAATGGGGCGATCGCATTAAAGTTTTCAAAGCTTTTAACTTTTGCGCTCCCTTTTTACCCCATCAAGTTTTAGCAGAAATTAAAGACCAAGGTTTTGACAAAATCCTGATTTATCCCCTACTGGTGGTTGATTCTATCTTTACCAGTGGGATTGCTATTGAACAAGTTAACAATGCTTTGTCAGCAACAGCTGATAGTGAAAATCATTGGGTGAAGGGGTTACGTTATATACCTTCTTTTTATAACGAACCAGAATATATTCATTTAATGGCACATCTGGTTGAGGAGAAAATTAGCGCTGATTTAGCCGCAGCCTACCTACCTTCTCAAATTGGTATTGTCTTAATGAATCACGGTTGCCCTCACAAAGCCAAAGGCTTCACCTCTGGAATTACCGAAAGTCAAGCATTATATGAGTTGGTACGGGAAGAATTAATCAACCGTTATCCCTTAATTTCTGTAGGTTGGCTCAATCACGATACACCGTTGATTGAATGGACACAACCCAATGCAACACAAGCAGCCCAAAACCTGATTCAATTGGGTGCAAAAGCTATCATATTCATGCCCATCGGCTTTGCCACAGAAAATCACGAAACCTTGTTGGATGTACACCACATCATCCATGCTTTAGAGAAAAAGTATCCGAATGTGGATTATGTGCAGATGGCTTGTGTAAATGATCATCCCGAATTTCTGGCTATGGCTGCACAGTGGGCAAACACCCAAATTGCTGAGTTGCAAAATGAGCAAGCATCTGCTATTAACCCGCAACTAGCTGGACACCATCATCATCATCATCACTAAGGGGACAGGTGACAGCGAATAGGGGACAGCGAATAGAGAAGAGGGAATAGGCAATAGGCAATAGGCAATAGGGAAGAGGGAATAAGCAATAGGCAATAGGCAATAGTCATTAGTCATTAGTCATTAGCATTTCTTCTTTTCCCCTGCACCCCTCACTCCCTCACTCCCTCACTCAGCACTCACTCACCCCCTCGCAGCTTGCGGGTGTTGTCAAATAAACTTTGAGCAAATTGATCAAATCTTTGAGAAAGTTTTTCATCTAATAACTTTCCTTCCGGACTGAAGGCACTGTAAGCTTGTCCAATGGCAATTTGCTCTGGAATGACCCAACCGTGTACCCAGCGTACAATCAACCGCAGGTCATTTAAAGCGTTACTGTTAGATTGACCCCCTAGTACACTAATCAGTCCTGTGACTTTATCAGACAGTTCATCAAAGCTCATCAAGTCGAGGGCATTTTTTAAAACACCACTCACACCACCATGATATTCAGGTGTCGCCAAGATTAATCCATCACTGTGGCGAACAGTATCACGTAAACGCTGAACATCTGGATATTCTGAATAATCTTTACCACCGTTGCATAATGGTAATTGTAATTGCCGCAAGTCCAGAATTTCTACATCTGCACCTAATGCTTCTAGGCGTTGCGCTGCCACTTGCAAGGCTAACTGGGTGTAAGAGTTAGGTCTTAAACTACCACCAATACCAACAACTTTCACCATAATTCACCTATAATTAAGATTTTCTAAAAATACGAAGTCATTACGACTATGATTATAATCATAACCATTTATTCTGCCAGAGTCAAATTTAGATATGATTTACGCAAGTGTTGGATATTTTTTCCCATTCTTCACTTCGACAAAGCTTAATGACCACTGTCAACAGTCAACAGTCAAACTTTTTTCACGTCATTCCCCTAAACCCCTAAACCCCTAAACCTCTACACCCTTAACCCCCTAATTCCCTTCGTGTTTTTTGAAAGAGTTAGACTAGATTAGATAAAAGTGATTTCCAGTTAAAGAGTAGGCATAAAATCAGCGCTCCGCCTATGGCAGCAGACAAAGGGTAATTATTATGAAAAATTTTCAGAAAAAGGCATTGATAAAACAGCAACAACCAAAGCGTGCAGCTTGGACTAGTGCGCTGGCAGCAGGTTTAATTATGTTGCCAACGGTATTTGGGGGTAGTGCTGTTCTGGCGCAGAAAGCAGAGCGTGAGTCCCTGACATACGGAGAGTTAATCCAAAAAGTTAATCAAGAGCAAGTCAAAAAAGTAGAACTGGACGAAACTGAACAGATTGCTAAAGTTTATTTAAAAAATCAAAAGCCTGACACACCACCCATACAGGTGAGGCTTTTAGAGCAAAACACAGAGTTAATCAATAAACTCAAAGAAAAAAATGTTGATTTTGGTGAAGTGTCTTCTGCCAATAGTCGGGCGGCGGTGGGGTTATTAATTAACCTGATGTGGATTTTACCATTGGTAGCTTTGATGCTGTTGTTCCTGCGTCGTTCTACCAATGCGTCTAGCCAAGCAATGAATTTTGGTAAATCCAGAGCGCGTTTCCAGATGGAAGCCAAAACTGGAGTGAAGTTTGACGATGTAGCCGGCATAGAAGAAGCCAAAGAAGAATTACAAGAAGTCGTGACTTTCCTCAAACAGCCAGAAAGATTTACGGCTGTAGGCGCGCGTATTCCTAAAGGTGTGTTGTTAGTAGGGCCTCCGGGAACTGGCAAAACTTTACTAGCAAAAGCGATCGCTGGCGAAGCTGGTGTACCATTCTTTAGTATCTCTGGTTCGGAATTTGTAGAAATGTTCGTCGGTGTGGGTGCATCCCGTGTCCGCGACTTGTTCAAGAAAGCCAAAGATAATGCTCCTTGCTTAATATTCATCGATGAAATCGACGCAGTAGGTAGACAACGGGGTGCAGGTATTGGTGGTGGTAACGACGAGAGAGAACAAACATTGAACCAGCTACTTACGGAGATGGATGGTTTTGAAGGTAACACAGGCATCATTATTATTGCTGCCACCAACCGTCCTGATGTGCTTGATGCAGCGTTGTTGCGTCCCGGACGTTTTGATAGGCAGGTGATAGTTGATGCACCAGATTTAAAGGGAAGACTGGAAATTTTAAAAGTCCACTCGCGCAATAAGAGAATCGACCCTAGTGTATCACTGGAAGCGATCGCCCGCCGCACACCCGGATTTACAGGCGCAGATTTAGCCAACCTTCTCAATGAAGCTGCCATTCTCACCGCCAGAAGACGCAAAGATGCCGTTACTATATTGGAAATTGATGATGCAGTAGATAGGGTAGTTGCGGGGATGGAAGGCACACCCCTAGTAGATAGCAAGAGCAAGCGCTTAATTGCTTACCACGAAGTCGGACACGCCTTAGTTGGTACATTATTAAAAGACCATGACCCAGTGCAGAAAGTTACGCTCATTCCCAGAGGACAAGCACAAGGTTTGACTTGGTTTACACCCAACGAAGAACAAGGTTTGATTTCCCGTTCTCAACTCAAAGCGAGAATTACTTCTACTTTAGCTGGTCGTGCGGCGGAAGAAATTGTTTTTGGTAAACCGGAAGTGACTACAGGTGCAGGTGATGACTTGCAAAAAGTCACATCAATGGCAAGGCAAATGGTTACTAGATTTGGAATGTCTGAATTAGGCCCCTTGTCTCTGGAAAATCAAAGTGGAGAGGTATTTTTAGGACGAGATTGGATGAATAAATCAGATTATTCGGAAGAAATTGCTGCCAAGATAGATGGACAAGTCCGAGAAATTATTAACACTTGTTACCAAACTTCTAAGGAATTGCTGCAAACTAACCGTGTAGTTTTAGAGCGACTAGTAGATTTATTAGCCGAACAAGAAACTATTGAAGGTGAACTCTTTCGTAAACTTGTGGCTGAAAGCAATACACCAATGGTTGATGAGAAAGTATCCGTAGTCATTGGTCAATAGTCAATAGTCAATAGTCAATAGTCATGACTAACTGAGATAGGAGGACAAGGGGAAAAACTTGTATAGGTTCTTCCCCCCATCTCCCCAATCCCCAATCCCCAATCTATACCTAGTTGCCCAAAAAGCGGTATATTCAAGTATGGCAGGGTCGGAAGTAAGCAGTGCCAAAAATCATCACTATTCTTAACGGTAAGGGAGGAGTCGGTAAAACGACTACCGCCATCAATCTAGCAGCTCAGTTTGCCAAGAAAAAAAAAGTTCTTCTGATTGATACAGATATTCAAGGCTCTGCTAGTTGGTGGTTTGGCAGAAGTCAGAATGGGATGGGTTTTGATTTATCTCAAGAAACTAATCCTCAACTTTTAGGTCAGTTGCAAGCAATTAAAGGTTACGATTTAGTAGTGGTGGATACGCCACCAGCGCTACAATCAGAAACACTAGCGACAGTAGTAGCGATCGCAGACTATCTAGTTTTGCCTACACCTCCATCAGCAATGGATTTGGCTGTATTAATCGAAACAGTCAAAGCTGCTGTAGTTCCAGTGGGAGTTCCTCACCGGGTACTACTCACAAAAGTCGATACTCGGAGTATAAATGAAGCAATAGAGGCGCAAAATACTCTCCAAAGGTTAGGGATTCCAGCTTGTAAAGCATTTATTCGGATCTATAAAGCTCACGAGAGAGCAGCTTTGGAGGGTGTAGCAATCGATCAATGGCGGGGAAACAATGCTAGAGAGGCGGAGTCTGACTACCGCCGTGTAGCGGAAGAACTACAGCGTGATTGGAGAAAATAATGCCCAGGAAACAGAATCTATCCGATTTAATTGAACAAGAAACTCAAAAATTTACACCGACTGCTGACGAAACGGCAATTGAAGTTACTGCCAAAGCAGTAGCAACAGAAACGATTGCTAATACAGAAGCATCATCACAGCAGACAACTGAATCCACAACCGCTAAACGTAGCACTCCTACTAAGGCAGATTTGGAAGAAACTATTAAAGATTTACAAGCCACAATTGAAAAATCTACACAACAAGAGAAATCTTGGCAGCAGCAAATTAAAGAGTTGCAATCAGCTTTAGCTGAACAACAAACTGCTGGAGAAAAACTGACAAAAGAACTGCATGAAGCTAAAAAAACAGTATTACAACTAGCAGAAGCTAATTCTCAACTCATAGAAGAAAATAAACTTTTAAAACAAGAAAAAGAAAAACCAGCCAAAGAAAAACCTCAACCGCCAAAACCACAGCCAGAAAGTTACAAACCTGTTCTTACTTATAGAAAATCACACCGCTTACCAGAACGGTTGCCCATACAGCCGAGAGAAACTACAGAGAAGGAGAAGGACGATTTTTCAAGTAATACTTGGTTGTATGACTAGTAACGCAAAGCGTAATACTCGCCTTCATGTGAGAAGCAAGCTACGTAACTATGTTTTTGCAAGGGTTTGAGAAAAGTAGGTTGAGTTGAGACTTTGCGTACTCCGTTGGAGAACCCGCAAAGTAACCCAACATTCTTAAAACTTTGTTGGGTTACTCTCCCTTGAATGACTTCTGAATTCTTCTTCAAGAACTAACAATCGATACCTGTGGTGAACCTTGCCTACGCCGTGGAAAACTCTGAGAAAATTCTCTAGTTTCCACACCATCAATAACATAACCTAATTCTGACAGCTTGCGTAATACCTTAGTAGCACTGGCACTGATATCCTCTCGTACAGTATCACACTCCACATCTGGATGAAGCGGCACTTCATAAGGATCATCAATACCCGTAAAGTGCTTAATTTCTCCTGATCTAGCTTTTTTATATAAACCCTTCACATCTCTTTCCTCGCACACATCCAAAGGTGCATTAACGTAGACTTCCAGGAAATTACCGATTACGTCTCGCATTTCCTGACGCATTTCGCGGTATGGTGCGATCGCTGCCACTAAAACAATCACATTATTTCTCGTCAATAGGTTAGCTACAAAACCTATACGGCGGATATTTTCTTGCCTATCCTCTTTGCTAAAACCTAGACCCTTAGTTAGGTACTGACGGATCAGATCACCATCTAGTACTTCTACTTTATAAGAGAGCGATCGCAGTTTCTCCTCTACAACGCGACAGATAGTAGATTTACCAGCACCACTCAACCCAGTAAACCACACAGTCACACCAGAATCTTGCTGCATCATTGCTTTATAGTTTGTCATCTTCATTCATTGCATAACTCAGGTCATTTATCCTGCCCATATAGCTACCTATCAATAGTAATAATTAATATTTCTCAAACTTTATCTTAAGTAGTGACACTTAAAAATGTGTCGTTTAACATAGAAGCGCAGGTTAATTCAATCACATAATTTCTACGGCTAAATAACTAAAAAAGATAGTTACACCAAAGAATTACGGTGTTGTATAAATGCGAGATAAATTAAGCAACTGTAGGGTGCATCAGTATAAATAATTTCTCAGTGCAGTGAGGTTTTGGCGCACTGACGCACTCTACCCACTAAAAAGACAGTTAAGCCAGGGGTTTTAATAATTTTGTCAGGATACATCCGTCAGAATACAGGAGTCAGAATAGTTCAAATTCTCATATTTGATGAGTAAGCTAATATTCCTAAACCCTGATTAATTCTGAATTCTGACTCCTGACTCCTGAATTCTATTTAGATAATTTTGCCTTTCACCTTTTAACTTCTACCTGATTCAAATGACACCAAAATTGCACTTCATCTCAGGGCTACCCCGTTCGGGTTCCACACTCCTTAGTGCTTTACTCAGACAAAATCCCCGATTTCACGCCAGCATGACTAGCCCAGTTGGTAGCTTAGTCAAGCGAATGCTAGAAGCGATGAGTGAAGACAGCGAATTTTCTGTTTTCATTACTCCAGAACAAAAGCGGGCGTTAGTTTTGAGTATTTTTTCTGCTTATTATTATCCCCAAGCTGACAAAGAAATTATCTTTGATACCAATCGTGTATGGTGCAGCAAACTCTCCTTAATTCATGAACTATTTCCCACAGCTAAAGTAATTTGTTGTGTGCGGAATATTGCGTGGATTATGGATAGCGTTGAACGGCTAGTCCGGCGTAATGCCTTTGATGTTTCTGGATTATTTCAAAACCCATTAGAACGCGCCAATGTCTACAGTCGGACAGAAGCCTTAAGCCAAGGAGGGCGATTAGTCGGATTTGCTTATAATGCTCTCAAGGAAGCTTTTTACAGTGAACATAGTCATTCATTACTATTAGTTGAATACGACTTATTAAGTCAAAATCCTGAAAAAACTTTATCCCTGATTTATCAATTTTTGGAAGAAGAACCATTCACCCATGACTTTGAAAACGTCCAGTACGATGAACCAGAATTTGACAAACGTCTGAATACGCAAGGCTTACATAAAGTCAGGAAGAAAGTCGAATTTCAACCACGGCAAACAGTCCTACCACCCGATTTATTTACCAAGTTTAATAACTTGTCTTTTTGGACAGAACTCAGCAACAGCCAAGCTAATTTGATTGTCGCCCAACCTTCGTAAACGCTCAAGATCCCCGACTTCTTTGAGAAGTCGGGGATCTGTATAGCTGAATGTGAATAAACCTGACTCAAGTGCTTTAGCTCATTACAGCACTTGAGTGAGGACAAATCTGTTTGCGGATTTGTATGCCTCATCTAATCAAAATCAAGGAGACAATCACATGGCAAATTTTGATGTTAACCAACTTATCGATGATGGAACTGGCAATCAATCAGGCACACTCAGCTGGGCAATTCGCCAAGCAAATGTAGCCGCAGGCGATGACACAATTACCCTGAATAGTAATGTGCGAATCACAGGGGTGATGAAGACACTAGTTAATAGCAACCTCACTATTGTCGGCAATGGTAGAACTATTAGCGGTGATGCCAATAATGATGGCATTACTAATGTTGGTGATCTTCGCCCCTTATTTATTTTGTCAGGAACCGTCAATATCTCCAACCTCACCATCACTAATAGCATGGCTAAAGGAGGAGACAGTGGCGTTGGTGGCGGTGGTGCTGGTCTGGGTGGCGGCTTATTTATTTATGATGGCAATGTGTCGTTAACTAATATCACGTTCAGCAATAATCAAGCCCGTGGTGGTGTCAGTAGTGGTTATGGCAGAGCTGACGGCGGTGGCGGAATGTTCGGTAGCGTCACTAGTGATGGTGGTGGTGGTCTATTTGGTAAGGATGACGATAATGGTTTTGATGGTGGTTATGGCGGTAACGGCAACTATGGTGGCTTCGGTGGCACCAATGGAGGCAATGGTGGCTTCGGTGGTGGTGGTGGTGCTTATGGTGAAAGCAATGGTGGCTTCGGTGGTGGTGGTGGTGCTTATGGTGAAAGCAATGGTGGCTTCGGTGGTGGTGGTGGCTATAACTACTCTGGCAATGGTGGCAATGGTGGCTACGGCGGTGGCGGCGGTGGTGGCGACGACGGTGCTGGTATTGGTGGCTTCGGTGGCGGCAACGGCGGTTATGGTTACAATGCTGGTGGTGGTGCAGGTCTGGGCGGCGGCATCTTTATCCGCAGTGGTGCTTTAACTCTCAGAAACACTACTTTTAATAACAACACTGCTACAGGTGGCACAGGTGTTAATAATGGTCAAGGCTTAGGTGGCGCACTATTTGTCATGCAGTCCACCACCAACACCAATGGCAACAACCAGGGAATGCCCACAACTCGACCCACAGTCTCAGCCACAGGTGGAACAGTTTTCACTGGCAACAGCGCGGCTAACGACACTAACACTGCCACCAACAACGATGATATCTATGGCGCAATAGTCGCCTCTAATCCATCAATTACAGGCACATCAGGAAAAGACCTCCTCAAAGGCACAAATGGCGACGACACCATCGATGGCTTAGAAGACAACGACTACCTCATTGGCAATGCTGGCAACGACACCCTCAACTGCGGCACAGGCGACGACTATGGTTTTGGTGGTGCAGGAAATGACACCATCAACGGTGAAGATGGCAATGATTTACTCTACGGTAACGAAGGTAACGACACTCTCAATGGTGGTGAAGGTAACGACAATCTTGATGGTGGCCCTGGTGATGACACTCTCATCGGTGGCAATGGCAATGATATCTACACTGTCGATAGCTTGAATGATAACATTACCGAAACTGCTACAGGCGGAACTAGAGATAAAGTCAACTCTTCTATCACTTGGACGCTACTAGACAACCTAGAAAATCTCACCTTGATTGGTAATGCTGCTATCGATGGTACTGGTAATAGCCTCAATAACCAAATCTTCGGCAATAATGCCAGCAATACTTTAGATGGTGGTGATGGTGATGACTGGTTAATCGGACAAGGTGGTGATGATACCCTGATTGGTGGTGCTGGCAACGATCGCCTTGATGGTGGTAGTGGTAATGATACTCTCAATGGTGGTACTGGCAATGATATCTATGAGATAGATAGTGTTAGTGATGTGATTACCGAAGCAGCCAATGAGGGTACTGATACTGTTATCTCTAGTGTGGAATTCACTCTGGCTACTAATTTTGAGAATTTAACTTTGGTGGGAAGTGGCAATCTCAATGGTACTGGGAATGATGCCAGTAATCGCTTGATTGGTAACAGTGGCAATAATACCCTGACTGGCTTGATTGGTAATGACTATCTCTCTGGTGAGGGGGGTAATGATTTACTCATTGGTGGTTCAGGGAATGACACTCTTGTTGGTGGTACTGGTGTCGATACTTTTGATTTGACTGGTGTTCTGAGTAGTGGCTTTGATACTATCTTAGATTTTAAAGTTGGTGAAGATATTGTCAGACTCTCTGGTCAAGAGTTTGGACTTCCTGGGGGAACACTCAATTCTAGTTTGTTTGTTTTAGGCACAAAGGCAAATACACAGAGCGATCGCTTCATTTACAATCAAGCTACAGGCGCACTGTTCTATGATGCTGATGGTAGTGGTAGCAATCAACAAGTACAAATTGCTCTGTTCTCTAATCGTGCCGCTTTGTCTAGCAATGACTTTGCTGTTTTCTCTCTGCAGCCTGTCTAGTGTTCTACCGCATTCATATAATAACTGTCATTGCCAGGAACATTTGCGCTAGCGTTCTCAAAATCTTTGTTCTCTAAAGTTAACGTGAGTTCGACAAATCTTTTTTGACCTCTCCCCCAACCCCTCTCCGACGCGGAGAGGGGAGTAAAGAGCATAAAATATCAACAAAGAATGAGAGTTTTAAAGCCTCTCTCCTTGTAGGGGAGAGGTTTGGAGAGGGGTTTTTTCAGTCGTCGAACTCACGTTAAAGTTATTTCCAAAAATACTTGTAAAGACGTTGCAATGTAGTGTCTTTACAAGTATTTCGAGCAATTAATGTATTGGCTGACATTGCCAATGTATTGACTGACATTGTTAATGTATCAATAACAAATTAAACATCTTGTGGAATAAATTAAACAACCTACACTTCTCATCCCACAGAAAAAATTTGAGTTATTTTACTTACAATTGAGATAAAATCACATATTCCCATGTATTTACAATTGACGCTGCAATGTATTTAAATTATAACCAACTATAGGAATAGTATGGTAATCCGATTTGATTTCTGAATCACTCGTAGAGGGAAAGGACTGGGGACTGAGGACTGGGAAAGTCGCTACACAATTTAAGGTTTTTAACGCTAACTGAACCGTATTGGTCTTCAAGGGAGAGTCACCCAACATTTTTAAGACTTTGAGATGAGTTGGCAAAAATATTGTGAAAAATCCCAGCTAAGTTCTTTAGCAAGTTGGTGATTTTGTATAGCTGAAATGAACCTGACTCAAGTGCTGTGATGAGTAAAAGCATTTGAGTGAGGACAAATCTGTTTGCGGATTTGTATGCCTCATTCAACCACAATCAAGGAAACAATCAAATGGCAAATTTTGATGTGAACCAACTTACCGATGATGGTACTGGCAATCAATCAGGCACACTCAGTTGGGCAATTCGCCAAGCAAATGTAGCGGCAGGGGATGACACAATTACCCTAAATAGTAATGTGCGAATCACAGGTGTGATGAAGACACTGATTAACAGCAACCTCACCATTGTCGGTAACGGTAGAACTATTAGTGGTGATGCCAATAATAACGGTGTAACTGACAACGGTGATGTTCGCCCCCTATTTATCTTGTCAGGAACCGTCAATATTTCTAACCTCACCATCACCAATGGCATGGCGAAGGGGGGAGATAGTTCCTACGGTGGAGCTGGTGCTGGTATGGGTGGTGGGTTATTTATCTACGATGGCAATACGTCGTTAGAGAATGTCACTTTTAAAGCCAACAAGGCAGTTGGTGGAAGTACCAGCAATGAACTCTACGGTGGTGGTGGTGGTGGAATGTTTGGTAATGTCAACGATGCGGGTGGTGGTGGTCTATTTGGTAATAATCAAAGTTTTGATGGTGGTTACGGCGGTAACGGCAATTACGGCGGCAGTGGCGGTTTAAGTAACTTTGATGGCAACGGCGGCAGTGGTGGTTTCGGTGGCGGTGGTGGCTATGGCTACGATACCGGAGGCAACGGTGGTTTTGGTGGCGGTGCTGGCTATGGCTACAACGACAATGGTGGTAATGGTGGTTTCGGTGGTGGTGGTGGCTATAGCTACTATGGCAGTGGTGGCAAGGGTGGTTACGGTGGTGGTGGCGGCGGTACCTCTGATGAGATACCCGGTGACGGTGGCTTTGCTGGCGGCAATGGTAATAACCAAGGTGGCGGTGGAGCAGGTTTAGGTGGTGCGATATTTATCCGCAGTGGTGCTTTAACCCTGAAAAACACTACTTTTAATAACAACACTGCCACAGGTGGTACGAGTAATACAAATTTGCGAGAACCCTTATTCACAGCTACATCCATCGATGAACCAGTTTTCGCCAGAAGCAACGGAGATGGTCAGGGCTTGGGTGGCGCAGTATTTATCATGCAGTCCACCACCAACCCCAACGGTAACAATCAAGGAATGCCCACTGTTCTACCCACAGTCACATCCATCGGTAGCATAGTTTTCACAAGCAACGACGCAGCTGACGATGCTGGCATAATTGGCGACAACGATAACTTATACGGTGCAATTACGGTTCTACCAATAAACGGCACACCAGGAAAAGACATTCTCCATGGCACAGCCGGAGATGATATTATCAATGGCTTAGAAGGTAACGACTACCTCATCGGCAATGCTGGCAACGACACCCTTAACTGTGGCACAGGTGACGACTACGGATTTGGTGGCACAGGTGATGACACCATCAACGGTGACGATGGCAATGATTTACTCTACGGCGAAGCTGGAAACGACACCCTCAATGGTGGTGAAGGTAACGATAACCTCGATGGTGGTGCAGGTAATGACACCTTGACTGGTGGCAACGGCAATGACAGCTACACTGTCGATAGCTTGAACGATACCATCACCGAAACTGCTGAAGGCGGCACTAGAGATAAAGTCAACTCTTATATTACTTGGACATTAGGAGACAACCTAGAAAATCTCACCTTGATTGGTAATGCTGCTATCGATGGTACTGGTAATAGCCTCAATAACCAAATCTTCGGCAATAATGCCAGCAATACTTTAGATGGTGGTGATGGTGATGACTGGTTAGTTGGACAAGGTGGTAATGATACCCTGATTGGTGGTGCTGGTAACGATCGCCTTGATGGTGGTAGTGGTAATGATACTCTCAATGGTGGTACTGGCAATGATATCTATGAGATAGATAGTGTTAGTGATGTGATTACCGAAGCAGCCAATGAGGGTACTGATACTGTTATCTCTAGTGTGGAATTCACTCTGGCTACTAATTTTGAGAATTTAACTTTGGTGGGCAGTGGCAATCTCAATGGTACTGGGAATGATGCCAGTAATCGCTTGATTGGTAACAGTGGCAATAATACCCTGACTGGCTTGATTGGTAATGACTATCTCTCTGGTGAGGGGGGTAATGATTTACTCATTGGTGGTTCAGGGAATGACACCCTTGTTGGTGGTAGTGGTGTGGATATTTTTGATTTGACTGGTGTTCTGAGTAGTGGCTTTGATACTATCTTGGATTTTCAAGTGGGTGAGACTGTGCTTTTGTCGGGTTCTGAGTTTGGCTTGAGTCAAGGTGGGACAATGGATGCTAGTTTGTTCCATTTAGGGACTGGGGCGACGACGGAGACTCAGCGTTTTATCTACAATCAAGCTACTGGTGCTTTGTCTTTTGACTCTGATGGTAGTGGTGCGACTGCACAGGTGCAGATTGCTTTGTTCTCTAATCGTGTGGTTTTGGGTAATACTAATTTTACCGTTTTGGACTTAGATTAATCTAAGTTGCTAGTTATTAGGACTTACGCACTCAACCAATAAACCCTTCTGAGAGTGGTCAATAGTCCATAGCCCAATACGGTTCAGTTAAGCTTTTGATCCCCTTGAGCCTCCCCTTAAAAAGCTATGGTGTATATACAAGTCTTATAAAGTTGCCTAACAGCGTTTTGATCCCCCCTAACCCCCCTTTTCAAGCTATGCGTTACCCACATTTTTCTTTAACGTGAGTTCGACGACTGGAAAAACCCCTCTCCAAACCTCTCCCCACGGGGGGAGAGGCTTTGAAACAAAGTTTTGTTTTTTCTCTGTTTATATGAAACCACCCTGCCCTCTGTGCGTCGGAGAGGGGTTGGGGGAGAGGTCAAAAAAGACTTGTCGAACTCACGTGGATTTAGGGTGATCTAGAAGAATTGGGTGCTACTAACTGAACCGTGTTGGGTTACCCTGAGGGAAAGCCAAGGGCGAACGCTATCACTCAACCCAATTTACATTTCTACTTCTTCGAGAAGTGGGGAAACTGAATTTCCTTTCTGTTTCTTGTCAAGAAAGCTTGAATATTTCTCATGTGATTTTCCCATAATCGATTTATCGAAAAGTCACTGTCAACTCCCATTGCCAGGAAATACAAAACAAATGATTAAAATATATTTAATATTTTTTGGTAAAAAAAACTGCACTTTCCGATAATTTTTCAGAGTAATTATTAACTAGCTGGCAAATTTATCCATTAAAACCTTGGTTTCCAGGTTTTAACAATCAATGCTGCCAAAAAAACGGTCATCTTTCTTGAGGAGAAAATAGCTATGCCCATTCATGATGTGAGTCACAAATCAAATCTTTTTGACGGGCAAAGTGCTGCTTATCCCTCCTCATCAGATATTTTTCCTATTCCGAATAATTATAATTTTAACTTTGGTAATGGTGGTAGCTCTGACCCAGAAGGAGATGATGACTCAGAAATGGCGGCAAAGGCTGTGGCTACTACTAGTAGCTATAACTCTACAAATGGTTATGGCTTGATTAATGCAGGTGCAGCTGTCTCCCAAGCGGCTGGACAAAGCCCTTACAATGATGTGCCAAATTTGGGTGGAACTAATTGGGGATTAGATGCAATTAATGCCCCAGAAGCTTGGGCAAATGGCTATACAGGTAATGGGGTAATTGTAGCGGTGATTGATACTGGTGTTGATGCTAATCACCAAGATTTAAAAAATAATATATGGACTAATACGAAAGAAATTGCTGGTAATGGTATAGATGATGATGGTAATGGCTATGTAGATGATGTTCACGGTTGGAATTTTAACGATAACAATAACAACACCCTAGATAATAATGGTCATGGAACCCATGTTTCGGGAATTGTGGCTGGGGAAAATAACGGTTATGGGGTGACGGGAGTGGCATATAACGCTAAGATTATGCCTGTGAAAGCTTTAGATGCTTCTGGCTCTGGATCTTATAGTGCGATCGCCAACGGCATCTACTACGCTGTAGATAATGGTGCAAAAGTCATTAATCTCAGTCTTGGTGGTGATTATTCCAGTCGCACTCTCAAGTCTGCAATTGAATATGCTAGTAGCAAAGGGGCAATTGTCGTCATGGCAGCCGGTAATGATGGGGACTCAAAACCGGACTATCCTGCTAACTATGCTAACAAGACTGGCATTGCCGTTGGCGCTGTCGATGAAAATGGTAATTTGGCAGATTTCTCTAACCGTTCTGGTAGCAGTGACATCGCTTATGTGACAGCCCCAGGAGTGAATGTTTATTCATCAGTGCCTAATAATGAGTACGCTAACTATAGCGGCACATCGATGGCATCTCCTTACGTTGCTGGTGTAGTAGCCTTAATGTTGAGTGCTAACCCGAATTTAACTGATAGCCAAGTACGTAGTATTATTACTAGTACAGCCGGAAATAACAATAATAAAAATACCCAAACAACAGACTCTAACTCTGGATTTGATTTGGACTTTGGTAGTCTTCTCGATGATTTATTTACAGGTTTAGATGTCAATCAGTCATTAACTAAATCCTCTACTTTTAGCATTAAATCTTTTTCAGAAAACAGCACTATCTCTGATAAATCGCAGACAATATCTGTACAATCTTACAATCAAATATCCACTAATTCCCAGATGGAATTTGTCCGATATTATCAAGATTCTCCCGCCAACAGCCTAGCCAATAGCCCAACTGATGTGAATAACGGTAACAATCTTGATTTTGGTACATTAATCAATCAAATTGTCAAACAACTGGAAGATTACCAAAAATTGTTGGGGAGATAGAAGGCTAGAGGTTATACCAATTCAAAATTCAAAATCCAGTAAATATTAAGGTATAGTGTGTTACAAATCAGTTAACAGTTAACAGTTACCAGTTAATAAACACTGTTTACTGTTCACTGTTGACGCACCATGTTTTTCGGTGCGTCAAGCGTTACTATAGTAAGGATAATGAAGAGAACTTCTTAATTTGGTTGTTCTGGTTCTTTATCTTCAGAATTAGTTGTTTTTGACTCTAATAAGCTATTGTAATCATTGCGTGTTTGTTTGTCTGATTTCTGCTCTTGCACAACTTGAGTAGCATAAACTTCTACATCTCGCTGAATGATGTCTTCTACTTGACCAGCAAAAATACTAAATGCTTGTTCATGACTAGTATAGTTTTGATATACACCTGTCAGTTGGGAAAATTGCCAAGCTTGAGTTTTGAGTGATTCTGCTGTGCGTCGGTAGTGTCGCCAGCGTTCTCCGTAGTGAAAAAATTCTTCAATAGCTGCACTAATAGCAACTACTTGACTCAATCCAAATGTTGAGACAATTAGCACCTTTCTCGCGGGTTCATTATTAATATTGAAACTAACTAAAGCTGGAAGAATTATACCACCAACAATTGTGGTAATCCTGAGAAAATAGTAGCGATCGCGTGCCTGATTGGCTTTATTTTCCATCCAGAGTAATTGCTCTAACCAGCGCGATCGCAAAAAATGTTTTTGCAAGTTACCCAAATTCATACTTGCAAATAAACTATCAAAATCTTGTTTTAAAAATTCCTGATAACTATTTTTTTTCCCCATTATTCACTCCTAAGTAGATAGCAGACCCTTGATAATTTTGGCTAAGTTTTCCCAACTGTTTTGTAAATTATCTAACTTAATGTAGTGTAATATACCAGATTTTCCTAACTCGATGGCGCGAGCATTAGTAGTTTTTCCCTGTAAAGCCATTGCTAGGATATCTGCGGTTCTACCACTCCCAGCCACCACCACAACCAAACGTCCAGCTTGAATGCTGTGGAATGCGTCTACAAAAGTAATTTCCCCACCATTGAGGAGTATAGTTATTGATGGCTTACCATCAGCTAGCAAAGTTGCTAATTGAGCAATCCAAGGTGATTCATCACCCCAATTACTACCTGGAACAAGGACAAAATGACTATGATTAGGCTCTAAATAAATGGAATCAGTAGAGGTTGCCAGTAAACCAACTTTGCTCTTAGGTACAACTCCAATTAAGGGAAACTTAGCACCAATTTGCCTACGAGCTTCACCCATTAAGCGCATGACTCCCGCATCTGTACCTCCATCAACAACATACGCACCTAAATTTTCCGCGATGGGAGCTAACACTTCGACAAATAAATTTTTAATTCCAGGAAAATCATCTGGACTCATGTTACTTGCACCTCCCACTATCACCAAGGTAGGGCAAGAAGTTGACAAACCCATGTATCTGAGAAGATGAAATAATTCTGTTGGTTGTTCTATGCAAACAGCATCTGCTATCTGCCCACTATCAAAGCTAATTTTTAAATGTTGTTCCATCTTCTAGAAAAAATAGAGGTTGAGAGATTGTTTGAAAAGTTACTCTTCTAGGCGATTAGAAATCGCGTCTACACAGACAAAACCCACCTCCGTGGGTTGGAAATATTTGATTTTGGATTAGTCTGCGGAGACAGACTTTGCCTGTGTAGTAGCGAATTATATTCGCCTCATTCTTTTCAAATATCCTGTGAGATAGTCCTGGATTTTTGGGTAATGAATGGTAGTGTAAATAAGGAAATTGTGTAACCAATTTACTCATGACTGCTGCTGTCTTACTAGAGAACGTATACAAGTTTTACAACAATACCCCTGTAGTTAATGATTTGTCATTTGCTATTGAGCCGGGAGAAATATTTGCCCTCCTTGGCCCCAACGGTGCAGGAAAATCTACAACAATTCGGATGCTAACTACCCTTACCAAACCATCTCAAGGACAGGTACAGGTAGGAGGGTATGATGTGGTGCGTCAACCACGGCAAGCAAAGCAGAGTATTGGTGTTGTCTTGCAGCAAATTAGCGTGGATGGTGATTTAAGTGTTTGGGAAAATATGGAGTTGCATGGCAGACTGCATCACATAGCTAACCCACAACGCCAGCGACTCATTAATCAATGGTTGGAATATGTGGAATTATCAGACAGACGCGAGAGTTTAGTAAAAACTCTGTCTGGAGGGATGAAACGCAGATTGCAGATAGCTAGAGCTTTATTGCATCAGCCACAAATCTTGTTTCTAGACGAACCGACGGTAGGGTTAGATCCCCAAACAAGAAGACGGCTGTGGGAGATTATTCAAGATTTGCATAAACAAGGCATGACTATGTTACTCACGACTCATTATATGGATGAGGTGGAATATTTATGTGATGCTTTTGGCACTGCTAAACCGGGGCGTATCGGGATTATGGATGGTGGTAAGCTGATCTCTTTAGGCACTTTACAACAACTGCGTTCTGCTCACGGTGAAGGTTTAGTGATGAAACAGTTGAGCGCTACCGCAACAGAGAACAATAGCTCACGAGGCTGGGAGTATTTATTTTTCCCTTCTTTGGCAGAAGCTAACATTTATTTGCATCAACAGCCAGATAAAACAGGCATGATGGTGCGTCCCTCTAACTTAGAAGATATTTTTGTGGAGTTAACAGGGCGACAATTAAATTAATCAAGCTTTACAGTTGCTGTAGTAGAGCTTCTACTCTCGCCACACCATCTATATCGTTGCGCTTTTTGTATAAGTCACGGGCTTTTTGCAGCAGGTTACTTGCTTGTTTGGTTTGTCGTCGTTGTTTGTACATCGCCGCCATAAATTCGTAAGTCTGAGCATTGTTTCTATCCAGGTTGATGGCTTGCTCAAATGCCCAATTAGCGGCTTCGTAGTCTCCCATACGTGATTGAGTAATGCCTAAACCCACATAAGCATTAACGTTGTTGCGGTTCAATTGTATGGCACGGCGATAAGCTTCTTTCGCGCCAGATGTATCACCCAGGTTGCCTTTGATATAACCTACAGCATAGTAAAAATCACTGTTGTTAGGGTCAAGGCCAATAGCTCGGCGGTATGATGCTAGTGCTGCCTGGAAATTTCCTTGTTGCGCGTATAAATACCCAATCCCCGAATGGATTTTGGCATTTCTGGGTTCGATCGCTGCCGCTTGTTGATAAACTGCGATCGCTCCGTTATAATCACCACCATTCACCAGTCTTCGTCCCTCATCTAGCAATTGCTTCAACTCTGGGTTAATGGCTTGCACAACTAAAACCTGAGCTTGAGCCGCAGTAGGGATAGTAGCAGCACAACATCCTAATAACAGTACACTCAACATGAAGGATATGCGTTTGTACACAGTAAATTTCCTGAAATTATGATGAACTTTTTTCTTGTACATTAAAACAAAAATTTTGCTTTTTGAAAACTGTATTTATTTGTCTTCACAAAATATTAATAATCCGTAAATTCCCTCACGCTGTTCCCAACAGAAAAACCAGAATTTCTACTGAGTTCATTAAATGGGACTGTGGACTATTGATTTCTAACAGACAAAAGCTAAAAATCTATGACAATTGCATAATTTTTTAACAGGATGTGACGTGATGATTTTAACTACAACTGATGTAATTCAAGGCGCAGTGATTGACTCATATTTAGGTATTGTGACCGCAGAAGTAGTCTATGGTAGTAATTTTCTCCGAGATTTTTTAGCAAGTATTCGAGATGTAATTGGTGGACGTACTGGCAGTTATGAGCGTTTATTTGAACAAGGACAACGTAAAGCAATGGAAGAATTAGAACAAAGGGCGCAACGTTTGGGAGCAAATGCTGTAATTGGGATTGAAATTGACACTGGCACAATCAATATTGATCAATCAGGTGTTTTATTATTGATTACAGCTACAGGTACTGCTGTGAAAATCCGTTAAGAGAATTCCTTATCAAAAAGGATACTAAATTTTTCTAGGGAATTAGCAAAATGTTGCACTTAATATTTTGTAGAGACAAAATAGATAATTTTTCCCATGAAAATCTTTATCTATTCATCACTGAATAATATATACCAATCTAATTTAATTACTATAATTAGTGAATTTTCAATGCTAATATTTTTTAGATTAAATACATCTTTTATTTCCGACTCAAGATAGAGCAAATAACTCTTTCTATTGATAGAGATTAAAATCAAAAATTAGACATTTAATTTTAGCGTAGGTCTAAACGTAAGTAACCAAAAAATACTTGACTGCAGTCAAAATAGTCAGGAGAAAATACACTATGTCATACGTAAATCGAGTTGACGACGATGTTATCCAGCCTGAATCAAGCATAGTTACGAGAGTCGGTGATTACCATGATCGTGTTCGTTGGGGCCCAATCATTTCTGGTGTCTTGGTTGCCTTAGCTACGCAATTAATTTTAAGTGCTTTGTTTGCCGCTATTGGTGCTGGCACAATTGCCAACTCAGGCGCACCCAGAAGCATTGCACCTGGAGTTGCTGGTAATGTGGGACTGTGGTCAACTATTGCGTTATTAATTTCCCTATTTACTGGTGGTTGGGTGACAGCTCGTGCTTCTGGCCCCATGAACCGGAATACAGCCTTACTCAATGGGGCAATTCTTTGGGCGACGACTTTGGCACTTAGCTCATGGCTATTGGCTAGTGGAGTATCTGGTGCTTTTGGCATTGCTGCTTCTAATGCAGGAGAAGTAATTAACCAAGTCCAACAACCCGGTACATCAGTACCACCTAATGTTCCCAATGTTACACCAGAGCAAGCGCGGGACATCGCTGCTGCAACTTCTAGAAGCTTATGGTGGTTTGTCTTCGGTTCTTTGTTGGGTTTAGTTGCTTCACTGATGGGTGCAGCAGCCGGAGTTCGCAACCCCAGAACTAACAATTGATTGATGAGAATTGAGAGTCATATCATACCCGACTTCTCAAAAAAGCCGGGTACTTGAAACTTGAGTGAGCAGATACAATTAGAAGAAACTGTAAAAAACCCATTTTCCTGATGAATCTTCAAAGAGTCACAAATTTGAATAGGCTGTCTCTTCATGTTCTGGTTGAACAAGCTCAAGCAGGTCATTTTATCGCATCAGTGCCAGAGTTACCTAATTGTGTGGCCGAAGCTGAAAATCGTACAGATGCGATCGCTGCTGTACAAGAGCAGGTTAGAGTTAGACTGACGAATATTGAGGTACTAACCCTAGAAGTGGCAAATAATCCTTGGACAGATTTTATCGGAATGTTTAAGGGAGATGATGACTTTGCTTCCATAGCTCAAGAACTGCGTGCTGAACGCGAGTTGGATATAGATACCGCCGTATGAGCCTTTGGGTGTTAGATACAGATCATGTATCGCTGCTATTAGAACAGCATCCACTGGTGAGCCGTCGAGTGTCAGAGGTGGGAGCAGAGGTAGCGATTTCTATTGTGACGGTTTAGGAATTGTTTAATGGTTGGGTGGTGAGAATCAACAGTGCGCCAAAAGTTGAAGATGTTGTGCGACTGTATGGAAAGTTGAGCCGGACAGTTGCTCTATGTGGACGGGTAAGGGTGTTGGATTTTGATGATTTTGCTGCTTGTACGTTTGTGCGATTGCTCGAAGAAAATCCCACGTTATCAAAACAGCGATTGCACAAGGATATGCGAATTGCAGCAATTGCTTTGGCTCTTGATGCAGTTCTAGTGACGCGAAACTATCGAGATTTTTCTCAAGTGCCTTCTTTAAAGATTGAAGATTGGTCACGGCAAGACGGATGATCATTGTTGCCACTGCTTACTGATTTCAATAATGTTCGTGCTGTTATGAGGTGAAAGTAACCCTTCTCCGACTAGAATACCTTTCATACTCTTTTTTTGGCTAAGGTATTGTTTAAGCCACCCAGATTCAAGTGGCGACTACTTTAACAACGCTACTGTAGACATGGGGTTCAACATGAGCGATCGCTTCATGAAACTTTTCATCATGTAATTCTTTAAATCGCGGTTGCTGTCTTAAAATATCAATCTGTGCTGCTGATTGCCAATGAGCGATCGCTACTACCTTAGAACCATCATCACTTTTGAGTAACTGAGCATCGAGAAACCCAGGCTGAGACTGCACCACCTCAGTATAAATCTGCTGGATGCGCTCAAACGCATCCTCTTGCTTACCAGCATTGACAGTAAAAACGTTGACGAAAGTAATCATTTGTGTATTATGATTGCCGATTAGGTTGATTGTAGCGCTAGCTTTACTCAATACTAAGATATACATTGGGTTCCGCAGATCATGTTGTGGCTCCCCAACCTACTAATACTTAACTCACCAAAGCGATTGTATATTTTTTTAGTGAGAAGTCCCTAACTCCTGGTAATCTCTGGATGGGTTAAAATTAGGCATGATTCTCAGCTGGCTAATCCTGTATTTATGACTATGCACAATTCCGTTGCTAACAAAGCTTTTGAGCGAGACGCTTTTGATGTCATTGTCGTCGGTGCAGGTCACTCTGGTTGCGAAGCAGCACTGGCTACAGCTCGCCTTGGCTGTCGTACCCTCTTACTAACTCTCAACTTAGATAAAATTGCTTGGCAACCTTGCAATCCTGCGGTGGGAGGGCCTGCTAAATCTCAGTTGACCCATGAGATAGATGCTTTGGGTGGGGAAATTGGCAAGATGGCAGACCGCACATATCTGCAAAAGCGTATCCTCAACTCTTCACGAGGGCCGGCAGTGTGGGCATTACGCGCCCAAACAGACAAGCGAGAATATGCGGCTGTGATGAAAAATATTGTGGAAAACCAAGAGAATTTGAGCATCCGCGAAGGTATGGTGACAGACTTGGTGTTGGGTGCTGATAATCAAGTCATCGGTGTGGAAACCTATTTTGGTGTGACCTTTGATTGTCAAGCTGTGATTCTCACTACAGGGACTTTTCTGGGTGGCAAGATTTGGGTAGGCAATAAATCAATGCCCGCCGGCCGTGCGGGAGAATTTGCAGCAGAGGGATTAACGCAAACATTGAATCGCTTGGGGTTTGAAACTGGTAGACTCAAGACTGGTACACCTGCACGGGTGGATAAGCGCTCTGTAGATTACAGCAAAATGGAAGTCCAGCCAGGGGATACAGAGGTGCGGTGGTTTAGTTTTGACCCAGAGGTGTGGGTAGAGAGAGAACAGCTACCTTGTCATATGACACGCACCACGGCCCAAACCCATCGCTTGATTAGAGAAAATTTGCACTTGTCACCTGTGTACGGTGGTTGGGTGGAAGCGAAAGGGCCACGTTATTGTCCTAGTATTGAGGATAAGATTGTCCGTTTTGTGGATAAAGATAGCCACCAAATATTTATTGAACCAGAGGGTAGAGATATTCCGGAATTATATATCCAAGGGTTTTCTACAGGGTTGCCGGAGAATCTGCAACTACAGATGTTGCGGACTCTCCCTGGTTTGGAAAATTGCGTAATGCTACGTCCAGCTTATGCGGTGGAATATGATTATTTACCCGCAACCCAGTGTTATCCCACACTGATGACAAAAAAAATTGCTGGGTTGTTTTGTGCTGGACAGGTGAATGGCACAACTGGTTATGAAGAAGCCGCAGCTCAGGGAATTGTCGCCGGAATTAATGCGGCCCGGTTTGTCCGTGGTCAGGAGATGATTGTTTTCCCCCGTGAGCAAAGTTACATTGGTACTTTGGTTGATGACCTGTGTACAAAAGACTTACGGGAGCCTTACCGGATGCTAACCAGTCGTTCAGAGTATCGGTTGTTACTGCGTTCTGATAATGCTGACCAGCGTCTTACACCCTTGGGACGAGAAATTGGCTTGATTGACGATCGCCGTTGGCAAATGTTCACTGACAAACAAGCCCAAATTACTGGTGAGAAAGAACGGTTGTATGCGACCAGAATCAAAGAACATGAGCAAGTAGGTAAAGCGATCGCTGACGATACTCAACAAGCCATCAGAGGTTCGATTACTCTGGCTGACTTACTGCGTCGTCCCGGATTTCATTATGTTGACTTGGATAAATACGGACTAGGCAATCCCAGCTTAAACCAAGCCGCCAGAGAAGGAGCAGAAATAGATATCAAATATTCTGGCTACCTGGCTAGACAACAAAGCCAAATCGAACAAATTGCTAGGCAAGCAAATCGTCAGTTATCTCCCGACTTAGATTACACACAAATTGATACCCTGTCTAAAGAAGCGAGGGAAAAACTCACCAAGGTAAAACCACTGACTATTGGGCAAGCGGCTCGTATCGGTGGTGTCAATCCTGCGGATATTAATGCCTTATTAATTTATTTAGAATTGCGTCAAACCAAGCAGCAGAACGGATTAGCGGCTTTATCTTAACTTCATCTTGATAAAGGGTGAGTATATTAGAAGAGGGATGGGTAAGATAGATGACAAGAGTTCAGTCCTGGCATCATCAACGATCCCCAGTTTTACGTTGGATTTAACACAACAGAATTCAGCACTCAGGAGTCAGAATTCAGCATGAATTCTGTACGACTGGTGGGTCTGACTCCTCTAGCAAGATCCCGTAGGGTATTCTGACTCCTGAATTCTGGCTTCTGAATTCTTCTTCAACATTCCCATTTCCAGGTAGTAGGGGCGGTGTTCCCAATCCTGGCAGCTACCACCCAAAATGCTTATGTTACAAAAAGCTAGCACCCATCTCATTATTCCAGAACCATCAGAAGACTTGATTGTAAACGAGCCTTGGTCAATAGACTTTTATGCTGATGGCTTGATGGATGAACTTTTTGCTGATATTGACGAGATTCTGGATACAAATCTCCCCCACTTAACTAATAAGAGAGGTAGACCACTACGCCAAGCATCTCCAGTCAGTAGTGATTGGTTTCATCACCAAGGCAATCAACAAACTATAGAATATGACCATCTGCAAACACTGGATATTCCGCAGATTGTCTTGCCAAATACACTTAACCGTGTGCAAACTGTTGCCCCTGTAAGGAGCAAAGTTGGGGGTAAGGTTGTAGTTGATACTGCTGCTGTCAAAGCAGTTACCAAAGTTCGTACCAAACCCAGGCTAACTTTAGGTAAACTGTTGATGATCGGTACAACTACAGGAGTAGCGATCGCTGGTGTATTCTACATCATCCAATCTGGTTTGTTAATTCGGCTAACTGCCAAACTCACCCAACCAAACATTCAGATATCACAAGCACAATTTCTGCCTAAACCAGATGTGGAAGGAGATTTAGTTAACTATATGTTGGGAGCTATGGCAATTTTAGATCAGCAAGATGCCACAACTCAGCAGCCAGTCCGATCAGTTGCTAGTAGGGTCATTTCTCAGCCTTCATCTCTGGCTCTTAACAATAATCAAGCACCTGTGGGTAACTTGCCATCTCCCCTCATGGCTAACAATACACCACCCAGTCCTAGCCAAGGTACAAACGTCGTTGAGCGTATTTACATCCCTGTGTATCAAGCGCCATCACCAATGCGCTATGCACCACCACCGATTCCTGGTATTACCTCACCTCTACCACCAATTGCCAATAATCCTCAAGCTGGTCAATCTCAGGTAGTGAAAAATGCTTTGAATCAAACAGCACCATCGGGCAAACCTGCAACTGTGAATATGTTAGCTGGGGCTGTGCGCTCAGAACTTAAACCTGTGGCTGTACGTAATGCACCCATCAACGTGCAACAGTCACCTAACTTGCTACCGACATTGCCCGTTGTGCCATTTGGGGCTAGTTTGCCACAACAGCCGAATAGTGGTGGTGATGCAGTACCAGTAGCATCACTCACTGTTGCTTCTGCTGCACCTACTCCCACACATACTTTAGAAGGCTTACTAGAATTGGGTAACAAATCTGTGGCTTTATTTCAAGTTAATGGCGTAAGTCGGCGTGTCAACATTGGCGAAACTATTGGTTCTAGTGGTTGGACATTAGTGGAAGTCAATAACGGTGAAGCCATCGTTCGACGTAACGGTGAAGTGCGATCGATTTATGCAGGGCAGAAATTGTAATAGGAAT
Source organism: Nostoc sp. TCL26-01 (assembly GCF_013393945.1). Taxonomy (NCBI): domain Bacteria; kingdom Bacillati; phylum Cyanobacteriota; class Cyanophyceae; order Nostocales; family Nostocaceae; genus Nostoc; species Nostoc sp. TCL26-01. Next base: position 3,328,047 of record NZ_CP040297.1, read on the forward strand.
AACGGTAGTTTTTCAATGGGTGCAACACATGATTATCAAGGGACACAAAATTTCTGTGTCCCTCCTTTAGTTGCTCATGTAGCCAAAATTCATCTGGATTATTTAATACCAATTCTCAAAAACTTGGCAACAGATGAAAACTCTGAAAACTATACACAATCTGGATTTATTAATTACGTAGCTTGCTTCTCGCCTTTGGCGAGTATTACGTAGGCGCAAGCCTTCCCATAGGGTATTACGAATTACGAATTGACATCACTGGTGGATTGATTTCAAAGTGAATATGATGATCATGTCCACTGGCAAATTTACATAACCCGGCTGTGATCAATTGACGATCATTAAAGAAAACTGCCCGGACTAATTTTTGACGACGGATAGACAAAAGAATTGCTCTAGCTGCATCTTGATCGTATTCAGAGTTAGTCCAGAAAATACCCCCAAATTTACCATCTTTTCTAGGTAAGAAGACATCGCACATCATCCCAGTTTCATGTCCTTGATGATCTGGGGTATCACCGCCATGAGGCAGACTCACATCATTGATGGCAAAATGACTAGCACCAGGATAATTCTGACGATAACTGTTTTGATAATCTTGAGCAATTTCTTTGATGACATCAGCTAACCAATGTGTACCGAAATCGTGATTATCTTGAGTTTCTGCTAGTTCTCCATTGATCAAACCATTTTGCGGTTCACTTTTTGGCATCAACACCCACTGCGGCGCATTAGCAGCTTGCAACCATTTATGAGTCATGCCATTAACATCAATTCTACCGTCAGCTTGAATGGTACTACGACCAGCAATAATCGACTGAAATAGTCGAATCGCTTCATCTAATCCTCTGTCTCGACTTGTGGTGCTGGGATCACCTACCCAGGTGTAGCCTAATTCATGTAATCTGGCTTTGACAGCTTTGACTTCATCAGGTTTGTTGACTCCACCAACTCCCACACTACCAGTCAGCTTGATCACTGGGGCTACTGATTTGCTAGATGTTGGAGACAAGACGACTTTAAACTTGATTTCTAGACTTTGATCAGCGATCGCTATTAACATTGTGCGATCGCCTGGTGTATTAAACACAAAATTAAATTGCCATTTACCATCTTGAGCAATTTTGCCACCTTCCACAGGGAAGCGATCGTCAATTAGTACTGACAAAACTTTGCCTTGATCTGCTAAACGTGCTACACCTTCCACAGTAAAAACTTGTCCTGGTGCAACTTCTTGCGGCGCACGGATGAGTTGTAACTGTTCTACTGGTGGGGAAATCTCCACTCCACCAGCATTAGTTAATAACTTTTGGGCTTCTGGTAGTAAGTTAATAACTTTGGTGACATAGTTAGGATCAGCTGAATAGCCTTTAGTCTTGAGAAAGCCAATAAAATTTTCTGGCGTATTGGTATGTTCTTCTAAACCTTTATAGGGAGTCCGTGTTAAAAACTTCCAATAACCCATCAAGAAAGCATCAATATCAGGAAACTGGCAAAACTCAACTTCCTTTGACTCTGATGGTACTTGAATTTTTAAGGGTTCAGCAAAACCTTTCATATCAGGATCTCGCCATTTCAAACCAGCAAAGTTATTAGCTTTCACAGCAAGATCACTATTACCCCTAGCCGATTCTAATAACCATTGTGCCAAAGTGACTTCTTTTAATATCTGCCGACTAATATCATTAATTTGGACAGCATCAATACCAGTTTTTGAAAATATTAACCCTAAATCTGCATGAGAATATTTGTTAGCTAAATCATCTATTAATGCCATATTTTGCTCTGCTATCAATTAGTTTCTCTAAAAATATGAGAAATTTTATCTATAACCCGCATTTCTCACAAAACGGTAGGGGCGAGTTCAGGAGATATTCGTGAATAATGGAAGCATATTTGTGAACCCGCCCCTACAGCCTCTGGACTTCGGTTTGCTCAATTTCGTGAGAAATTCGGGTATAAGGGATACTGTCTGTATTAATACAATTAATCCTGAATGTCAACTACAGATTAGCTAACGCATCATTAATCCTCATTCCTCTCCTTGTAACAACCGTTCTCGATGCCATACCCTTAACTTGGGTGCTAATTCCAGTCTCCTAACCTCCTGTGTACTGAATACGGTAAATGCGATCGTTGGCTTCTTCCGTCACCAATAGACTACCATCAGGTAGTACAAGTAACCCTACAGGCCTTCCCCAAGTGGTTGGTGCAGCAGGGTCGAGTAAAAATCCTGTGAGAAAATCTTCGTAGTAACCCTGTGGTCGTCCTTGAGTATTAAAAGGTACAAATACTACTTTATAACCAGTCCCGCGATCGCGGTTCCACGAACCTCTAAAAGCAACAAAAGCCCCATTGCGGTATTTTTGCGGAAAAGTTTGGCGATCGTAAAACTGCAAGCCCAAAGCGGCTGAATGGGACTGAAACAAGACATCTGGAGTCAGGGTACGGGCAGCTAAATCTGGGCGTTTACTTTGATTATTGGTTTTTTGTCGAGGGTCAAGATTTTTTGCTGTCAAATAAGTGTAAGGCCAGCCATAAAATTCTCCCCGGCGAATCCGTGTGAGGTAATCTGGAACCAAATCATCACCAATGCCATCCCGTTCGTTAACTGTAGTGTAGAGTTCTTTCGTGACAGGGTGAAAATCTAAACCGACGGGGTTACGTAAGCCAAAGGCAAAAGTCTGCTGTTGAGAACCGTCCAAATTCATCACCTGTACTGAAGCCCTGGGTAGTTCTTCTTCATCGACATTAGACCGAGAACCCACGGAAACATATAGTTTCTTACCATCAGGTGCAGCGACAACATTACGTGTCCAGTGTTGATTATAACCACCGCCAGGGAGGTCAGCAATTTTTGTCCCCCGCCCAGTTAATTGTTGCTGTCCTGGCTTGTAGGGGAATCGCAAAACAGCATCAGTATTACCTAAAAAGAAGGCATCACCCGCAAACGTCATCCCAAAGGGAATATTTAGTCCATTAGCTGCGCTAGCAAAAGTTTGTTTGACATCAGCTACCCCATCACCATTACTATCACGCAACAAACGAATGCGATTTTGCCTAGTTTCTGTCACCAATACATCACCACTGGGAGTCAAAGCTAGCCAACGGGGTGCATCCAAACCTTCAGCAAAAACATTCACTGTAAACCCAGATGGAACTCTCAGTACTGGTTTTTGGGGAATAGCTACAACTTGGGGAGGTTTAGCAGCGCTATCTGTAGCAAAAGGTGCTGGTAAATTTTGTAAGTTAATCCGGATGGGAGTAGGTGAAAGTGTTTCTGTGGGAATGATATTTTGCCCCTGGGTCGGATTTGGCGGCAATTGCGCAGATGTAACTCCATTATCTAAAGAGGCTCGACTCTGGTTACAACCAACTGCGCCAGTCAATAACAACAGTAGCAAGCAACACCCAGCAACTTTCATAGCAGTGTAGATACATACACAACCTTTTTAATTTAGACTGGAAATTCCATGATTGCCGCCTGTCACAAGTTTGATTTTTAATTGACCGTCTCTCATTTTTCCCAACTTAATCAATAAAATTACAGCCAACAACCCTAAGCTGAATGTAGAATGGAAAATGCTGTCTAATTGATGCAATAATTTATGGCCAAAAAGAGTATGATTGAGCGCGAAAAGAAACGCGCTAAGTTGGTAGAGAAATACGCTGCCAAGCGGGAAGCGCTCCTAGAGGAGTTCAGAACAACAGAATCTCCTTTGGATAAGTTGGAAATTCACCGCCAGATACAACAGTTACCCCGTAACAGTGCGCCTAATCGTCGTCGCAACCGTTGTTGGTTGACTGGTCGTCCTAGAGGTGTGTATCGTGACTTTGGGCTGTCTCGCAACGTTTTACGGGAATGGGCCCATGAAGGTCTTTTACCTGGAGTGGTTAAGTCTAGTTGGTAGTTTTAGTCATTGGTCATTAGTCATTAGTCATTAGTTGTTGACTCTGGACTATGGACTGTAGACTTTTGACTGATTTACTGTCCGCAACAACGGTCTATACCCAGACTTTCTAAGAGTAGATCGCTGACGGCGTTAGCGATCGCAAACTCTCCATAAAAGCTTTTGGAAAAATCAAAGGCCTGCATCTCTGTGACAATGGCAATTACCAGAGAACCCAGGTCATTCTCCCCTTCCATCCTCTGTCGCACAAAGATTTGTGCGGCGCGTTGGGCGATTTTTTGGTTGATTGCTTCGGGAATAAATTCTGCATCTAGCCATTGCCATAAACGCTCTTGCAACCATTCTCCTTCGAGTTGGGGATTGGTTGGTGGTGGTAGGGTGATAGACGGAATTGGTTGTGTCATATTGTTATTTCAACGCTGAGGAAACCTAAGAGGAGCGCTGAAGATACGTTCCTCTCATATTTTTATTTTTTAGTTTTATCTATGCAGTATGATATTGATACTATTATCCAAGGCTATGCTCAAGGCTATTTTCTCATGGCTGATGACAATAATAGCCTGGGCTGGTACGGAAGTCGCGATCGCACTCTCATTCCCCTAGATGAACGGTTTCGCTACCCTAAATCTTTACAGCGTGTCTTGAACCAAGAAAAGTTTACTGTCGCCATTAACCGAGATTTTCCGGCTGTAGTCGCTGGCTGTGCTAATCGTGAAACTACTTGGATTTCACCAGAATTAGCAGAAATTTATTACCTACTTTACCAAACAGGTTATGCCTATAGTTTTGAAACATGGCAAGGTGACGAACTAGCGGGAGGCATTTTAGGTATTGTCATTGGTGGGGCTTTTATTGGCGAGTCCATGTTCTACCAAATTCCTGATGGTTCTAAAGTAGCAATGGTTAAGTTGGTAGAAAGATTGCGCCAACAGGGATTTGTCATGTTTGATGCTCAAATGATGAATCCCCATTTAGAAAGATTTGGCGCTTACAGTATCAATGATCAAGAATATCAAACTCTACTAGAAACAGCATTGTCTAGTTCTTGTAATCTCATTTAGTTTAGCTATTTTCTCAGTAATCTTTGTACCCTTTTCTACGCTTTTAGGTGGATGAATGACTCTGTAATGGTGAGTAGAAATGAATTAAAAGCCTAAAGGAGGGTGAATTAATGACTACAGGTAATGGACATTCTCAAGAGCCAATTAGTAACTTAGAGTACGATTTTCTGACTGTATTACAAAACAAAGCTGAAGCCGTGAGAGCTTACGAGACTTACATCGAAGATGCACAAGCAGCTAATTCTCAACCTTGTGTGGAATTATTGCAAAAATTGCGGCAGTCAGAAATTGATCAAGCAAAAGAAGTTCGTCATCACCTGCAAGAAGTAATGCAAAAAGGTAAGATGTAATATCCATGAAATACCCTAAGTTTCGCTACTCTTCACTTAGGGTTTTCTATGCTTCAACTAGCTTGACTAACCCTGTCAGTCCTCAAGTCCTGATACCGTTGGGTTACTCTCCGAGAAGCCTTACGCCTACATTCTTCAACTTAACCTATACCAATTGTAGTTTTCGCTTTAACTGAACCGTATTGCTCTATACCCCATTCATTCTGACCTTCTGCTACTAGAATAAATTTGGGTAGAACTAATCGAGAGCAGGTAGATAAGGAATGGAGTTTACAGCCAAGATTCAGTAGACAATGCTCTTACTTGCTGAATTCTCTGGAAGTCGCTATCGGCTGATACAATGGTCATTCCGTGTTCTAAGGTTACAGCCGCAATCCAAAGGTCATTTTCATCAAAGCCTAGATCAGTTATTTTTGTTTTTCTCCGCTTGCTTTTCTCTTTTGGTGCAAATTGATTAAATAAAGCGGCTTTGAGTTGTCCGTAAATAGTAGCAGTAGATTCATCAATTTTGTGAATGTATATACCCGTTAGAAAACGGTGAATTAGAGTTAAGTTACTTTCCTTGCGTTGAGAACGTTTTGCCATGTCTATCAGTTCACCTTGAACGATGACACAGGTTGTAATCACAGAATTTTCCACTTCCGCAAGGCGATGAAGCACATTAGCATTACCCAGTATTGCTTGGCTACAGTGATTTGTATCTAACAAGTACATTATTCAAAGGGGTTTTCATAATCAAATTTGGCTTTGCCGCGAGTAGCATAAACTAACTCAAGACATTCTTTTAAATCATCGCCTGACCATTTACCAATTGTTTTTAAGTGTTCGAGCAGTGAGTGACCTGTAGAATTTACTGTAGTGTGAGTGGCAGAGTCTGCCATTTCCGAAATAGGCTGTGTTTGGGTTTCCTTTGTTTTTAAAAAGCGTATAAAGTCTAGCGTTTCAGCCAGAATTGTATCTGGGGTCGATTCGATTTCCAAAAGAAGTAATTCTTTGATAGTCATAGTAGGTATCTCCTATACTGAATGGGAAATTCAGGAATAGTTGCATCAGTCTTTTTCATTATCGCAATATCGGAATCCGATTTGATTTCTGTTGGCGTAGCCTGTGCTTACACAAAAAATCTAAGTATATGTAGGGTGTGTTAGGCGTAAGCCGTAATACCAATTTCCTTTAAATGTGAACAGTAGAGACGTTGCATTGCAACGTCTCTACATAATTTATGTGTATCATGATTAACGTGAAATGGTATAACGCACCAAAGACCTTGGTGGTAGGCGCGTTACGCTGTCGCTAACACACCCTACGTATCTGTTCAAAAATCAAGTAGTAATCCTATAATTTCTTTTAGCGTTACTACAATACGTTACAGACATTCAGCAAAGAGTCAGTCCAATTCAGAATTTCACCTTGCTGCCATTTCACCCAGACAGCCATGAGAAAATCTACCAATTCGCTTTTGCAACTCACAAATACTTCTGCAACAGCAACCCTAACTTTTCTTTCGTTGCCGTTGGTGCTTTCTCCAGATTCGTTAAAATAGCATACTTCAGCGCTGAATGAGCATCACTTGACGGTGGATGCTCACTTAATCGGCGCACAGTTTCTTGGATGACTTGTTGAGCGTTGACAGCATTGCGTTGGAGATTACCAATTACCATCTCTACCGTCACACTATCATGATCTGGATGCCAGCAATCGTAATCTGTCACCAGTGCTAAAGTTGCATAGGCAATTTCTGCTTCCCTGGCTAACTTGGCTTCTGGTAAATTGGTCATACCAATAACTGTTGCACCCCAACTGCGATATAGTTGCGATTCAGCCTTTGTGGAAAAAGCTGGCCCTTCCATACAGATATAAGTACCACCTTTGTGGAGAGTAACATCTGGTAAATTTAAGGAAGCGATCGCATCACTCAAAACTCCCGCTAGATTTGGGCAAATCGGCTCTCCAAAAGCAATGTGAGCCACGATACCTTCACCGAAAAATGTCGAAACTCGATTTTTGGTTCTATCAATAAACTGATCTGGTACTACCATATCTAATGGTTTGGCTGCTGCTTGTAAAGAACCAACTGCACTAGCCGAAATTAAATACTCTACACCTAATTGTTTCATGGCGTAGATATTAGCCCGAAAGGGTAATTCCGATGGCAACAGCGTATGATTACGACCATGCCTAGCTAAAAAAGCTACTTTTGTTTCATCTAATGTTCCTAGAATTAACGCATCAGAGGGCGAACCGAAGGGTGTCTGAATTTGTACTTCTTCAACATCTTTGAGCGCTGCCATTTTGTAAAGGCCGCTACCACCAATAATTCCAATCTTTGCATGAGCCATGAGCTTTAACCTGCTGCTTGCTAATCTGCTAAGTTATTTTACTGAAAAGCTGAGTATCATAGGAGGCATGAAGTTGGCAATTATTTAGCCTCTGTGATTCCGTGGGGTTACGAATGTCAGACTTTATCAGAAATTGTTATTTTGAAGGAACTTTTTTATCAAAACAATATAAAACTGAGGTTGGATATGCAAGCTACACAACCCTCAACACAAATTCCCTTAGAAACTGTATTTGAGCGCATATTTGCTTTTGGCAAAATCTCCCGCCAAGATCAGCAATTATTAATGTCAACATTGCTATCTAAACACGACTTGAATGAAAAAGAACAACAGCAAATTAACCAAGTCTTTAATTTTTTGCAAAGAGGATTAATCAAAGCTGTAGATTAAACAATTGGTGATTGGTGATTGGTAATTGGTGATTGGGTATAGCACATTAGTTATTTTTCCACATTCTCCCAGTTCCCAGTTCCCATTACCCATTACCCCACAATTTCCTGCATTAAAACATAAGGCTGGATAATGAGCGTATTAAATCGTTTTGTGCGATCGCTATTCCATATCCCTACTTGCTCAACTGAAGGTTTAGTGATGAACTGCTGATCAATCCACTTTTGGACTGAAGCAATATTATCATTAGCGATCGCTTCCCCCACATCCAATAAACTTAAATTCAGTGACACCAAAATTACTGCATCTCTCTGTAAATGAGGAATCAACCATTCCCATTCTGCCTCATCTATAGTTTCTGATAATTCGGCTCTTAAATCAGACATAATTCCTCATTTTTTATGATTATATTTTAATTTTACATTAATTATATTAGGAAATAGAGTATAGATAAGAATAAGAAGTCTAAGTCTATTTACTTGTTAATAGGGTTTTAAGCACAAGTTATACCAATTTCCTTTAAATGTGAACAGTAGAGACGTTGCATTGCAACGTCTCTACATAATTTATGTGTATCATGATTAACGTGAAATGGTATTACACCAGCAACAACCATATCCTAATCCTAAAACCACCTAATAACTAATGACCAATGACCCTTACGGGTTCGCTAGTCGCTCATGGGGGAAACCCCCAAGACCGCGCTAGCTCACTAATGACTAATGACTAATGACTAATAACTAAACCTCCGCTTTCATCTCATCTATTTCAAATAAAGAAACTATCACTCCTGTAATCGGAATAGAGATAAACACACCTAATAAACCTGCCACATTAGCACCAACCAATAATGCCATAAATACGACCACAGGATTAAGATTTAGCGCTCCTTGCATAATGCGAGGGGCAATTAAATTGTCTTGTATTTGCTGGAGGAGAATACAAGCAACTAATACTTTTAAAGCTAACCAAACATTTTGAGATAAGACAATTAGAGTAATTATGCTAACGCCCAAAGTTGCACCGATACCGGGAATTATATCTACTACGCCCACAATTACAGACAGTATAAGAGCAAAAGGTACTTGTAATAATAAGAAAACAATCAAAGTTGAACTTGTCAAAAATAAGCTTAATAATAACTGACCACGAAAAAATCCGAGAAAACTGCGTCTAATAATTTTAGTAAATTTAGTTCGATGCTGTTGCGGCACTATTTTCAGAATAAAGTTCCACAACTTTTCACCATCTAGCAACATAAAAAAGGCAACGACAGCAATTAAAATAAATGTGACAAAATTGGTTAAAAATTGCTGTAGTATAGCCAAACTCGTCACTAAAGTTGATACAGCCTGACTCCGCAATTGTTCTTGAATTACGCTTAAATCTATTTGCAGATTACGGTTGCGTAAGAATTCTTCCAGTCTTTCTAAGAAAGGTAACAAAGAAGATAAAAATACAGATATGCTATCAATTAATTGCTGTCCTTGAGATAAAACCGCTAAACCAACAGTAATTAATAATCCTCCTAAGATCACGATACTAGTGAGGAACACTAAAACAACTGCTAGACTATGGGGTAGAAAACGCTCTAGCCATTGTACAGGATAGCTGAGTAAAAAAGCCAAAATGGCCGCAAATGTAAAAATTATAATTACTGTTTGAAAGTATTCTAAAAGCTGGACAATAGCCCAACCGCTAGCAACTAACAGCAAAAAGCGGACTAGTGCCAGATTACTCAATCGCTGCCAGAAATTTTTGGCTTCAATGCCACTCATGATAATTCGTAATTCGTAATTCGTAATTCGTAATACTCTACGGGTACTCCAAAGGATAACTCGTTCGCGTAGCGTCTCCGTCAGGAGAAGAGTAGGCTTGCGTCTACGTAATACTTTAGGGAAAGTCAGGTACGTAATTTGTTATTTGTAGATTATAAAAAATCAGTAGCGATCGCCACTATCTTTGAGCAGATTTTTACCCCCGGCCTAAATCGTGCATTTCATTAATTACTCTGGCACATTTTTGTGTCACTGCTTCTAATTCATCTTTATTTGTAGAAGTGGGAGTATCAATTAAATTACCAATCCTCACAGTCAAGGGAACTGCACGGGGAAAAGACGAGCCTTTTTGCAAAATCTGCTCTGAACCCCATAAACAAACAGGTAATATCGGTGCTTTAGCTTTAGCTGCGAGTAGCGCTGCACCTCTTTTCGGGTCGCTAATTCGACCATCAGGGGTACGAGTACCTTCTAAAAATACACCCACAGCCCAGCCATGTTCTAAATATTCTAAAGCGGCACGGATAGCATTGCGATCGGCACTTCCCCGACTCACCGGGTAAGCACCATACAATTTAATCACCTGTGCTAAGACGGGAACGGCAAATAATTCCTCTTTTGCCATGTAAGCTACAGGACGACACACGCAGTTTGAGACAATTGGCGGATCAAAATAACTAGCATGATTACTCACAACTACTAAAGGGTCTGATTGGGGGACATTTTCCACACCATAAATCCGACCACGAAAATAAGCGTGCAGCATCGGACTAACAACCGACCACTTCAGAGCATTGTATAGCGCCCAACTAATTAATGGTTCACGACTTTGAGACATAAGGGATTGGGGATTGGGGGAATTGGGGATTGGGGGATTGGGGATTGGGGGATTGGGGATTAGGGGACGAGGGGACGAGGGGACGAGGGGACGAGGAGAGAATTACTACTCTTTCTCCCTATCTCCCCATCACCTTATCTCCCCAGTACCCAGTACCCAGTACCCAGTACCCAGTACCCAGTACCCAGTACCCAATCCCCAATCCCTAATTCGGTAATTCTGCCGCATTACGGACGTTGGTTAAAATTAAATCAGGGATGGTGCGTTTAATCAAACCAGTTAGCACGTTACCAGGGCCGATTTCTATGACTTTTTCAATGCTGTTGACTGGTAATTGTAGAGAAATTTCTCGCCAGCGTACTGAACCAGTTATCTGTTGACTGAGGCGTTGCTTTAAAATTGTCGCATCAACTGTTGCTACTGGTTCGACGTTGGATAAGACGGGGACTGTAGCTGGTTGAAATTCTACAGTGTCTAGAATGGTTTGGAATTCTGCTGCGGCTGTCGCCATTAGATGAGAATGAAAAGCCCCGGAAACTTTTAAGGGAATGGCACGCTTGGCTTTAACCTGAGACATGACTGTTTTGACAGCTTCTGGAGTGCCAGAAATAACTACCTGTGCTGGACTGTTATCATTTGCCAGCACTACATTAGGAGTATTGGCAATGACTGTTTCCAATTGTTCACGGTCAAAATTCATCAAGGCCGCCATCATCCCACCAACGGCGATATCCATGAGTTCAGCACGTCGCTTTACTAGATGTAATCCAGCAGACCAGTCAAAAACTCCAGCCACGTAAAGAGCAATATATTCTCCTAAACTATGACCAGCAACTAAATCTGGTTGATGTCCCCTTTCCCGGATCAGGTCAGTCAAAATACTCTCTACTACGTAAAGAATGGGTTGAGTATAAAGTGTCTGTGATAATTTTGCCTCTTCGTTTTGGCAAATTTCGGTGACAGACCAACCTAAGATTTCCCTAGCCTGGGCAAACTTTTCTTTGGCGGTTGGTATATCTAATAAATCTGTTCCCATTCCCAATGCTTGAGAACCTTGTCCGGGAAACACCCATGCAGTTTTTGTCATTTGTCAGTCGCTTCGCTCTAATTCAAAATTCGTCTTGGAAAGTTAGGCGGGACGGAAACCGACACCGCCTACTTTCCGCAAAATTCAAAATTCAAAATGAAGAATCCAATTTTTGAATTTTGCATTTTGAATTTTGAATTGACTATCTGCCCCATTGGAAAATAGCTGCACCCCAGGTTAAGCCAGCGCCAAAGCCGGATGCAGCGATAATATCGTTGGGTTTTATTTTACCTTGCCGGACGGCTTCATCTAAGGCGAGGGGAATGGAAGCGGCGGAGGTATTGCCATAATTAGCCAGATTGCTAATTACTTTGTGTTCGGGAATATTCAGACGTTGAGCTACAGTATCAAGGATGCGCTGATTTGCTTGATGTAGAAGTAGCCAGTCTATTTGGTCAACAGTTAAGTTGGCTTGGAATAGAGCTTTATCAATGATTTCTGGCACTTTTTGAGCAGCAAAGCGGTATACTTCTTTGCCATTCATGGTGATGGGTTGATAAGTGCCTTGAGTGACGTTGACGTTGGGGATGAGTTCTTGGGATGTGCCTTGATAGGACAGGTTGAGATAGTGGTTTTGAGTACCATCACTTCTCAGGGCAAAACCCAACAAGCGATCGCTTGCATTAGCTTGCAATACTACAGCCCCAGCCCCATCACCAAACAACACACAGGTGCGTCTGTCTTGCCAATCTACCCAACGAGAGAGGATATCGGCCCCAATCAAGAGTACATTCTGATATACTCCTGTTCTGATATATTGGGCTGCTGTGACTAGACCAAACACAAAACCGGAACAAGCAGCTGTTAAATCAAAGGCTACGGCTTGAGTCGCGCCTAATGCCCCTTGAATTTTACAGGCAGTGCCAAATAAGTCATCTGGGGTAGAAGTTGCCAGTAAGATTAAGTCCAGATCAGCTGGGGTGATACCCGCAGAGGCGATCGCTTGTTGACTAGCTGCTGTCGCCAGTATACTTAAAGACTCACTAGGCAACGCTAGCCGCCGTTGACGAATACCCGTTCTTGTGGTAATCCACTCATCAGAAGTCTCAACTAGTTCGGTGAGATCCTGGTTATGTAGGGAAGTTTCTGGTACTGCTGAACCACTTCCTGTAATTGCAATGCCTAAATTTTGCACTCCTAGTCCCCCAAGTCATCAGCTTTTAGTCATTAGTCGTTAGTCATTAGTCATTAGTGAGCTAGCGCGGTCTTCTCCCAAAGGGAGAGGCTAACGCCAAGGGGGTTTCCCCCATGAGCGACTAGCGAACCCGTAAGGGTCATTAGTCATTAGTTACTGGTGACTAACAACTCGCTTTGACTGATGGCTAATCGCTGCTACTGCTGCGTAATATTTCATACTGAGATTGCAGTTGTTCCATCACTTGATTGTCTACAGCTTCTTTGGCCATGCGAATGGCGTTAAAAACTGAAGGTGCTTGAGAACTACCATGACCAATCAAACACACTCCTGACACTCCCAATAGCAAAGCACCGCCGTGTTCTGCATGATCCATACGCTGCTTAATTCGCTTCAGGTTGGGTCTTAAAATTGCTGTGCCGATTTGACCGTGTAATCCCTGGGGTAATTCTTCGCGTAAGATTTGCAGAATCACACCACCGATCGCTTCGGCAAATTTGAGTAAAATATTACCCACGAAGCCATCACAGACAATGACATCAAACTCCCCAGACAGCACATCCCGCCCTTCTGCGTTACCAATAAAAGTAATGTGAGTATTTTCTCGCAGAAGTTCGTGTGTCCGCAGGGCTAATTCATTACCTTTGGTGTCTTCTTCACCAATATTCAACAAACCTACCTTGGGTGCTTCTGTCCCTAAAACAAACTGACTGTATATCGAACCCATCACAGCAAACTGTTCTAAAAACTTGGGACGGCAGTCTACATTTGCGCCGACATCAAGTATCAGTACTGGTTTGCCAGCTTTAATTGTTGGAAAAACTGTGCCAATTGCCGGACGATCAATTCCCGGCAACCTTCCCAAACGCAACAGTGCTGATGCCATCGCTGCCCCAGAATGGCCGGCAGAAAATACCGCATCAGCTTGCTGCTGCTTCACCAAATCCATCGCTACATTAATAGAAGCCTTGCGTTTGCGTCTTACTGCATTTAAAGGCTCTTCATCCATGGCGATCGCATCCTCAGCAGGAACGATCTCTACCTGCTCCAAATTAGTTTTTGGAGGCATGGCAGCTGCAATCTGTTGGGGATCACCTACCAACAATACTTTTACACCCAATTCTTCGCTTGCTCGCACTGCGCCAGCAACGATTTCTCCGGGTGCATGATCCCCTCCCATTGCGTCAATTGCTATCCGTACGCAAGTCGATCCCATTGCTCAAAGCTTCTAGAAACCTTACAAATTTTACCAGATGGCTTGGCGGAAAAATCTTAACTTTCCCAATACCACATTATTCTTGTCACTATTGCAACAGGCTTTAGCGGCAAGCCCAAGATAGCATAAATTGAGTGATGAGTGGGGGATGGGGAGAGGGGGGATGGGGAGATAGGGAGATTGGGGGGAAAGAACCTATATAAGTATTTTCTCCTTGTCCCCTTGTCCCTACTCTCAACTACTCAGTACCCAATCAACCAACAACCGCACACCGTAACCAGTCGCCCCAGCGCTGTTGTAGCCGTTGTCTTTGTCTGTCCACACGGGGCCGGCTATATCTAGGTGCGCCCAATTTGTATCTTTGACAAACTGCTTGAGGAATAATGCCGCAGTAATGGAACCACCAGGACGCGGCCCGGTATTTTTCATATCGGCAATGCCTGATTTCAATCCTTCAAAATATTTTTCTTCTAAAGGCATCCGCCAAATTTTCTCTCCAGAAGCTTCGGCGGCTTGTTCTAATTGCTTGGCTAAAACATCATCGGGGGTGTATAGACCGGCAATGTCATCACCCAAAGCAATGACGTTTGCACCGGTGAGGGTGGCTAAATCGACAATGGCATCTAACCCTAGTTTGTCGGCAAAAACTAAGGCATCTGCCAGAGTTAAACGCCCTTCAGCGTCGGTATTATTAACTTCGATTGTTTTGCCATTAGATGCTTTTAAGATGTCTCCTGGGTGCATGGCGTGACCGCTAATCATATTTTCCGTCGCCGCCGAGATGAAGTGAACTTCCGTATCTGGCTTGATTTGAGCGATCGCTTTTGCTGCACCCAAGGTGGCAGCTGCACCACCCATATCAATTTTCATGGTTTCGATACCGCTACCAGCACCTTTGATATTCAGTCCACCGGAGTCAAAGGTTAAACCTTTACCGATAATTGCTAATTTGCGTTTGGGTGTGCCTTCTGGCTTATAAGTGAGGTGAATAAATTTTGGTGGCAAATCAGAAGCTTGGGCAACTCCTAAAAAAGCTCCCATACCTAATTTTTCACATTCTTCTCGCTCTAGGATTTCCAATTGCAAACCATGTTCATTAGCAATTTGTTGAGCAGTTTCCGCTAAAGTAATTGGTGTGACGCTGTTGGCTGGTGCTGCTACCAATTCTCTAGCCAAAATTACACCCGATACAATTTGATTAGCCCGGTTGATTGCCGCTTCTTGTCCGGCAAAACCCAGCAATTCTATCGTTTTTAATTGAGAACCTTTATCTTCTGGCTCTGATTTAAAGCGATTGTCTTGGTAGATGGCTAATTGTACACCTTCAGCGATCGCCTGGGCTGATGCTGTGGGGTCGTCGTTCCATAAGGGAAAGTTGAACCCTAAAACTTTACTTTTTTGTTTCTTAGCGACTCTACCTACAGCCGCCGCCGCCCTTCTTAAAGATTCGATTTTCCAAGCTTCGGGTTTGCCCAAACCTACCAAAATTAGTTTGCGTATTGGGCTATTCCCACTAACACGGGTAAAAATTGTAGTGTTAGCTTTACCTGTAAATTCTTCCTCCGCAATTAGTTCCTGCAAAACACCAGAAAACTTTTCATTCAAAGTTGCCAGTTCGCCAGTTAACTCTACTGCATCTTCAAATAATCCAATCGCTAAACTATCGCCCGCCCACTCTAGCAAAGGCTTATCACTCAATTGAATTGCCATGTTGGGATTTCATCTAACTATTCGTTCTTGTACCAGTATTGCTCAAAAATTAAGTTTCAGGATGAGGGAGTGGGGAGTGCTGAGTGCTGAGTGAGGGAGTGAGGGAGTGAGGGAGTGCTGACTAATGACCATTGACTATTGACTATTGACCAATGACTATTGACCATATAATTAAAATTATCTGCAAACCTTCTGTGTGGCATCACTATGACCCCAGCCTTATCCCCAAATCAACGGGCAGAAGTGTTCTATCCCAGTTCTGATGGTGAACCTTTGGCAGAAAGCTATGCCCATTTGTGTGTGATACTGGCGACGCTGGAAATTCTCCGCCAGTATTTAGTAGGACAACAAGCAACAGTCCTCGCTAATCAGTATCTCTACTACGCTCAAGGTTTTCCCAAGTTGCGAGTCGCCCCTGATATGATGGTGATTTTTAACGTCGCTCCTGGTGGTCGAGATAACTATAAAGTGTGGGAGGAAGGTGAGGTTCCATCTGTGATTTTTGAGATGACTTCGGCTGGAACAAAAAATCACGATCAGGAATTTAAGAAGACGTTGTACGAGCAACTTGGTGTCAAAGAATACTGGCTATTTGATCCCAGAGGCGAATGGATTAAGGAGCAGTTGCAGGGTTATAGGTTGCGGCGAGAAATGTATGAATTGATTACGGATAATCGCAGTGAAGTTTTGGGGTTGCGGTTACAGGTAGAAGGAGACTTGATCGGTTTTTACCGAGAAGATACGGGAGAAAAATTGCTGAATCCCACAGAACAGGCACAAGCCCTACGAGAAGCGCAACAGAGGATAGATGTAGAAGCCCAAGCTAGAGAGCAAGCAGAACAGCAGGTAGAACAATTAAAGCAACGTTTGCGATCGCTTGGCGTTGATCCTGAGCAAGTCGGGTGAGAAACAGTTAATTTTAACTATCGTTTAGGTAGGAGAAAATATGAGTTTTTCTAGCATTGCTGTTAGTTTTATTGTAGCTTACAGTACAGTTAGCCCACCTATTTTGCATCATGCTACAACGTTTTCAGACTCAGGCAACTTTTTGATGCAAATACCGAAAACAACTAAAAAACTTGAGCAGATTAAACAACTGCAATCGAATCCTCCAAGTTCTCCACAGTCTCAAACTGAAGAATCTCCTAGTCAAAAATTAACTCGGTGTTTGAGAAGAATTAGAAATTCTCAATCCCGTCAAAATAGTGGGGTTAATTCTTCACAACCAAGAATTAACACTCAACTAAGACGACGGCAGAGGGAAGTGATAACAACATCACCAAAACCGTCAAGTCTCAACATCTTAAATAATAGTCGTGCAGCTTGCCAAAATTGCTATGTTCAGTATCCAGTCTTAGCAAGGCAACGAGGGATAGAAGGTAGAGTAGAAATAGCTGTTGATACTGATGCTCAAGGTAATGTCATTAAAGCCCGCATTATCCGTTCCAGTGGAAATTCCATATTAGATAAGGAAACCTTGAGGCAAGCCTGGAACTGGAAGTTAAAACCTGCATCTGATAGTAGACAAGAGGTAAAGATAGCCACCGAATATATTATAGCAGGCTCATGTCGTCATCAAGATTTACAAGAACGGAAACCTTCCTAACTTTCTATTGGTAAAATTATCTAATTGAAGTTAGAGAAAATTATCTTTTAGTAACAGCTTCAGCCCTTTTCTTAGCACTAAATTCCTGACTACAAACATGGAATTATTTACACCGTTCTACTTACATCAATTGCAAATTTACTGGCGATCGCCTTCATAATTTCTTGCTCTTTTGGTGTAACCTGATGATCAAGCTGGGCGATGGTTTGGCATTGGGCTAGTAGGGGTACGGCAAAATCACGATTGAGTTGGTTGAGTAGTTGCTCTAACGGTTGGGGTGATTTGATATTTTGTGAGATTACTTCCAAGGATGCAGGACTTAAATTCACTGCTTGGAGTTCGGGAATAATTTCTGCCCAAGTTTTTTCTGGATGACTGGCGAGGATCATATGAACTAATATTTGATCCATGATGGCTTTTTGGGCGATCGCTGTTTCTAAATATTTTTCACTCTCGGCTTTTAAGTTTGCCAGTGTTTCTGGAGAATTTAAGGGAGTTGCTGCGTCTAATTTCGCTTCATAAAACCGACAAGCTGCGTATCCTAAAGAATAACTCATGGCGGCATTGGAACTAGCGGCGATCGCTGCACCTGCAAAGGGTACATTCCTTAATAAAGCTAATCCTGCTGCTTTGAGGAGGCGATTACCACCCAACCCTAAACCAAAAATTGTTAAAAGTTCCCCTTTTCTAGCTGGATCTTTGGCATCAAGACCATAAGCAACCGCAATCTCATACAGCATTTCTGTTTGCAATTTTAATGTGGCGGCTAAATCAACTGCTAACAAAGCTGCGGCGACTCCCGGCAAAATACTACTTGCTAACCCAACACCACCAGATTGGGCTGCTTTTTCCAGCATAATTCGGTGAGCAATTTGCTGAGGTGATTCTTGGGGATATTTCTGTTTGAGATTATTAACTATTGCCTCTAATTTCTCTATATCTACATTATCAGTTGCCCCAATCAACCAATTCAGATTGAGAAACCCTGATAGCTTTCTAATCAGCCAATTTTGACTTAAGTTATCAATAACTTTGCCTGTAATTTGCGTCCCTTGTTCAAACAAATTCTGTGTTTGCTTGGCTGTTGCTGCACCAACTCCCACCAATGCGTCTAAAGCTTCCATAACAGATAGCTTATGATTTTTTTCTGTTCCTGTGATTTTATTAGATGAATTAAATGATTCGTTATTTTTGGATGGAGTTTTATCTGACATTTTTGATCAATATACTCAATTAGATATCTATATTTAGTTATAGTAGAATGCTATAACTTCTGACATCTCCCAATTAGTATAAGTTAGCATATAGGAATCCGATTTGATGACTGTTAGCGCGGCTTGGCGCAGCCTAATAATTTGTGTAGGTAGGCAATAGGGAATAGGCTATAGGCACTCTTGTAAGAAGTTCCTTGACGGGTACTGATTTTTTTGTGTAAGCACAGGCTACGCCAACAAAAATCAAATAATAGTTCTATTTTTCCATATTCATTCCTCAAAACTCCACTCGTTTTTGAGTGGAGTTTTCATATTTATTCCTGAGTTGTAGGTGCAGGTTGTGACTGGGATGATTGACGTAAACTACGTAAAGTTGCCCGTAACTTGTTTTGGCTAGAGGATGCACTATTTTCTCTACGTCGTCGCCGATTTGTATTCTGAGATCCAGGATTATTTGCGGTTTGCTCGCGTCTAAGTCGGCGTAAAGACTCTCTTACATTTCCTCTTCTGGTAACTGATGAGTTGACATTTGTGCTTTGTTGTGGATTAGAAGTTAGTTCGGTTGTTAATGTGCGTCTGCGTCTAACTCTGGTTTCGTTAGAGGTATCAGTGGAAACATTATTACTAGTAGAAGTTAGCAAGCGTCTCTGTCTAGGAGCTTCTTGTGTATTGTTAGTATTGGCTGTTGTCTGCTGGTTGTTCTCTTCGGTTTCTCTTTGTCGCTTACGTTCTTGGACTTGACGATATCGTCGTGAACCTTGGAGAGCGAATTCAGTAGCGATCGCCACGCCTTGTCTACCACCATCGACAGGTTTTAATTTCCAGTTACGTGCTTGTCTGGCGGTTTCTTCGTCTAATTCTCGATTGCCACTGGATTTGGCAATTCTGACATTAGTAACATTACCTTGGGCATCAGTATCAACGGCAACCTCGACTCTACCTTCCACACGTTGCCGTTTAGCCGATTCTGGATACTTAACATTACATTCACGGCAAGCTGCACGACCATTTACTGATCTGTTGGGATTGGATTCAGTAGTGATTTTTGGGGGTGTTGGTGCGGTGGCTACAGTTGAAGTATTTCCCGAACCACTGCCAATACCATTACCGCTACCAGAACCTATGCCATTCCCGGAACCACTGCCAATACCATTACCGCTACCAGAACCTATGCCATTACCGGAACCATTGCCTATGCCATTACCACCGGGAGAACCTATACCAAGACCAGAACTAGTTGAGATATTTTCTTGACTACTGGAAGAATTTCTCAAGCCGCTTAAAAGTTTTCTTAAATTATCACTACTTTGATTTGGGGAATTAGTTGTTGGTGATTGTGGTTGGGTAGCAACTTCTTGGGATAGCTCATTGACTGGCTGCGTTTTTTCAACTATGTTTTTTTCCGGTTGCTGTGGCACTTGAGGAGCTTTAAAGCGTTCTACCAACTTCTGCACAGGTGGCTCTTGTTTCGTAACCTGTGGCTTGGGTGCGATACTCCTCAAGGGAGTGGCTGTCGCCAACGCAATTTCACTAATAGAGCCACCACCACCACCGCCACCACTGACGCTGGGAGGTTTTTCTGCTGCCAAAATTTCTTTAGGTGGTTTTTCCGCTTCTTCCGTTACCGGATCAGCGATCGCTATTTCTATTGATTGATCTTCCCCTTGTGGCACTCGTATCAGTAAATTAGCCAACCCGGAAGACAACAGGCCAAGATGCAAGACCATTGAGCCAACCAGACTGTAAGTTAAAAAAGACTTAAGAGTCTTAATTTCTTTGGAACGCTGCTCGACATTGTAGCCGGAAAATGTCATAGCTTATTGCTACCTATTCTCACTAACTTAGACATATTAGAATAGGACTTGGCAAATACGCAAGTAAAAAATAAATTTTCTGGCCAACTGACTAAACAGCAAATGTCCGCTTTTCTAGTAATAATTCTAGGCGATCGCCTGGATTGGGTTCCCACACCTGTGTAGAGAGATTGTGTTTCGCCAGTGATAAACGCACATCTGCAACACTTCCTTCTACATTGATCAAGTTTGCTATTAACCCCGTAAATCTCACATCTCCCCCAGCTGCTGTAGGTAAGATAACTTGCGGTTCTAACCACTGTGCCAGTTCTAATACACTTTGATTACCTTTAATAATTGCCCCTACCAAAGGTAAACTCAAGTTAACAATCGGTGTAATCACAACATCAACTGGTGCATACAGTTTTAACTGTGGCGAATGATAACCGTGGGGTTCGTAGTAAACGGTTAAACCAGTGGTCAGTTCTTTGAGAAGATAACTATTCTCTATCAGAGTCGGGCCAATAGGAGAACCAGGAAAAGCTCTAAATTCTACTTGATGATTGAGCTGAAAACTTTCACCATGAGCTAAAGTTGTCACATCTGTGTAACCCAAAGCTTTAGCTACTTTTGCCGCATTAGGAGAAGCGACAACTGGGATATTATGGTCTAGTTGCTTGAGCGTTGGTGGATGAGCGTGGTCTTCTAAACCTTGAGATAGCAAAATTAAATCAATATTCTCCGGGATGGGACACTCTTTTAGGCGATCGCCTTTAAACAACCAGTCTAAATTAGCAAATACTAACGAATCAACTAGCCAAGGGTCAATCAGTATCCGTTGGTTACTCAGTTCCAACAGCCAACTGTTGTTGTCCAACCAAGTTAAGTACATAGCCAAAAGAAGATAACATTTATCTTCATTGTGACACCAGAGTTAAGAGTATTGAGCGAATATAATTTAATCCAGCACTAAAATCAGCTATAAGACTCATATTTGATTTTTGTTGATATAGCCTGCGCTGACCCATACAAAACTCAGTATATATTCATTTTCTAGAACCCTATTGCCTTTCATTAAATTGAGTGAGGAAGTGAGGGAGTAAATAATTTGACTGTTGACTAATGACTAATGACTAATGTCTGACTACGCAAATCACTTTAGTAATCAAAGCAGATTCTCATATGACACAATCTCTACAAAAACTATTCACATTTGATGAATTTTTAGAGTTTTTAGAAACACAACCCGAAAATATTCGCTACGAATTATATGATGGAGAAATTATCCAAATGCCTTTACCGACTGGCGACCATGAAGAAATTATTGCGTTTTTAGTAAAAATATTCATGGTCGAATGTCACCGTCTTAAGCTTAATTACGGTATTCCAAAAACTGTACTAGTAAAACCAGAAAATAAAAAATCTGGTTATTTTCCAGATATCCCTTTATTAAATTTACCTAATTTAATAAATGAACCACAATGGAAAAAAGAGTCTATTGTAACTCAATCTGAATCAATACCATTAGTAATAGAAGTAGTCAGTACTAACTGGAGAGATGATTATTACAAAAAGTTTGCTGATTATGAGGAAATGGGTATTAAAGAGTATTGGATCGTGGATTATGCAGCATTGGCTAGCAAAGTGTTAATAGGCGACCCCAAACAGCCCACAATCACAGTTTACTCTTTAACTGATGATGGTGAATACAGTCGTAAACAGTTTAAAGGTAATGACTGTATAGAGTCATCAACATTTCCCGAATTAAATTTAACTGCTCAACAAATTTTTTCAGCAAGTTATTAATTGCAGTAGAGATTCTTATTTTTAAAAGTTTTGGGCGAATATAATTCGCTACTACACAAACCAAGTCTGCTTGCGCGGACTAAGTAAAATTAAGGATTTCCAACCTACGGAGGTGGTTTTGCCTGTGTAGCCAAGCCACTACTTTGGGCGGGTTTCCCAACTTGTAGCAAGTGGCGCGCGATTTCTAATCGCCGGATCTGATGTTAGAGGACGTTTGAAAAGTCTGTTTCTTTGTCATGTTGAATGCAGCGTAGCGGAATGAAACATCTCGGTATGTGCCACAAAACCTAGATTCTTCCTGACACTCCGCTCCAGTCAGAATGACATTTTTATACCTACTGAAACTTTTCAAACACCCTCTTAATTTAGACTTTTCAAACATCCTCTAAAAATACTGTTGATAGTACGCTTCTATCGCACCTACAGCTGTTAGTAATGGTGAATTTAATGGCTCAATCCAATCAGCAACTTCACGAGCCAATCCCAGAGTTAAGTTGCCGCCTGATGGTTCAAGCTGACCCATTAATACTTGATTTCTCAGAGATTGCAGTACATTGATTAAATTGCTTAAACGCTCTGAATTGCCAGAATTATTGAGTATATTTTCCGCAATACTAACTGCTTGGTCGATTAGTTTGATCAACTCTTCTGTTTTATTTTCCATTAGTTTTGTGGACAAACAAATTCTTGGACAGTGATATTTTTACCTTGAGACCATTTAATATTGGGATCTTTGGAATCTTGAATAAAAGTCTGTTGTCCACCCCCCGGATAACATTGTGCCGGAGTTTGTGGAGCTACAATCCCTTGATAAACTGTTGTTCCTGCTGGCAAAGTTACTTTGAGTCTAATAGTTGCTTTGTTACCCCATGCTTGGTTCAAAGCTAAATTTCTGATAACGTCTACATTGTTTTTATATTTATCAGTTGTCAGATATCGACCATATTTATTCTGATCACTACTATAGTAGCGATAAAAAGTTTTTGGTTGGTTGAGTTTGACTGCTTCACATTTTGAATCGAGAAACGTCACAGCAATATCAGCAGGGAGAGGGCATAAAGTAGCCACCTCTTGAGCTAATACTTGTGATGAATTGAATAGAGGAATTGATAAGGAATTAACTAAAAATAAATTACTGACGACACTAAGACCAATACCGACTGATGCTGAATGAAATTTCATAGTAGTGCTTCCTCAAAAATTTTTGTCAATATATTCGCAAAGAAAAAGTGAAGATGCAATAGCAGATAAGACATTTAAACAAAAACTTACAAAAAGATATAGAATTCTGCACTACTTAATCACAACCCATTGGCTGAAACGCAAAGGTTATTTATAAAGTAAAAAAATAAAATTTCTGTAGTGGCGCGATCGGGCTAAAATAGTTCATCAGTAGGTTGAATTACGCAAAGCCTCCAACCAACGTACTAATGCACTTTAAAGAACTAGGTATCAATGTGATTGTGAAGTATGCAAGTAATCTGGAGTTTTTGCTTAAGCGTTATCTTGATTTTAGGCTGGAGTAATAACGCCATAGCAGGTGAGTTATCTGCACGCTTGGCTAATTTTCCCCAGTGGGAAAAGTTAACTTCTGTGCAACCAGCCAAGGGAGATTTGGTTTACCCTGAATGGATGGCGGGAACTTGGCAAGTAACGAGTACTTTAGTAGATTTAGCTGCACCTTTAGCACCAGATATTGTCACACCAGGATTTGCAGGGAATCGCCGACAATTAAATCAACCTGTGAGTTTTACAGTCCGGTTTGTCAAAGAGAAGTTACCTAATGTTAGCTTAAAAATCATTCCTAAGATAGATACTAATTCCCCATTTTTGGTAGCGGATAGAGCCTTTAACAGCTTGAATTTAGCTAGGGCTTATTTAGGCAATGAAGCTGTGTTATCTGTAAAAATAGATCCAGATTCACCAAATCGGCAAATTACATTTTTACGTGGTGAACGGCAATTGGTTTCCATAGTCACAGCTAGGGCTACAGAAACCACATCGGAGGGGAAATACATCACTACGGAAGTTTTTCAACAATTATTTAAAGGCGGTTCGGTTCCTTACTTAAATTCAGTTGAATCTACTACCGCTTACCATAAATTGTCTACATTATCTCCAGCTATTGAAGCAGATCAAGTTACTGCTGTCTACCTTTCACCCCAAGATCCAGATTACTTTACCGCAGGTTCTCGCCCAGTAGCACTTTATCGCTATCGTCTAGAATTTTTCCCGCCAAACTAATCAATTATCTACTCAACTCACCCGAATGGGTGATTTAATAATTAGGCTATTGACTACAATTGTAATGCTTGTGTAGTATAAAAACTCTCGGCTAACGCTCGTGCTTTTGGGCAGTGTGCATCATGGCTAAATTTGGAGATATTCTCAACTATTTTCGTCCTGACTGGAAGCTGAGTCTTTTTAGTATTACAGCATCCTGCATATACGAGATTGTGGATTTGGTTGTTCCTTATGCGATTGGGCAGATTTTGAATGTTTTGTCTAATCAACCGTTGGATAAACCTTTAACAAGAGCGATCGCATTTTTTGCTGACTTGACTAATTATCCAGTTAGTAAATCTCTATCTTTAGGGGTATTGCTAGGGTTAATTTTCCTTGTCACCGTAGTCAAAGCTCCCACACAGCCTTGGCTAACTAGTTGGTTTCATTGGGATATAGCTCTGAGATCACGTCGGAATAAAACCCAAACTACAATCGAAAAAATTCTCACTCTTCCCTTAGAATTTTATGATGTAAATAACCCCGGACGGATTTCCGGACGAGTTGCTAGAGGTATTGCTAACCACACTTGGTCATATCCCGAAATGGCTGGACAATTGATTCCTAAATTGTTTCGGGTATTGGGAATTTTTGTATTTATCTTAGTCATTGAATGGCGAATTGCGATTTTGTATTTGATTTCCTTTGTAGTCATTCTGGGATTTAGCTTAAGAAAACTACAACGGTTAATATGGCATGAGAGCAAATTAGATAAATACTCTGAAGATACCGAAAGCCGTACTTCTGAATTAATTACTAATATCAAAACAGTCAAAGCTTTTGCCACAGAAACCAAAGAATTAAAACGCCAAACAGTCCGGTTAAATCGGGAAATCAAAGTAGTCGATTATCGCATTCACAAAGGTTATGTTAACCTGCTGACTTGGCAAAAAACTGTAATTCAGTTTTGCGTATTTATTGTTTTGGGATTGACTCTAGCCGCAACTGTAGATGGTAGGGTTTCTCTGGGTAATTTTGTCATGACTTTAACTCTTTCTAGCATGGCATATGCGGAATTAGAACCAATTAGTACCCTGGGAGAAGTTTTTGCCCGTCGTTATTCGTCTATGATCCGGTTTCATGAGTTTTTACAAGAACCCGTCAGCGATGATGCAGCCAGTGTTTTAGACAAAGATGATTTAATAGCATCACCTTATAAATTTACTGGCAAAGTTGAGTTTTCTCATCTGAGTTTTGGTTATGATCCTCACCGCAAAGTGTTAGAAGATATCAACTTGTTGATTGAACCGTATCAGACGGTGGCGTTAGTAGGACGTTCTGGTTCTGGTAAGTCTACCTTAGTTAAACTCCTGTTGCGTTATTTTGAACCACAATCGGGACAAATTCTGATTGATGGACAAGATATTCGCACCTTGAACGTAGGTAAGTATAGACGACGGCTGGCGATCGTTCACCAAGAAGTAGACGTTTTTAACGGTACTGTCTTAAGTAATTTGACATATGGTAGACCTGATGCTACCTTTGCCGAGGTGCAAGAAGCCTGTCGGATTGCCAGAGTTGATGAAGTAGTCCAACAACTACCCCAAGGTTATTACACTGTGGTTGGGGAACGTGGTGTGAGATTGTCTGGTGGACAAAGACAGCGTTTAGGAATTGCTAGAGCCTTGCTAGTAGAACCAGATGTGCTGATTTTTGACGAGGCTACCTCTAGTCTAGATTACGAGTCAGAACGGGCAATTCAATTAGCGATGCGATCAATTCAAGGAACTTGTACCACAATCGTTATTGCTCACCGTTTAAGTACAGTCCGGGAAGCAGATCAGATTGTCGTCCTCGATCAAGGAAAGATTGTGGAAGTCGGTAGCCACGACGAACTCTTACGTCATGAAGGCATTTACCGTCGCCTCCACTCCCTGCAAGAAACTGGAGAACTGATCAGTTGATAGAACTTACGCAGTGTAACTAAGTGTCAATAGTCAATGGTCAATGGTCAATGGTCAATAGTCAATGGTCAATAGTCAATGGTCAATAGTCAATGGTCAATAGTCAATTGACTTTGGACTGTTGACCAAATCAGTTACCAGTTAATCAACAAAAATCTTGGTACAAGCCCCCTTTCCGTTACCAGTTAATCAACGTTCACTGTTCACTGTTTACTATGCCACCCTCTTTTATGGTTTTTTAGTTCAGACCGTAAGTTCTAGTTAATTATTAGCAACAGGGTTCTGCCACAAACTCTGTTGCTCTCAGCAAAAAACTTTTCTTTTCCCCTTGCAATTTCCAAAATAGGCTGTTAATATTGTAAATCGTGGGACACACGGGTCGGTGTCCGAGTGGTTAATGGAGACGGACTGTAAATCCGTTGGTTTGCGCCTACGCTGGTTCAAATCCAGCCCGGCCCACCTGCAATTTTAGATTTTGAATTTTATTCAAGTTCAAAATCTAGAATTATCAAAAAATTCGCCCGTGTGGCTCAGTGGTAGAGCACACCCTTGGTAAGGGTGAGGTCACGAGTTCAATCCTCGTCACGGGCTTTCTGATTAATGGATTTGGTAGATAGTTTTATGCAACTAATAATTTAAGACTGTCATAAACCTGTCCTAAAGAATAATACATTATTACCAACTCTTCAGAGAGACGTTGCATTGTAACGTCTCTAGATAACTTATATGTATCATGATTAACGTGAAATGCTCTGAGACTCTGCACTTCATACCTTTTTTTGACACAGCTAGTCTATAAACTTTACACAAGTTAGCCAAGACGATGAGGGCGATCGCTCGTTACACTGATAAACGGTAATGAGTGGGAAGTGGCTAATGGGGAAATAGGAAGTAATTAACTTCTGACTTCTCATGCCCAAATTTGATAACTTAAAAATGTAAAACGCTTATGAAGCTTCGTTTATATATGCTGATAGGCTTTTTTCTTAGCCTCCTTTTGAGTATCTTGCCTGTAGCGGGTAGTTTCACCAATGCAGCAACACCTACACCCACGGTTGCACCTGTATCTGGTCTGTCCTTGACTCAAGGAGTACGTAAAAATTTATTAGATAATGGTTTAACAGTTCTTACCAAAGAAGTACATACAGCGCCAGTGGTGAGTGTGCAGGTTTGGTACAAAGTCGGCTCACGGAATGAAAAAAAGGGAGAGAATGGCATTTCTCACCAACTTGAGCATTTAATGTTTAAAGGTACTAGCGATCGCCCAGTCCAATTTGGCCGGTTATTTAGTGCATTGGGTAGTCAGTCTAATGCTTTTACCAGCTACGATCAAACTGCTTATTTTGGGACAGTGCAACGGGATAAACTGGAAGCACTGCTGACCTTAGAAGCAGACAGGATGAAAAATGCCCTCATTGGTGCAGAACAACTAACTAGTGAAAAACGGGTAGTAATTTCTGAGTTGCAGGGTTACGAAAATTCACCTAGTTATCGTCTAGATCGAGCAGTGATGAAAGCTGCTTTCCCTAACCGCGCCTATGGTTTACCTGTAGGTGGAACAAAATCAGATGTGGAACAATTCACACTAGAACAAGTACGTAATTACTATCAAACTTATTACAGCCCAGATAATGCTACCTTGGTAATTACGGGGGACTTTGACACTGCATCTGCCCTGAAGGTTGTTAAACAGACGTTTGGGAAAGTCCCTCGCCAAGAAAAGGTCAACACGGGGAATTTAAATAACAAAATTCCGCCAACTTCAGCAAATAAAACCAATCAAACGCCTATCGTGCTGAAACAGCCGGGAAGTGCTGCACTACTACATACAGTTTATCCCTTACCAGATGTCAACCATCCTGATGTGCCGGCAATTGATGTCATGGATGCCATTCTCACAGGTGGACGGAGTTCTAGACTGTATCAAGCATTGGTAGAATCTGGACTGGCTAGTTCAGTCAGTGGTGGTGCGGCGGAACTGATTGAACCTGGGTGGTATGAAGTTAACGCCACAGCAGCGCCGGGACAAGAGTTAGAGAAAATTAACCAAGTCCTGCAAAAATCTTTATTAGAACTACAAAAGCAACCTGTGACTGTTGCAGAATTGAATCGAGCGAAGACACAATTACAAGCTGTGTTTGTCTTGGGTAATCAAGATATCACCAGTCAAGCCAGCCAATTAGCCTATAATCAAACGGTAGCGGGCGACTATCATTATATGGAAAAATATTTGGCAGCGATCGCCAAAGTCACACCAGCTGATATCCAACGTGTCGCCAAAACTTATCTCAATCCTGCCAAACAAACCATTGGTTATTTTGAACCAACTCAACTAGATGGTAAACCCGGAACTTCTAGCAATGGTTCTGGACGGAATGTGGAAAATTTCAACCCCGGTAAGCCTGTCGATCCGGCAGAACTGGCTAAATTCTTGCCTCCAGCTACATCAACTACAGATAGTAACAAACAATCTTTACCACAACAGTTTTCTCTGACAAATGGTTTGCGTGTACTGTTGTTACCTGATCATAGTGTCCCCACAGTGAATCTGAGTGGACAAATTAATGCCGGCAATGAGTTCGATGGGAATCAACAAGCAGGACTAGCCAGTCTCACTGCTAGCAATTTATTAAATGGGACGCGGACGAAAAATGCTCTGACTTTGGCACAAACTTTAGAAGACAGAGGTGCTAGTTTAAGCTTTAGTGCTGGCAGAGAAGGTGTGAGTATTAGTGGTGAAGGATTATCTGCCAATTTGCCCATATTAATTCAAACCTTGGCAGATGTGTTACAAAATGCTTCCTTCCCCAAAGACCAATTAGAACTCAGTCGTCAAAGGGCATTAATTGGACTCAAAGCCCAACTAGACGATCCTAAAGGCTTGGGAAGACGGGTATTTCAGCAGGCAATTTACCCAGAAAATCATCCCTTTTATAGCTTCCCCACAGAAGAGAGTTTAAAGGGTATCAATCGTGACGCTGTGGTACGATTCTATCGGCAATATTACCGCCCAGATACCACAACGATCGCTTTAGTAGGAGACTTTGACCCAGTAGAGGTAAAAGAGTTACTCAATCAATCTCTCGGTAAATGGCAAGCCATCGGTCAACCACCAGTCTTGAAACTACCTAATGTGTCATCACCGACAACTGTGACACGTATTAACAAAGTGATACCCGGTAAAGCTGAGGCTGTGACTTATCTGGGTTACAACGCCATTTCTCGCAAAGATCCTCGTTATTACTCAGCACTGGTACTCAATCAGATTTTGGGTGGTGATACCTTAGCCAGCCGCTTGGGTACAGAAGTGCGCGATCGCCTGGGTTTAACCTATGGTATTTACAGTGGGTTTGCCGCAGGTGTGAATCCTGGCCCCTTCTTGATTCAAATGCAGACTGCACCAGGAGATGCAGATCAAGCGATCGCCAGTACAATTGCTTTACTCAAACAGTTACGTGAGCAAGGAATAACTGAGGCAGAATTAAACGCAGCTAAACGCTCAATTACGAATAGCTATCCTGTAGATTTGGCTAATCCTAGCGATGTATCGAGCATCATTTTAGATAATGCTGTCTTGGGTTTATCCACATCAGAATTGCGAGAGTTTCCCCAACGCATCCAAGCCGTAACTATGGCTAATGTCCAGCAAGCAATTCAAGATTTCATCAAGCCAGAGAATCTGGTAATTGTCACGGCTGGCCCTGGAAATATCGTATCCGAAGGCAGTTTACCCACAAAATGATTTGTAGAGACGTTGCAATGCAACATCTCTACATTTATAGGGATAACGTTTTACTCCCCTCTCCGTGTCGGAGAGGGGTTGGGGGAGAGGTCAAAAAAGATTTGTCGAACTCACATCACGTTAATAATGCGTACCTGTTTTCCGGTGATTCACCGCAGTTACATCATCTGGCTTGAGTAATTTACCATTGTCAACAGTAGCATAAACTACCCAATGGTCGCCACATTCCAGACGTTGA
This sequence comes from Nostoc sp. TCL26-01, assembly GCF_013393945.1. Lineage (NCBI taxonomy): Bacteria > Bacillati > Cyanobacteriota > Cyanophyceae > Nostocales > Nostocaceae > Nostoc > Nostoc sp. TCL26-01. Next base: position 3,358,448 of record NZ_CP040297.1, read on the forward strand.
CTAACTGAACATTCCACATAAGCTAGAGCATCAGCCAGGACTATACAGCCATTTTCAGCTTCCGTGGTGGTGAAATTGGCAAAGCGTTCTTCCCCTGGGGCAAAGCTCTTACGGAAATGCTTCATGTATTCCTGATGATTGCCTTCTGGGAGAATATTCAAGGCAAATTTACCACCAGGATACATGAGAGATTCGATCGCTCGTTCTTTGGCGATCGCTACGGTTAAACCGGGAGGGTTGAAGGTGGCTTGAGATACCCAAGAACCAAGCATACCCGTAGATACATCGCCTTGTTTGGCTGTAATTACACACACAGAACCAACAATCCGACCAACAGCTTGTTCTACAGGTGTTGCAGCTTGTTGGGGTAGGCGGATTTTTCTGGCTTTTTTCAGAGTTTGGGCAAAATCTGTCCCCACTTCTTCACAGAACTTGAGGGTAACATCGTCTGGTTTAAATTTGACCTTAAGAGTGTCAACACCAAAGCGATATCCAGCATCCCGCAGTTTACCTTCAATCATGTCTAAAGCTTCACCACTCCAACCGTAGGAACCAAACACCCCGGCTAGTTTGTTGTTGTCACCCACCTTGAGAACAATCCCCAAAGCAGTGTGAATGGGGGTAGGTGCATGACCACCAATGGTGGGAGAACCAATGAGAAAGCCATCAGCTTGTTCTAAATTGGTTTGAATTTCTTCGGGGCTAGCAAATTCGCAGTTGATAGATTTAACAGCTACCCCACCTTTAGTTAGTCCGAGAGCGATCGCCTGAGCTAAAGTGGCTGTATTACCATAAGCTGAAGCATAGAGCAAAGCCACAGAAATCTCTCGGTCTTTTTGGGCCACACTCCAGTCGGCATAAGCTTGAGTCAGTGCCATTAAACTGGTACGTACCAAAGGCCCGTGACCAACTGCATACATTCTCACTTGATAGTCAGAGATTTTTTCCAACGCTGCTTCTACATGAACAGCATGGGGAGCCATCAAACAGTTGTAGTAATAACGCTGGTCTTCTTTAAAAGATTCCCAGTTGTCATCAAACACATCATCACCGCAGATATGCGCCCCAAACAACTTATCTGTGTAGAGAATCTGGGTTTGTACGTCGTAAGTACAAAGTCCTTCCGGCCAACGGGGGCTAGGAATTGGTAAGAACTTCAAAACATGACCCTTACCTAAATCTAGGGTTTCTTTCCCCCGCATTGTTAATATCTTTAAGCTGTCATCTGGGAACGCTGCTTTCAGGTTAGCTGCACCAGGAAGGGAACAAACAAAAGTAATTTGGGGAGCCAGTTCCAGCAGTGTTTTCAGCGTCGGGACACGGTTGGGACTAAAATGACCCAGGATAACATAATCCAATTTTTTCAAATCAACCGTCTGCTGCAATGCTTGCAAATAAATAGCCGTGAAGCTTTCCCCAGGCGGGTCAATCACTGCTGTTTTATCACCTGCAATTACATAACAGTTAGAGGTAGTACCTCTTTCTAGAGCATATTCAATTTCAAACCGCAGACGTGACCAACTACGCGCTCGTAAAACTTTGGTATTCGTCGCCACAGGCAAAACTTGAACATCACGAGGCTTAGAATCGCTCATAGATTTTGTTTGAGGTTTGTTAAAAAAATGGAAAAACCGGGTAGACTTTGCCCAGTTTTGAGTGGATGCGATGAAGCGGCGGAAATCCATAGGTATTGGGGAGGAGTGAGGGAGTGATGAGTGCTGAGTGCTGTTAGCGGTAGCGGGGCGTTTAGCCCGTGCTGAGTGATGAGTGGAAGTCGCAAGTCATACCATTTCACTTTAATAATGATACAAATACGTGAGTCCGTCAGTCCGTCAGGGATTGTAAATCCCTGTCTCATAGCTAAAGTCCTCTCAAGAGGACTGAATATCAGAGTCCATTTTAATGGACTTAAGCTATGAGACTACCGTTTTAACGGTGGGCGGACAATACCCAACGAGTAAGCTATATGTATCAGGATTTTTGTGAATTGGTATCACAAGTCGGAGAGTGCTGACTAACGACTAGTGACTAACGACTAGTGACTAATGACTATTGCCTATTGCCTATTCCCCCCTATCCCCTAGTAATAATTGCCTACCTTCCGGTGACGTACGGCGGTGAGTCCATCGGGTTTGGAAACACGACCTTCTTGAACTGTGCAGTAAAGAATCCAGTGGTCGCTGCATTCTAGGCTACTTTGGACTTCACATTCCATGTATGCTAGAGCGTCTGTGAGGATGGGGGAACCGTTTTTGGCAATTTGGGTCTTGACACCAGTAAAGCGGTCTGCACCGGGATGTAGGCGCTTGAGGAATTGTTTTTTCAGTTCTTGGTAATTGCCTTCTTCTAAGACATTGAGGACAAAGCGATCGCCTGCTTGCATTAAGCTATCAATAGCCCGGTCTTTGGCAACGGCAATGGTGAATCCCAAGGGTTGTAAGCTGGCTTGAGCGACCCAGGAGGCTAACATGGCGCTGCTAACATCACCTTTTTTGGTGGTGACGATATACAAGCCGTTGCTAATTCGTCCCAATGCCTTTTCCATGTTGACATCGAGAGATTTGATTTGCTTGATGTTGCGTTCCCGTGTCAGCAATTGTCCCAAGTCTGTACCTGCTTCCGCACATAGTTGATATGCAGAGGCGCTGGGAACTTCTTTAATCCGAATCGCTGGGAAGGCTTCTTTCACACCCAAGTCGATAAATTTGCGGCGAATGGTATCAATGGGTTCGTCATCTCCCCCGAAACACTCAAACAAACCAACGACTTGTTTATCCTTGACTACAGATAGCAAGGAACTGATACTGGCTTGTGCTGCAACCGAGGTGGTGGGAGGCATACCAATGATTAAACCAGCTGCTCTACCTGCCAATTCTTGAATTTCTTGCAGTTCGGCAGTACTCAGATCAATCATTTCCACGCCGACACCAGTTTTTTGGATACCTTCAGCGATCGCTTGACCAAGTAGGTTGCTATATCCATAATCGGCAACGTAAAATAAGCCGACGGTGGTTTCTGCTTTGGCTTGTCTTTGACTCCAGCTTTGGTAACACTCGGTCAACACATCTAAATGATGGTGTAACAGTGGCCCGTGACCGTTAGCGATGATGTTAATCTTGCCTAATTCCCCCATCCGCTTCATCGCATTTAGCAGGGAACGGGCATTAGGCCCCATGAGACAGTCATAGTAAAATCTAAAGTCAGCTTCAATCGCTTCTAAATCTTCATCAAAGGTGCGTTCATCGCAAAAGTGCATCCCAAAAGCATCACAAGTGAAGATGGTTTGGGTTTTGTGGTCATAACTAAAGATGGTGTCTGGCCAGTGGAGGTTAGGCGCACTGACAAATTCGATTTCGTGACCTTTGCCTATATCAATGCGATCGCCACTCTTAACAATCCGCTTAGAAAAAGGATCGTGTACTAAACCCTCTAAAAATTGTAGAGCAATCTTAGAAGCTAAAACAGTCGCTCTTGGTGCTAATTGCAGCACATCTTCCACCAAACCACTATGGTCTGGTTCTGTATGACTGACAATAATATAATCAATAGCCTTGGGGTTGATCAGACCTTTGAGTGTATCTAAATACAGTTGGCGAAACTTCTGGTGAGAAGTATCAATTAAAACTGTTTGTTCGCCCCTAATTAGATATGAATTATAAGTCGTACCATTTTGCAGTCCGAATTCGATATCAAAGCGATCGCGATCCCAGTCTAGACAACGAATCGCTGTGGTATTTGGGGCAATTTCTACGGTTTGGACAGTTAACCGATGCTGAACATTTTCTGCGACCGCTACCATTATTAGTCGTCTCCGAGCGCAAATAAACAGTATTGTTTCTCTGCCCCCATTGTGCGACTAACTGCAATTTAAAGTTGTAATAAAAACGATATTTCTTAAAATTCAACTTGTAGCAATTATTGCTATTTTTTAGCCTCTTTTTTAACTTAATATATCTCCGATAAATTAAGGAAATTAGAAAGTATCATGTCTTAAATATTGATATTTCTTGGCAAAATTTAAATTCCCAAATATATCATACATAACTTATTTATCTTGGCAAGATTACCGTAATAAAAATCATAGATTTCCCACATTTACTAAGAAAGAAGTAGCAATAAAATTGTAGGTTGGGTGGAGGCTTTGCGTAACCCAACATTCTGATCTCTTCTGATCTCTGTTGGGTTGCACTACGCTTAACCTAACCTACGCCTTTTTAAATTTACTCAGCACGAGCTAAACGCCCCGCTACTGCTCTAAGCGCAGCCATGCCCGTTGGCGTAGCCTCTCGTAGAGAAGGGCTTTACAGCACTCAGCACTCAGTACTGAGATGGTAATTTCATCATTGACGAATATCTCGTGAACCCGCCCCTAGCGTTTTGTAAGAAATGCCAAATTAAGCTAACAATTTTCATATCTTATAAGTGATGATTATAGATTGCCGATGGGCATACTATTCCATATGGATAAAAGTGTGTGAGTATTAATGGCTATGACAGTATCATTAGATACAAAATTTTTCATTCCTGGTTATCATCTTACTGAACAAATTTACTCAGGTAGCAAAACTTTAGTTTATCGAGGCATCAGAGAACAAGATCAAATGCCCGTAGTGCTGAAATTAATGCGAAGTGAGTATCCCAGTGCTAATGAAATTGCCCAATTTCGCAACCAATATAACTTAGCCAAAAATCTCAACCATCCTGGTATAGTAAAACTACTGAGCTTAGATAACTACGCCAATAGCTGCGTGTTGGTGATGGAAGACTTTGGTGGGATTTCGCTCAAGGAATGGCAAGAGAGAAGCCCACTACCTCTCAAAGAATTCTTTCATATTGCCATAGCCACAGCTACTATTTTAGAGGGACTGCATAGCGATCGCATCATTCATAAAGATATTAAACCCGCAAATATTCTCATTAATCCCCACACACTTGAAATCAAGTTAATTGACTTCAGTATCGCCACCCTACTACCACGAGAAGTTCCTTGTATTGTTAATCCCAATGTTTTAGAAGGAACTCTGGCTTACATTTCTCCCGAACAAACCGGAAGAATGAATCGGGGTATCGATTACCGCAGTGATTTTTATTCTTTAGGTATCACCTTTTTTGAACTCTTGACGGGACATTTACCTTTCATCAGTAATGACCCAATGGAGTTAGTTTACTGTCATATTGCTAAAACGCCTAACACGTTGCAAAATAGGGCAGGAATTCCCCAAGCTATTGCTGATATTGTCATGAAACTTCTGGCTAAAAATGCCGAAGATCGTTATCAGAGTGCTTATGGACTCAGATATGATCTAGAAAGATGCTATCAGCAGTGGGAAAATATAGGAGATATTGTCCCATTTGAGTTAGGAACTCAGGATATATCCGACCAATTTCTCATCCCCGAAAAACTCTATGGACGACAAAGAGAAGTAGAAATATTACTCACAGCTTTTGACCGAGTTACCCAAGGGAAAACCGAAATGGTCTTAGTTGCTGGCTTTTCTGGTATTGGGAAAACGGCGGTAGTAAATGAAGTACATAAACCGATTGCCCGACAAAGAAGTTACTTTATTAAAGGTAAATTTGACCAATTTCAACGAGATATTCCTTTGTCAGGATTAGTCCAAGCATTGCGTGATTTAATTGCACAAATTTTAAGTGAACCTGATGCTCAAATTCAGCGATGGCAAACTAAAATCCTCTCAGTCTTAGGTGAACAAGCACAAATTATTATTGATGTTATTCCTGAATTGGAACTAGTCATTGGTCAACAGCCAAAGGTATCCGAACTTGTTGGGTGTGCTGCGGAAAATCGGTTTTATTTATTGTTACAAGAATTCATTCAAGTCTTTACTAGTAACAAAAGACCTTTGGTCATATTTTTGGATGATTTGCAATGGGCAGATACTGCTTCTTTAAAATTGATTCAACTATTAATGAGTCAAACAAAATCTTGTTTATCTATTGAGACAACAGAACAGGAAAACAAGGAAAATAGGAATATCTTATTAATTGGTGCTTATCGAGATAATGAAGTTTTTTCATCTCATCCTTTAGAGCTAACTATTCAGGAAATCTACAAAACAGGAGCAACAATTCATACTATAACTTTGGCTCCTTTAACGCAAAATGATCTAACTAATTTGATTACTGATGTTTTGCGTTGTCATAATACTTTGACAATTCATCTGAGCCAAATTGTATTTAGTAAAACTCAAGGAAATCCCTTTTTCATCCATCAGTTTCTCAAGTGTCTCCATCAAGATCAAATCATCAGTTTTAATCATCATCTTGGTCATTGGCAGTGTGATATGTCCCAGATCAAGACTTTGGCATTAACAGATGATGTGGTTGAATTTATGAAAATTCAACTGATGAAATTACCACCATCAACTCAAAAGGTTTTACAATTAGCTGCTTGTATTGGTAATCAATTTGACTTAAATACTCTGGCTATTGTTTATGAAAAATCTCTGGGAGATACAGTTGCAGACTTGTGGATAGGTGTTGTAGAAGGCATAATTTTACCGCAAGCGGAAGTTTATCGATTATTAGATCAAGACTATAAATCTGAAGAGCAACAGTTAATAGGTAACTCCTCAACAGTCAACTGGGAAAATAAAGCCTCGACTCATGCTAATTATCAATCATCCAAGTGTCAATTTATTCACGATCGCGTCCAACAAGCAGCCTATAATAGCATTCCCGAAAATCATAAGCAATCTATTCATTGGCAAATCGGGAAATTACTTGTAAATAATACACCAATCACAGAAAGAGAAGATAAGATTTTTGAGATTGTTAATCAATTAAATATAGCGATTCCGTTGATTCTCAATCAGCCCTATGACATTCAATCCATCATAGAGGAGCGATATAATTTAGCACAGATGAATCTAATTGCTGGCACTAGAGCTTTAGCCTCAACAGCTTATTTAGTTGCTATCAAGTGTTTAACTACTGGTATTGACCTGCTAACAAATGATAGCTGGGAAAATCACTATCAACTGACTCTCGATTTATATACAACAGCAGCCGAAGCAGCATACTTAAACGGCAGCTTGTCACAGATGGAAAAATTTATCGAAGTAGTGCTACTAAAAGCAAATAATATTTTAGACACAGTGAAAGTTTATGAGTTGAAAATTCAGGCTTATGGTTCACAAAATAAAGCACTGGCAGCTGTGGATATTGCTCTAAATTTTGTCAAGTTATTAGATGTAAATTTCCCTAATAACCCAACTCCACTAGATATAGAGAATAAAATGGAGACAACTCGCAATTATCTAGCTGGGAGACAGATTGAAGACTTAATTCATCTGCCCAAAATGACAGCAGCAGAACCATTAGCTATCATGCAGATATTATCTAGTGCTGTGACATTTTTCTATCAAGCTGCACCAGAAATCATGCCTTTAGTTTGCTTTAAACAAATAAATTTATCATTACAATATGGTAATTCTCCCCTTTCAGCATTTGTTTACGGTATCTATGGATTTATGCTTTGTGGAGTCATGGGAGATATTGACTCTGGATATAAATTTGGCAACTTGGCTTTAAATTTAGTTGCTAATTCTCATAACTTGGCAGCTAAAACTAAAATCGTTGCCACCTACAACTCTCATATTAGTCATTGGAAGGAACACATCAAATCAAGATTCCCATATTTTTTAGAAACTTACTCTCAAGCTTTAGCTGTTGGTGATTTGGAATTTGCTGCACTCTCACTGCAAAACTATACTTTATCTGCTTATTTTAGTGGTAGAGAACTTGCACAGTTACAACCAGAAATTGCCAAATATAGTAATTATATTAGCCACATCAAACAAGAACGGGTATTATTATGGAATAATATTTATCACCAAACAGTTTTAAATCTATTAGGCGGGAGTGAAAATACTGGTGATTTAACAGGTGAAGCTTATGATGAAGCCCAAGGATTAAAAATACATTTAGCCGCTAATGATGGCATAGGTCTATTATATTTATATTTCTGTAAAGCTCAAATTCATTACTTGTTAGCTAACTATTATCAAGCAAGAGAAAACATCCAACAAGCAGAAAAATATTTACATGGTGGCTTAGGGAGTGTAGTTTTCCCTCAAGTTCATTTTTATTACTCACTAGTAGCTTTGGCATTGTACGATGAGACTGCTGCATCAGAACAACAAGCAATACTGAATAAAGTAGTACTTAATCAAGAGAAAATGCAGCAATGGGCGCATCATTGCCCCATGAATTACCTACATAAATTTTATTTAGTAGAAGCAGAATATCATCGAGTTCTAGGTAATTTTCTGATTGCTATGGATAATTACGATCGCGCTATTACACTCGCTCAAGAAAATGAGTATATCAATGAAGCAGCACTTGCTTATGAACTAGCAGCAAAGTTTTACCTAGAATTGGGTAGATATAAAATAGCTCAAACTTATTTAACCGACGCTTATTATAGTTACAGTCGTTGGGGTGCTTTAGCTAAAGTTGCTGATTTACAAACACGCTATCCCCAATTACTCACATTAATTATTCAGCAGGAAAAACTGAAAACTCAACCTATTAGCCATAATATTACAGACTCCATAACTAATACTCTGTCTCAACCTAGTACTCATGCAACTGTCCTCAGTTCACATACTAGTATTTCCGATCTGTTAGACCTAGCTACTGTAGTCAAAGCTTCACAAGCACTCTCTGGAGAAATTGAACTCAAGCAATTGTTGTCTACATTGATGCAAGTTGTCATGGAAAATGCTGGTGCTTCCAAATCAGTTTTGATTTTGAGTAAAGGTGATAAATTAAAAATAAAAGTTGCGGCTATTAATAGCAGTGAAAACTTTGGAGAAATTCAAACAACCTTTCCATCAGAAAATATAGAACTAAGTCGAGAAGTGCCAAATAATCTGATTAATTATGTTAAACGTACCAGAGAAATTTTTGTCACTGACGATGCTAAACAAATTAATTTTCTTGCTAGCGATCGCTACGTTATTGAGCAACAACCCCAGAGTCTATTGTGTATTCCCATTGTCAATCAAGGGAAATTCTTGGGTATCCTGTATTTAGAAAATGATTTAACGACAGGAGCCTTTACGAGCGATCGCATCGAAATTCTCAAACTCCTCACTACCCAAGCAGCGATCTCTCTAGAAAATGCTATCCTCTACGAAAATTTAGCACGAGCAAATCAAGAGTTAGAAGAATACAACCATACTTTAGAAGCAAAAGTAGAATCTAGAACCCAAGAATTACATGAAAACAATCAACATTTACAACAAGCATTGCAAAATTTACAATATACGCAAACTCAACTAGTACAAAGTGAAAAAATGTCTTCTTTAGGGCAAATGGTAGCGGGAATTGCTCACGAAATTAATAACCCCATTAACTTTATTCATGGTAATATTAGTCATGCTAGTGAGTATGTTAAAAGCTTACTAGAACTAATGGCTATTTATCAACAAGAATATCCCCATCCTGCAGCAATCATTGAGGAAAAATCTGAAGAAATAGATATAAATTTCTTAGTAGTGGACTTGCCCAAAATTCTCGATTCTATGAAAATGGGTAGTACGCGCATTCGTAACATTGTCATTGGCTTACGCAATTTCTCACGTCTGGATGAATCCGACATGAAACCTGTAGATATTCATGAAGGAATTGACAACACCCTGATGATTTTGCAGCATCGAATCAAGTATAAAAATGACCGTCCAGAAATTACAGTCATTAAAGAATATGCTCAAATTCCCGCAGTCAATTGTTATGCTAGTCAAATGAATCAGGTATTCATGAATATTCTCAGTAATGCTATTGATGCTGTAGAAGAGTCAGTGTTTAATCATCCGCTAACTTACAAGCCGACAATTCGCATTTGTACTGAACTAACAGACTCCCATAATTTACGAATTCGCATCATTGATAATGGGTTGGGAATCAAGGAAGCAGTAAAACAGAAAATTTTTGACCCATTTTTTACTACTAAACCTGTGGGTAGTGGTACAGGTTTAGGTTTATCAATTAGCTATCAAATTGTTGCTGAAAAACACAAGGGTACTTTAAGCTGCAATTCTACTCTTGGTCAAGGTACGGAGTTTGTGATTGAAATTCCCGGCGTTGCTGAATAAATAGATAAATTTTAGAGGATGTTTGAAAAGCCTCTAGCAATGTATCAAATACTTTTAGATCCCTCAAAATCCCCCTTTTTAAGAGGGATTTTGATTTCGATTCCCCCCTTTTTAAGGGCAGGGCTGTTTCATTCCACAAGAGTAAGAAGTTTGTCAATATGATGAGAGATAAATCTTTGGGCAACTGTGATGGAATGATAACCATTTCGACGCAGTATGTTGAGAGCAATTGCTCTCAAGAAAGAAAGATTTGCTGGAGCATTCATTGCCCAGACGGATTGTGGAACTATCTTTTTTGAAAACACACCCTAACCTCTAGCCTCTAATTCATCTGTAGGCTCAATTAACTTGAATCCCCAAGGCTTGAGAGCAGCGATCGCTAATTCTCTATCGACACCTTCGTAAGCCTCCCATTCATGGGGGTGTTCTTTGGGGTGTCCTTCGCCGACGTTACCTGCAACTTTAATCACCGGAAAGTTAGCCACGCGATCGCGTTCTAATCCTTTTGGCAAAGCTAGTTGGATTTTATGACCGACAAATTTGGATACACCAGAATTAGCTACAGATTCACGGATTAGACAAATATCACCAGCAATCCCCCAAGTCGTTGGGTAGATGTAGAGAAACGATATGTAGGTTTGTGGTTTAATGGCTCTTTTGAGAACTTTCATGAACTGTAATCCTTGGACGCAAAGTAAAAAATTATTGAAGTATTTTCTATAGCTGGCTACAACTATTTTAATTTCGCAACTCTCAATAAAAATAGCGTTTATGCCGTTTTGGTCGCAATCGTGCGGAAAATTCCGCTTAGAGAAACTTTGTCTACAACAGCATCAGTTAACTCTAACCCACAGCCTATTAGTATAGAGGCTACTTTACACTGTCGCGCTAACATACCCTACCAATCTTGCCAAATTTTGATCAGGGACACCACCGGAAGCTAGGCCAATACCATTTCACGTTAATCATGATACACATAAATTATGTAGAGACGTTGGTAAGAATTCAGCACCCAGGAGTCAGAAGTCAGAATTAATCAGGGTTCAGGAATATTAGCTTACTCATCAAATATGAGAATTTGAACGATTCTACTCCTGTATTCTGACGGATGTATCCTGACAGAGGTGGCAATGCAACGTCTCTACTGTTTACATTTAAAGGAAATTGGTATAACGTCTCTCCTCAACATACTTGGTTAAATTAAAAGCTAACGACACTCTGAGAATCATGGAAAATAATAGATGAAGTCGAGTATTACAAGACTCACTGCATTTCCTCATTTCTGCTAGGAAAATATGACTCATCCTTTCCTTGAACGCCTACATAGTCCCAACCACTCAGTTATCGTCTTTGACGGTGCAATGGGAACTAACCTGCAAACACAAAACCTGACTGCTGAGGATTTCGGCGGTGCAGAGTATGAAGGTTGTAACGAATACTTAGTTCATTCTCGACCTGAAGCCGTCGCTAAGGTTCACCGCGATTTTCTGGCGGCGGGTGCGGATGTGATCGAAACTGATACATTTGGCAGTACGTCGATTGTCTTGGCAGAATATGACTTGGCAGACAAAACATACTATCTCAACAAGAGAGCTGCCGAATTAGCTAAAAGTGTGGCGGCAGAATTTTCCACACCCGAAAAACCCCGATTTGTGGCAGGTTCCATCGGCCCCACAACTAAACTGCCAACTTTGGGACACATTGACTTTGACACGATGAAAACTGCTTTTGCGGAACAAGCCGAAGCATTGTTTGATGGTGGAGTAGATTTATTTATTGTCGAGACTTGTCAAGATGTGCTGCAAATCAAAGCGGCGCTCAATGGCATTACCGAAGTCTTTGCCAAGAAGGGGGAACGGATACCAGTGATGGTATCGGTGACGGTCGAAAGCATGGGAACAATGCTGGTAGGTTCAGAAATCAGCGCTGTGTTGACGATTTTAGAACCTTACCCTATTGATATTCTTGGTTTGAACTGTGCGACTGGCCCAGACTTAATGAAACCACACATCAAATATTTGGCTGAACATTCGCCATTTGTGGTTTCTTGTATTCCCAACGCTGGTTTGCCTGAAAACGTTGGTGGTCAAGCACACTACCGCCTGACACCGTTAGAATTACGGATGGCATTGATGCACTTTGTTGAAGATTTGGGTGTCCAAGTGATTGGGGGTTGCTGTGGGACACGTCCAGAACACATTCAACAATTGGCAGAAATTGCTAAAGACTTAAAACCAAAAGTTAGGCAGCCCAGTCTAGAACCGGCAGCAGCATCGATTTATACCACACAACCCTATGAGCAGGATAATTCCTTCTTGATTGTGGGTGAACGGCTGAACGCTAGTGGTTCCAAAAAATGCCGCGATTTGCTGAATGCGGAAGATTGGGACGGACTAGTATCAATGGCGCGATCGCAAGTCAAGGAAGGCGCACACATTCTTGATGTCAACGTCGATTATGTGGGACGTGATGGTGTGCGGGATATGCGTGAATTAGTCTCACGGATTGTTAATAATGTCACACTGCCGTTAATGCTCGACTCGACCGAATGGGAAAAAATGGAGGCGGGGTTAAAAGTTGCTGGTGGTAAATGTCTCTTAAACTCCACCAACTATGAAGACGGGGAACCACGTTTTCTCAAAGTTCTAGAGTTGGCGAAGAAGTACGGCGCGGGTGTAGTTATCGGGACAATTGACGAAGATGGCATGGCGCGGACGGCTGAGAAAAAGTTTCAAATTGCCCAGCGTGCTTATCGTCAAGCTGTAGAATATGGGATTCCTGCTCATGAGATATTTTTTGATACTCTAGCTCTACCGATTTCTACGGGGATTGAAGAAGATCGGGAAAATGGCAAGGCTACTATCGAGTCAATTCGCCGCATTCGCCAAGAATTGCCGGGATGTCACGTCATTTTAGGTGTATCAAATATATCTTTTGGTTTGAGCCAAGCAGCCCGGATTGTCTTGAATTCAGTGTTTCTCCATGATGCGATCAGAGCTGGTATGGATGGGGCGATCGTTAGCGCTAGCAAAATTTTACCACTATCTAAAATCGCAGATCACCACCAAGAAGTTTGTCGTCAGTTAATTTATGATCAACGTCAATTTGAGGGTGATATCTGCATCTACGATCCCTTAACGGAATTAACCAAACTATTTGAGGGTGTCACAACTAAACGTAATAAAGGCGTAGATGAAAGCCTACCCATCGAAGAACGTTTAAAACGCCATATCATTGACGGTGAACGTATCGGTTTAGAAGCACAACTGACAAAAGCTTTAGAAAAATATCCTCCTCTAGAAATTATCAACACCTTTCTTCTAGACGGGATGAAAGTTGTCGGTGAGTTGTTTGGTTCAGGACAAATGCAGTTACCCTTCGTATTGCAATCTGCGGAAACCATGAAAGCGGCGGTAGCCTATTTAGAACCCTTCATGGAAAAATCAGCATCGGGTAACAATGCCAAAGGTACTTTCATCATCGCTACGGTGAAAGGCGATGTCCACGATATCGGTAAAAATCTAGTAGATATCATCCTCTCCAACAACGGCTATAAAGTCATTAACCTGGGAATTAAACAATCAGTAGAAAACATCATTCAAGCTTACGAACAGCATCAAGCTGATTGTATCGCCATGAGTGGTTTGCTGGTCAAGTCTACTGCTTTCATGAAAGAAAACTTGGAAGTTTTTAACGAAAAAGGCATCACAGTTCCAGTCATTTTAGGTGGTGCAGCCCTGACACCCAAATTTGTCCATCAAGATTGTCAAAACACCTACAAAGGTAAAGTCATCTACGGTAAAGATGCCTTTTCTGACTTGCATTTTATGGACAAATTAATGCCAGCCAAAAAATCTGATAATTGGGATGATTGTCTAGGCTTCTTAGATGAAGTAGAAACTGAAAACTCAGAAATTCCTAAGCAACAGTCAGAAACGCTAAAAAACCCACTCAGCACTCACCACTCAGCACTGACTACTGAAATTGACACTCAACGTTCTGAAGCTGTAGCCATAGACATCGAACGTCCCACACCGCCATTCTGGGGAACCAAATTATTACAACCTGATGATATTCCTTGGTCAGAAATATTCTGGTATTTAGATTTACAAGCTTTGATTGCGGGACAATGGCAATTCCGCAAACCAAAAGAACAATCTAAGGAAGAATATCAAGGGTTTTTGGATGAGAAAGTCTATCCAGTTTTAGAAAATTGGAAACAGCGAATCATTATTGAAAACCTCTTGCATCCCCAAGTCATTTATGGGTATTTCCCTTGTCAATCTGAAGGAAATACTTTGTATATTTACAACACAAATAATCCCAATGCCAAAGAAATTACTCAGTTTGTATTCCCCAGACAAAAATCATCAAGGAAACTGTGTATTGCCGATTTCTTTGCACCAAAAGAATCAGGCATCGTTGATGTCTTTCCCTTGCAGGCGGTGACTGTGGGAGAAATTGCTACAGAATTTGCACAAAAACTGTTTGCGAATAATCAATATACTGATTATTTGTATTTTCATGGTTTGGCAGTGCAGGTAGCAGAAGCACTAGCTGAGTGGACACACGCCAGAATTCGCCGTGAGTTAGGTTTTGGTGCTAACGAACCAGATAATATTCGAGATGTTTTAGCACAACGCTATCAAGGTTCACGGTACAGTTTTGGCTATCCTGCTTGTCCAAATATTCAAGATCAATACAAGCAGTTAGATTTGTTGGCGACTAACAGAATTAATTTGTATATGGATGAAAGTGAACAACTTTATCCAGAACAGTCTACAACAGCAATTATCACCTATCACCCAGTAGCTAAATACTTCACTGCTTAGAATATTATCCTCTTTTCCTAGCAAGTGACGATACAGTATACTTAAATCCTCCTTCACAAGGGGGATTTTTAACAGTGAACAGTTATCAGTAAACAGTTATCAGTCAAGATAATTGGGTTTAAGTCCCCCACTTTAACAGTGAACAGTTATCAGTGAACATAATTGAATCAGCGTTGACTGATAACAGATAACTGATTTAAATCCCCCACCATACGCCTTTAGGACTCTTCACTGATAACTGATAACTGATAACTGATAACTGATTTCATAATCGCTGCTACTTATCCTTTTTGCCAAAACTGGCGAACAATTGCGCCTGGTTGACGATCCCAAGTATCTATATGCTCATAGATTAAATTATCTGGGTTGAGTTTATAGGTTGAATAACCATTGAAAAAAATTTGCGCTTTCCAAGGAACACGTAATGTTCCTCTCACTGTCCATTTAGCTAAAATTATGTCTTCATCTGTATGACTAACTTCATGTAAATCAAAGTATATTTGTGTAAAAAATAGCCGCGCGTGAAATCTTAAAGTCCAAAATATAATGCGGTAGTTAAATTTACCTTTAAATTGATTTACTGGATCTCTAAAATATATATCATTTGTATAAATATCATAGGATATATCCTTCTCAAACAGTGTTGGTAAATCCTGTTCTAGAGTTGTGATTATTTGTTCTATTGCTAGTTGAGATTCCACAAAGTTTATCCCAATTTTCTCTCATATTACCGAAGTCCAGAGGCTGTAGGGGTGGGTTAACGAGATATTCGTGAATGATTGAAGCTTCCTTTGTGAACCCGCCCCTACCGTTTTGTGAGAAATGCAGGGTATTGTCCCTACCGCATTGTTGGAGATGTCTAATCAATATTTAAGTTGAAAGGTAATCTGGCATAAATACCTTGAGGATCGTTCATTCTTTGAAAGATGGCAATTTCTTGTTCTAGTTTTTGGAGTTCAGTTGTCAAAGGATTTTTAGATTGAGAGGCTATTTTTTCTATCCCTAAAGCGGTACTAATTTCTTCAACAGCTTGCCCAAAAAACCGTTCTTCAAAAGTGCTTTCTTTGGGATATTCTTTTAACTGCCAATCTTTATCTAGTTTGCCTGCTTTTGCAGCGTATTCTATAGCCGCATCCAAACCGCCAATTTCATCGACTAAACCGATTTGTTTAGCAGCGACACCAGACCAAACTCTACCTTGAGCTATCTCTGCTACTTTTTGTTCTGGTAATTTTCGACCTTGAGCGACTTTGTTAATAAATAAATTATAAATCCGATTGACGCTACGTTGGTAAATTGCTAACTCTTGGGGTGATTTTGGTCGAGCAATAGTTTGCGTGTCAGCATAATTGGCTGTTTTGACAACATCCCAGGTAATACCATTGTCATTGGCTAGTTTTTGTCCATTGAATAAAATACCAAAAACACCAATAGAACCTGTAATGGTATTGGGTTCGGCAAAAATGCGGTTAGAGTCGCTAGCTATCCAGTAACCACCGGAGGCGGCGACATCACCCATAGAAACAACAACAGGTTTTATCTCACGAGTTAGCCTGACTTCTCGCTGCATCACCTCAGCTGCTGAAGCACTCCCGCCAGGACTGTTAATTCTTAAAACAACTGCTTTAATATTTTTATCTTGTCTGATTTTATTGAAGATTTTGGCAAAGCGATCGCCTCCTACTTGCCCATCTTCTCCCTTACCATCAACAATATCACCCTCGGCATAAACTATGGCAATCTGATTGGGCGAATTCTTTTGTCTAGAGCGATTTTTACCAGAAGATTCAGCATATTTACTCAGACTAATTTGTTTAAATGTATTGGTTTTGTCGTCACTACCTGTGATTTTTTTTAAATCGGCTACTATTTGATCGTTGTAGACTACCTGATCTACTAAACCGTTGGTTTTAGCAGCTGTTGCTTCTAATAATGCCTGATTATCAGCGATCGCTTGCAAGTTTTGCGGGTTAATTTTCCGGCTATTGCCTACTGTAGTCCGCCATTCTGACCAGACATCATTCAACAATTGCTGTGTTTGTTCGCGGTTTTCTGGACTGAGTTTGTCTAGCACATACTGTTCCACTGCTCCCTTGAATTTGCCGACTCGCACCACCTGCACACCAATGCCGTATTTTTGTAATGCGCCAGCGAGGAACATGGGTTGACTACTCAAACCGTTGATTTCCATTGCTCCCAATGGATTCAATGCCACGGTATCTGCAACGGAACTGAGATAATATTCTTTCTCACTCCAATCCATACTATAGGCAATGACTTTCTTACCCGATTTGCGAAACTCTTCTAAAGCTTTGCGAATTTCTTTGAGGGAAGCATAACCAAGGGTACTAGCTCCGCCTGCTCTTGTACCATCTAGATAAACAGCGACAATACGCGGATCAAGTCGGGCTTTTTCTAGACTATCGAGAACACTGCGAAGTGTCATTCGTTCTACTTCTACACCGGAAATTCTATTTTGTAGTTCTTCGCTAGCAGAGGGTTCTCTATCGGTAATATTCATTGCTAAGTCAAACACTACCACTGACTGATCTTTGACTACTGGCCCTGTCTCTTTAGAACTAGCAGCCGCAAACAACAGTAATAAAAGTCCTGTAGTCCCAACACCAGCAAAAATAATCAGTCCTAATAAAGTCCCTACCAAGCTGGCAAGAGTTTGTTTAAAAAAGTTAGTCATTAGTTATTAGTTATTAGTCATTAGTCATTGGTCATTGGTCATGGTGATGACAGCAGACTTATCTATTGTAGACTTTGTAAAGTATTTGAGTGTTTTAACTGTTGCAAAGTAGTGTTGCCGGTGCAAAATAATACTGTGATGATTTCGGCAATTAATACTTCAGCTAAGTCATGCAACGCGGCTGATGATTCTACGGCAGCTTGGAGAAAGGGCATAGCCAAACCAGCAATATCCGCCCCTAGTGCGATCGCTTTAGCTACATCTAAACCATGACGCAAACCACCAGAAGCAATCAGGGGAACGTGGGGAGCGATCGCTCTTACACCAATAATACACTCTGCCGTCGGTAAACCCCAATCAGCAAATGTTCTCCCCAAGCGCCGTTGCAAAGGATTTTCCGCCCGTTCCCCTTCTACCTTTGCCCAAGAAGTACCCCCTGCACCAGCAACATCAATTGCTTGTACTCCTGCATTTATCAGCTTTTCTGCCATTGTGGCTGAGATGCCATTGCCTACTTCCTTCGCAATGACCGGCACTGATAATTGACTGCATAATTTATTTATCTTGTCAAGCAATCCTTGAAAGTTAACATCACCTCTTGGTTGAATGCACTCTTGTAGAGGGTTGAGGTGTAAAATCAAAGCATCTGCCTCAAGCATATCGATGATTCGCAGACATTCATCCAAACTGTATTTATAGTTAAGCTGCACCGCCCCCACATTGGCAAACAGCAACACATCTGGTGCATACTTGCGGATAGCAAAAGTATCAACTACTTGGGGTTTTTCTACCGCTACTCGTTGGGAACCGACACCCATTGCTAATTTGTAGTTTTGTGCGACTTCAGCTAAACGCTCATTAATCATTTTCGCTTGTTCCGTTCCCCCAGTCATAGAAGAAATCAACAACGGTGCATTCAGGCGTTTACCGAAAAAAGTCGTGCTGATATCAATGTCATTGCGGTTGATTTCGGGTAAACAACAATGGCTAAAACGATAGCGTTCCAGTCCATTGGTGATTTCGTGACACTGCACGTCTTCCTCTAAACAGATGCGGATGTGATCTGCTTTACGTGATTGGGTTTGGGCTGATGGGTTGGTAGTAGGTGCGTTCACTGGTGGGTATACTCAAAGCCTGCGATCACTATTGTGGCAGGGTTAGGTATTGTATGCCAAAGAACCAGAAAACGTAGAAGGCAATAGTTGAGATTCAATTGCCGATAAGCAGTATCTACGGAGTGCTGCAAAAAAGCGATATTCTGTCTCCATCTCAGCAAAAAACCCTGTTGAAACTAACGGAGGTTAATAGGAAGGAGAAGTACCAAAGAAATAAAGGATAAAAACCAAAAGCCCCTGGAGACGTAGAGTCAAGGGGCTGATGAGAAAAGAAGACCTGGCGAAGAGCG